>JBDNGL010000001.1:0-2829 GCA_041689285.1 Opitutaceae bacterium
ACAAGAACAGCAGCTTTTTCGAGGTCGACTGGGGCGAAGCTCTGGTTTCCGCCGAGTGCCAGGATGACCTCTGGTTCCCAACGCGCGGTTGGTGAGGGGCGGACTGATGCGCAGGCCCTGTGGGCGCCCCAATATGAACGGGCCTGATACCTGCACTTGATGGCCTCAAGCCGCTTTCGCCGAGGTGGATTGAGGATGCCATACTGAACCCCTGACGGGCCCGGCTGCTGTCAACACAGTCGGGCCCATTCCTAGTCCATCCGACCCGGCGCCATGCCTTCCTCGATAATCACCTGATAACCGGAGATAAATCTTTGCGCGCCAGTCATCCCGCCGAACCCGTTTCGCGAACTGACCAGTCCGCAGACCACCGAAGAGTGCCCGGGCACGCGATGGACCTCAAGTCCCGAGAAGTCTGCCGATCCTGGATCGCGCAGTCGTCGACGGATCAGTTCCTTCGCGGCGACCTTGTACTGCACGTGACTCAACTGCTCGCCGCCAGTTTCGGCGATTTCCGGCGCGGGGCGGAACGCCGCTTGCCGCGCTTCCTGACAACCTGACGGCACGATCACCGCCAACACTGGATTGTACCAAGAAGGATGGATTAAACGGGAAGGCTCTCGGTTGATCCGAACCGAAAGCTATGTCCGACTTCGGTGTGCGGATGAAAACGACTGCCCGCGATAGTCGGGAATACCAGACGTTGTCTGCTTTATATTTGTCCTCAAGCGTGACTGCTCGAAGCGCGCCACCCGGCCGCCATTGAAGTCTTCTTCAGCGCTAATGGCTGTCTTTCGGGATACCCGTTCCCGACTGACCAACAAGGAAGTCGAAGTCAGCGCCTTCGTCTGCCTGCAGGACGTGCTTCTGGTAAGGGTGCGCGTAGCCACGTTCGGCGATGGTATGCTCGCGCCACTGGGCCCGCCCAGCCCTTCTTGCAGAACCCTGGAACTCGTCGTCCAAAAGCACGATGGTGTTGAGAGCCGGATCCAAAATTAAGTTGAGTGGTATCAGCGGGTTAGCTTGACGGCTGACCAAGTCGTTGATTCAGGTGGTTTTGCAACAAACTTCCGGAGTTCAACGATGTGGACCGACACCACTCGCGCGCGTCATGCGCAAGCCGGGCTGGCTTTGCCAAGTGATTTGACCGATGCCGAGTGGGCGGTGCTGGAGCCGTTCTTCCCGCTCCCTTCGCATGTCGGACGCCCGCGCGAATGGCCGATGCGCCGGATTGTCGAGGCGATCCTGTATCTGCTGCGCGGTGGATTGCCGTGGCGGATGTTGCCACCCTGCTTCCCGCCGGTCTCGACCGTACGGCGCTGGTTCTACCTGTGGCGCGACAACGGGCTGTGGCGCGGCCTCAACCAGGATCTGCTCATGGCCTCGCGTGTGAGGGAAGGTCGCGAGGCCTCGCCATCCGCGGGTGTCATAGACAGTCCAACTGCCACATTGGTTTGACAGAGCCGTTTTCAGGCGGTTGCGCCCCCATCGACGATCGTGGCGCTACCGGTGATGAATTTCGAGCGCTCCGAGACAAGGAAAAGAGCCATTTCGGCAATGTCGTCAGGCTCACCGATGTGACCGATCGGGTGAGTGGCGATGAAGCCGGCCATCAGTTCTTCGGGGTTGGAAACCTGGCTCATGACTATGCTCTGGCCGGAATTTGAGGAGTTGAGCGACGCCCTGACCGCCGATCTCCTGGAGATTTCCCAAAAAATCATCCGTGACGAGGTGCATGCATCGACCGAAGATGCCGAGGAAATCGAGGAGCCCCGGCGCCTACGATGAACCAGCGCGCACGGCCCGCGGGTTCATTCTTCGGCGACTTTCGTACGCCTGCCGGTGCCCGAAACTCTCACGAAAGCGGACCGACAGCTCAAAGTTCGTTGGCGTGGGTAGCAGAACGTTCTGCGATCACTTGCAGATATTTGCACGAATCCTCTTTTCCGAAGCTCGCCCCTTATGCTTCATCGGGAATGTCCTTCTAGCACCCTCGGATAATTGCAGATCAAATCACCGCTGGAAAATGGCGCAAGACAGCAGTCTCTCAGCTGAGAGTTGCACCGCCACACTCTTGAACATCCGCACGAATCAGTCCAGCTCGCCGCGTCGGTGACCGCTCCTGCGGCCTCCCGACAAAGCCGGTGCCCCTTATGATCAGAGCGTAAACGCGCCGGGCAGTCCCTCGGGGTAGGTCTCGGAGAACGGCCGGGCTTTGCTGGCTGGATCCTTCGACAGCCGCTCGAACCACGCTCCGCCGCGCGCTTGAAGCGCGGCATGCGCGGCCAGGTGTCATGATTATGGAACCGGAGATGAAGTAGGCGGTGACAGCGCCCGCAGATCGCATAGGCGGTCGGTACATCAACACGGCGTCCCGAACGTAAGCGGAGCGCCGTCCAAGAATTAGCCGTTGAGCTTGTCCTTTACCGCCTTGGCGGGAGCGAAGGTGAGCTTCCTGGATGCCGCGATCTGGATCGTGGCGCCCGTCGAAGGGTTGCGGCCTTCGCGGGCAGCCGCGTCCTTGACCTTGAATTTGCCAAAGCCGTTAAGCGAGATTTCGTCGCCTGTGGCTGCGGCATCAGCGATCGCGGCAAAGACGCCATCGACCAGCTTGCGCGCATCAGCCTTGGTGATGCCATTCTCGGTGGCGAGGATGTCGGCAAGATGGCTGTTGTTCATAAAAATGGGCTTTCACTTGTTGAGGAGGATGTCCGCATAGCGGCGGAAACTCCTACAATCCACCGCCTCGCTCGCCAAAACCCAGCAATCTCGGCAATTCTTCGCCCATTTTGCCCATCCAGCTATCAATGGCCGGGCAGACCAAGCTAT
>JBDNGL010000002.1:0-21768 GCA_041689285.1 Opitutaceae bacterium
GAAACGCGCCGCTATCTCGGCGGCCAAACTAAGCGCGGCATCACGCAGGCCGTCTTCGCTTACTTCCGCTGGCTCTCTTGGCTCGATGCCAAGGCCTCCCCGCAAAAGCGGGTGGAGCAGGCCGTCGCCCTGCAGGAACGTTTCAAGACCGATGACAAATCCATCAAGGCGGAGGCCCTCGCTGTCCGTGCGGTGCCGGCATGGGTCTGGACCGAACTCGATCTGGCCTCGCCCGAAGCCAAGGCCGGCTTTCTCCGGCAACTTCAGCACGAACCGACCCTTTGGCTCCGCGCCCGTCCGGCCCACGCCCATGCCCTCGCGAAATCACTTTTCGCCGCCGAAACTACCAAGCTGGCGCCCGATGCGGTGCGTTTCACCGGCACTCAGGACTTGTTCAAAACCGAGCAGTTCAAGACCGGCGAATTCGAGATTCAGGACCTCGCTTCACAAATCGTCGGCGTCGCTTGCGCGCCCGTGCCCGGCCACACGTGGTGGGATGCCTGCGCCGGTGAAGGCGGCAAGACCCTGCATCTCGCCGACCAGATGCAGAACAAAGGGGTCATCTGGGCCACCGACCGCAACTTCAAGCGCCTCGACACCCTCAAACGCCGCGCCGCCCGGGCGAAGCTTTTCAATTACCGCACCGCCCTCTGGGACGGCTCCGCCAAGCTCCCGACCAAGACCAAGTTCGATGGCATTCTGCTCGACGCGCCGTGCAGAGGCGTCGGCACTTGGCAGCGCAATCCCCACGCTCGATGGACCACCACCACTGACGACGTGCGGGAACTCGCCGCCACCCAGCTCGCGCTCCTCAATCAGGTTGCTGGCTCGCTCAAACCCGGCGGTCGCCTGATCTACGCCGTCTGCACCCTGACGCGCAGCGAGACCACCGCCGTCGCCACTGCCTTCACCGCCGCGCATCCCGAACTCACCCCCGAGCCCGTCCTCGGCCAAAACCCGCAACTCTTCCTCTGGCCCCACGCACTGAACGCCAACGGCATGTTCCTCGCCGCGTGGAAGCGCGCGTAACGCCAAAATACAAATCCCGCGGACCGCATCGGACGACCTTGTTCTCGAAACTCACGACGTGATCACCTCACCGCATTTACCCGTGCCCTCAGTAATATCCGTGGTCAGCTTTCCCAGTTGCCGGCAGTGAAAAAGGTTTCCCCAAAAATCGTCCGCGCCGACTTCAACGATCTCACGGCCGTCGTGCATTACACCCGGGCCGCGCACAAACTCGGGCTCTGGGCCTCGGAGCGGATCCTGATTGACCGCTTCTTCCCTGACCAAACCGCCCGGCTGCTCGAAGCGGGCTGCGGCGCCGGTCGCGTCTGCACGGCCCTCTGGGAATTGGGTTATCGCGAGCTGCACGCCTTTGATTTTGCCGAGCAACTCCTGGCCCAAGCACAGAGCCTCAGCCTCGAACGTAACGCCCACGTCACCCTCTTCCACGCCGACGCCACCCGCCTGGATGTTTGTCATCTAATAGATGACATTCAGTTTGACGGCGTGCTCTTCATGTTCAACGGGCTCATGCAAATTCCGTTGCGACGCAACCGCCGCCGCGCCCTGCGCCAGCTCGCCCGCGTCTGCCGTCCGGGTGCCACGTGCATGTTCACCACCCACGACCGCAACAGCTCACCCACCGAGCAAGCCCTCTGGCGACTGGAGGCGCGCCGCTGGGCCCGTGGCAAACAGGATCCGATTTTACGCGAATTTGGCGACCGCTATTTCGAGGAGGCTGGCACCGGCCGCACCTTCATGCACTTGCCCGATCGCGACGAGATTCTCGCCGATCTGCGCGCCACCGGCTGGGAGCATCTTCACGATGTTATGCGCCGCGAGGTCGCCGCCGAGTCCCGGGCCGTGCGCGATTTCTCCGATGACTGCCGCTTCTGGGTCGCGCAGAAAAAATGCCGGGAGGGTTGACCACATCCGCCGCGTGGAAAAACTGTAAGCATGCAACTGCGTCAACTTGGTGCCACCGACCTGCAAGTCTCACCCATCTGTTTCGGCTGTTGGCAGCTGAGCCCGGCCTTCTGGGGAAAGATCCCGGTTGAGCCTTGGTCCGCCGCCGTCAATGCTGCCCTCGACGCCGGCATCAACTTCATCGACACCGCCGATGCCTACGGGGACGGTCTGGCGGAAACCGAACTGGGCAAACTCTTCCAGCGCGACGGCAACCGGGATCGTTGCGTGCTCGCGACCAAGTTTTACTGGAATTTCCACGGCAAAGACGGCCGCTTTCCCGACACTACCCGCGACTACATCCTCCGCGCCTGCGAAGCTTCCCTGCGCCGCCTGCAGACGGACCATATCGACCTCTACCAGATCCATGCTTGGGATCCGCTCACCCGTCCCGATGAGGTCGCCGCGGCCTTTGCCCAACTCAAACGCGCAGGCAAGGTGCGTTGGTTCGGCGTCAGTAACTTGAACCCGGAGCAGATGGAACTCTATCGCAACCATTTTGAAATCGGCAGCCTGCAACCACCCTACAGCCTCCTCGCCCGCGATATCGAATCCCGCGAACTGCCCTACTGTCTCGGTCACAACATTGGCGTGCTTAGCTATTCCTCCCTGCAACGCGGGCTGCTCGGCGGTCGCTACACGCCGGAAACCAAGTTCGATGACCATCGGGCAAAAACTCCGCTCTATCACGGTGCGGGCCTGAAAATCATCCTCGCTGCTGTGGAGGAGGCCAAGGTCATGGCCGCCGAACTCGGCCTGACCATGCCCGAACTCGCGGTGCGTTGGGTCCTAGCTCATCCCGCCGTGACCAGTGCGATCGTCGGAGTGAAAACACCCGATCACATCACCGGTGTGGTGAAAGCCGCCCACGCCCCGTTGTCACCCGAGCTCTGGCACCGCCTCGCCGTGCGTTTCTCCCGGGCCCGCACCGAGGCCTTAGCCGCGGCCAAGTAACAGCAAACGCGGCGGATACTGGGGCGTGGCTGCGCAGGTCCCGCTGCACCTCAGTTTCCTCATTACCGCAAGCGGGTCTCACGCCGGCACCGCTGCCTTGCTCCATACGTGCGGGAAATGCGCCCCGCGCATGACCTCGCCGTCGGCCACTTCCACAAACTGTTTCATGCAATGCTCGCCCGAGGCCACGAAGCGGGTCTCGCCAGTCATGTAGTGCAGCGCGATAGCCCGGCGGGGCCGGCCACTGGTGTTGGCGTGCGAACCGTGCCACGTCAGGGCGTGGTGGTAGTGCACCTCGCCTATTTTTACCGGGCAGGTGCGCACCGTCACCTTGTGACCTTGATACTCGGAAGGCACGTCCTTCGCAAAATCGCGCCATGTGCGCAGGTAGTCCATGTGGTCGCCCCACCGATGCGAGCCGGGCACCATGCTCATGCAGCCATTGTCCACATCGACGTCGTCAAGGGCGACCCAAGCCGTGACCTCGGTCATCGGCGCGAGGATCGGCCAGAGCGGGGCGTCTTGGTGCCACATGTTCACGCCACCCTTGGCGGCAGGCTTGTATTGAATTTGGTCGTGCCAGATGCGCAGGTCGCTCGCGCCGGTGAGCTGGGCAATCTCCGCCCCGATCCGGGGATGCCGGATCAATTGCGCGAAGGGCTGGCTCGCCTCCCAGATATTGACGATCTGCCAGACCGGGGCGTCCTCATTGCCCACGAAGTTATGGCAGAGCACGGGTTGCGGGATGTCCTTGCGCTCGCGCTCGGCGATCACGCGTTCCACCTCTGAGCGTAAAACCTCCACGGTAGCGTCAGCGAGCACTTGGGCACCACGGAGATAACCGGTGGATTTGAACTCAGCAATTTGGGTCGGGGTAAGCATGGTGCCAACAGTCTGCCAATCATCCGGGATTTGTCAGGTGCGCATCCTTGTTTGCGGCACGCAGGTGTTGGCTATTTTTCCTGCCGACCAGCGAGGAGCGCTTCGCGAAAATGGGCGGGCGACAGCCCATCAATCCGCCGGAAAACCTTGCTGAAATGGCTGGTGTCGCGAAAGCCCGTCCGCGCCGCCACCTCCTTCACCGAGAAACGCGCATCGGCTAGCAACCGGCGCGCTTCCTCGACCCGCAAGCGGCGCAGATAATCAAGCGGCGGATAGCCAGTAATCTCACGAAACACCGCCTGTAAGCGGCTGGTGCTAAGTCCCGACACCCGTTCCAGCACGGCATGGTCGAGCGCGGCGCCAAGGTGCGCCCGCATATGCGCCGTGACCTGCTCCACCCGTGTCCTTTGGCGCGCGGTTTGATCGGTCATGGGGGCCGGCGTCGGTTCCGCCAACAGGTTGAGCAACGTCTCAGCCAACAAGGCCGACGCCAAGGCCGGGCCGAGCAGGTCGTCACTGCCGTGCGCTGCCACCACGCCTTGCAGCAAACGCTCCAACCGGTGGCCGGCATACAGCCGGCGTTGCAATGGAAATTCCAGACCATGCGTAAAACGCACCCGGAACGGTCGCCGCTTGGCCAAGCCGCGGGCGGTCGTCGGCACATCAGGTGCAAAATCAAAATGCACCGCAATATGCTCCACGGCCGCGGACTCAACTACGGCAAACGTATGCGGCACAAACGGCGGGATCAACAGCAGGTCATGCGCCCCCAACGGATGCGTCTCGCCCGCACAAGTCCACTCCCCCCGCCCACGCAGGATGAGCACCAATTCGTAATCAAGGATGAGGCGACGGGGAATGAGCAGGCCGCCGTCCTGCCGGTGCGCGATCCGCACCACCGGGTGGATCTGTTCCGGTCGCAGTAAATGCACGCGTCGGGCTGCCATCCGGCCGGCCGGGACGGGCCGCTGGATGGCGGTGGCGTTCACCAGACAAAGCCGTGGGCGGGAGCGCATGCGCGGCACACTGACCGACGGCGGCCACAGTTCAAGCCGCCGGACTTGCCACCGGGCGACCGGCGAGGCAGCTTCCTGCCCTTATGCTCGCCTATATGACCGATCGCACCTGGCTCTGGCTCGCCGCCGAGTTCTATCTGGTTGGTTTTCTGCTAGGCACCTGGTCGCTGCTGCGGGCGGGTCGGCCGCGCAATATCGCCATGTATGGGCTGATCTTAGCCGGCTATGGGCTGCAGGTCACCGGCCTTTACTTGCGCGGCATGGCCGTCGGCGGGTGTCCCTTGGGCAATACCTTCGAGCTGTTTCAGTTTACCGCCTGGTCGGCGATTTCACTCTATCTCGTCATCGGCGTGACCTTCCGCAACAGCCTACTCGGCTACTTCACCGCGTGCCTCGCGGCGACCCTCACATTGACCTCGCTCCTGATTCCCGGGTGGGATGTGACGCGCCGCAGCGGGATCTTTGGAGGCAATGCCTGGATCGAGTTTCATGCGGCGCTGGCGTTATTCAGCTACGGCGTATTCGCCCTCCTCGCCCTGACCACGGTCATGCTGCTGCTGCGTAATTATTCGCTGAAGCATAAACACCTCGGCGGCTGGTTCTCCTTCCTGCCATCGCTCTTTGACTTGGATTTGATCAGCGTGCGCTTACTGGGCTTTGGCACGCTGCTACTCTCCGCTTCGCTCAGCGTGGGCTCGGTGTATTGG
Source organism: Opitutaceae bacterium (assembly GCA_041689285.1). Taxonomy (GTDB): domain Bacteria; phylum Verrucomicrobiota; class Verrucomicrobiia; order Opitutales; family Opitutaceae; genus UBA2377. Next base: position 5,531 of record JBDNGL010000002.1, read on the forward strand.
CTGCAGGACCTTAGCCGTATCGGGGTCGCACACTTACTAACGGTGCTCATCTGGGCGGGTTATGCCATTGCGCTAGGACTGCGCTTGGGCGGAAAACTCGTCGCCGCCCGTTTCGCCTGGGCGAGCATCCTGCTCTTCGCTTTGGCTCTGCTATCACTCGCCGTGATTTCACACGCATGAGCACCGTGCCCACCACCACCGGACTCTTTGTCCTCGGCGCCATTCACCACACGGCGCCACTCGCCGTGCGGGAAAAACTCTCCCTGTCCGCCGTCGCCGCGGATACCTTGCAGCAAGAGCTGGCGGCCATCCCCGGCCTGCGAGAATTCGCGATCCTCAACACCTGCAACCGCATCGAGTTCTACGGCGTGGCCGAAGAAGCCGGCACTTTGGCTCGCGTGCAGGCGGCTTTTTGTCAGCGACAGAATTTTACGGAGGAGGAATTCGCCCGTCACCGGATAAGCTTGGACGGACCCGCCACGGTGCGGCACCTGCTCGAAGTAGCGGCGGGGCTGGATTCGCAACTGGTGGGTGAAACTGAAATCCTTGGTCAGGTGAAGGTGGCCTATGCCACGGCGCAGGCGCGCGGCAGCACCGGGCCGGTCCTCAATCGAGTTTTCCAAAAGGCCTTCCAAGCCGCCAAGCACGTGCGCACGCACACCGCGATCAGCGAAGGCCAGGTGAGTATCGCCAATGTCGCCGTGGAATTGGCCCACAATATTTTCGGCGATCTCGCGCCGACCCGCGTGTTACTGCTGGGGGCCGGAGAAATCGGCGAAAAGACTGCCAAGGCTTTTCTGAGCCGTGGCGCCGGCAGCCTCTCTGTCACCAGCAGGCGCTTGGACCGCGCCATGGAACTGGCCGACACCTTCGGGGCTTTCGCCCTGCCCTTCTGGCTCGTGCCGGTGAAACTAGGCGAGTTCGACATCGTCGTATGTGCCACCGCGGCACCGGGTGCAGTCGTGGCTGCGGCGGCAGTCAGCACCGCCATGCGCCGCCGCGCCGCCCGGTCCCAGCTCTACATCGATCTCGCCCTGCCCCGCGATGTGGACAGCGCGGTGGCCGCGTTGGAAAACGTCTACCTCTACAATCTCGACGACCTCGCCAAGATCGCCGACGAAAACCGCGCCGCTCGTGAAGCTGAACTCAATCGTGGCCGGGCGCTACTCAGCGAACGCGCCACCGGCTTGTGGGCGGATATCCAAGGCCGCCTGGCGCTGCGCCCTACGGTCTTCCCCGCCACCGGGTTGCGGGCCCGCGAGGAAATTCCGTGACGCTCAAACCGACCGTTCCGTCCGGGCCCGGTTAAGCGCCGTCTCCAATTCCTCGCGGCGAATAGGCTTGCTGATATAATCATTCATCCCGACCGCGAGACATTGTTCGCGATCGCCCTGCATGGCATTAGCCGTCAACGCGATGATCCACGGCCGCCGCGCCGGGTTGGGATATTTGCGGACAATCGTGCGGGTGGCCTCGAGGCCGTCCATCTCGGGCATTTGCACGTCCATCAGAATAATGTCGTAGGTCTGGCGCACAAGGGCGGCGAGCACTTCCTGCCCATTCGCCGCGACATCGGCCCGGTAACCGAGGCGGTCTAATAGCATCAGCGCGACCTTCTGGTTGACGGTGTTATCCTCCGCCAAAAGCAGCCGTTCCGACTTAGACGGGGCATCCCCACGCGGCAGTTTGATCACCGGTGCGACCGTGGACGCGGCTGGCAAGGCGCGGAAAATTCCCGCCATCACCTCAAGAATTTTTGTCGGCTTGGCTGGTTTGGTCAGATGCGCGGCAAATAATCCGTCGCGCAGCAGGTGTTCCCGTGGCCCGAGGGATGAGAGCAAGATCAAGGGCAACGATTTGACTGCAGTCATTTTGCGAATTTCCCTCGCAAGCATCATGCCGTCCATTTCCGGCATGTGCATATCAAGAATGGCCACGTCAAAATGCTCCCCGGCGCGCAGCCAAGCGAGTGCCTCGGCGGCGGACGCGGCCGCCCGGGGATGCATCCCCCAACCGTTCGCCAACGTTTGCAAGATGCGGCGGTTGGTGGCGTTATCATCCACGATGAGCAGACGTTTATCCACCATGTCAGCAACCCCGCTGCCGAGGAAATGGCTCGGAGTGCTCGCCACGGCGTTAACCGTAATGGTGAAATGAAACGTGGAGCCTTGGCCGGGCACGCTCTCCATCCAGAGGCGACCCGCCATCATTTCCACGAGACGCTTGCTGATGGCCAGACCCAGTCCGGTGCCGCCGTATTGGCGCGTGGTCGAGGCATCAACTTGGCTGAAGGATTCAAACAGGCGCGCCTGCGCCTCGGGGGGGATGCCGATGCCCGTGTCGCGCACCGCGAAGTGGAGTTCGATCTTATCCGCGGTGGTGTCACCCACCCGCAGGTTCAACACCACTTCGCCGACCTTAGTGAACTTGATGGCATTTGAAAGCAAGTTGACCAGCACTTGGCGCAGGCGGGTCGAGTCTCCGCCCACCGTGCCCGGCACACCGTCAGCTATTTCGTAGAGTAAATCGAGTCCCTTCTCCGCCACGCGTGGCGCCAGCAGGTCGAGTGAGCCTTCGACACATTCGCGCACGCTGAATTCTGTTTGCTCAAGCTCCAGCTTGCCCGACTCAATTTTTGAAAAATCGAGGATGTCATTGATGATCGTGAGGAGTTGGTCACCGCTCAGGCGGATGGTCTCGGTGTAGTCGCGTTGCTCGGGAGTAAGCTGGGAATCGAGCAGGAGCGACGTCATCCCGATGATACCGTTCATCGGTGTGCGGATCTCATGGCTCATCATCGCGAGAAACTGGCTCTTCGCGAGGCTGGCGGCCTCGGCAGTTTCCTTGGCGGCGCGCAATTCCTCTGCTTGACGTCGTTGGTCGGTGATATCCACCACCGTTACGATGTCCTGGAAACCGGCGCCATCCGCTTCCAGGAAGCGGCGGGTGGAAAGCAGCACCCAGACCACGGCCCCGTCCGGCCGCAGATAGCGTTTCTCGATCTGAAATCGATCCGTCTCACCGCGTTGCAGAGCGGCGTATAGTTCGCGTTGTCGGGCGTAATCGTCCGGATGTGTGATGGTGGCAAAGACCATCTGGTCCTGCATCTGGTCCACCGTGAGGCCAGTGATGCGACTGTGGGCGTCGTTAACCAACCGGGTCTCTTCCTGGTGGCCGGCCCGGGAACGGACGATGTGTAGGTGGATACCGACCGGCACGACGTCGAAGACAAACCGCAACTGCGCCTCCTTTTGCGCAAGCGCTTCCTCCGCGCGTTTGCGCTCGGTGATGTCGATGATGGTCGAAATCTCCTGATCCAGCTGGCCATCGGGTGCCCGGTAGGCCTTGCAGCTCAAAAGCACCCAAACGGTGGTGCTATCGGAACGCAGGTAACGTTTTTCCAAACTAAATTCGTCAATTTCACCCGCGGTCAAACGACGGCGCAGTTCATCCTGTTTCTTGAGATCATCCGGATGGGAGAGCCGCCGGACCGTGTCGACTTCAAGTGGCTGGCCGCGCTTGAGTCCGCTGATGCGGAAAAACCATTCGCTGTTCCGCGTCTCATTGCCCGCCGGATCATAGCGCACCCAGCTCATCCCCACGGGCACATTGTCCGAGATAAACTGCAACTGCGCGTCCTTACGCGCAAACGCCGCTTCGGCCTGCTTCCGCGCAGTGATGTCGAGTTGGATAGACATGAAGCCCGTAATCCGGCCGGCCTCATCTCGCAGTGGTTGGCTTTCGGTGGCGCACCACACCTCGCGGCCCTCTTTGGTATAGTGGAGCATATCGCCGCGGTATTCCCGGCCCTTGCGCGACGCCAGCATGGCCTCGGCATAGCCGCGCTTGTTGGTCTTGGGACCGCGAATCAACTCCGGGGCAAACTTGCCCTTCACTTCAGCAAGGGTGAAACCAAACAACCGGGTGAACCCTTCATTAATCCAGACCACGCGACCTTCCGGGTCGGACAGGCCCACCGCATTGGTCGTGTGCCGCGCGATCATCGCCAACCGGCGCGACTCGGCCTCGGCCCGGCGCAGGTTGACAGTCATACGGTCAGCCAAGTCCTGCGCCTGCACGCGCGAGTTGACGAGGCTGAAGGTCAGCAGCGCGCCGAGGAGCGAGGCGATTAGGCCGCCGCCGCCCACGACCCAGGCCATGAGCTGGTTGCCGTCGGCGTCAAATTCCGGGGTTGAACTGAGCCACAACGTCCAGGGCTGGCCCAGCACCTTCAGCGAGCGCTGCCCGTGAACGCTCCGGTTGGCATAATCCTCCTCGGTGAACGCGCGGTCTGCGGCGGTAAGATGTCCGTCCCCGCCGTATAGCAATGTGGCCGGGGAAGTCTCTTGCCCCTCGAAGACCTCGAAATCCAGTTGCACCGCCGCGCTCGTCGGTAGGTCAGCGAGCAATTGATCGATCCGAATCGAAGCATACACCCAACCGCGCACAGCCTGCATGCGCGCGGCCACGTCGGTCGGCGGCACGCCACCGGCATAGACCGGCAGCAGGAGCAGGAACCCCGGGACGGAGAGCTGCCCGTCATAGTCGAGCCGGATGCGGCGCGATAGCACGGGGACATTGCGGCGGGCGGCTTCTTCGGCCGCGAGCCGGCGGGTGGTGCCGGAGCCGATATCGAGCCCGAGCACGCCGGTGTTGCGCGCCACGGGCTCGATGCTCGTGACAACATACAACCAGTCGTGTGCACCGACACGTTGCACGGTGAAATCCTGCCGTCCGGCCCTGCGCAGCTCCGCCTCGAAGACATCCAGGTCGGCGCGGGCCACGCGTTCGACGTAGCCCATGCCTACGATACCGTTGACGAACTGGCGCGTGAGGTTGTCAAAATAAACCGACCACTCCCGCGAATTCACTTCGTCGCTGGCCAGCGCCATCGCCCGCGCCCCGTGCAGCAGGTCGGACACCGTGCCGAAGCGCGCTAAAATCGTCTGCGTCAAGCGTTCTGACTGCCGACCAAAGCGCGCCTCATCCACGCGCTGAGTCTCGATCCGCACCAGCCACCAAGCCAGCACCGACGCTGTCACGCCCAGTATAAAGATCACCACGGTGAGGACGTGGCTGCGGCGTTGGAAATTTGACGTCTTGGCGCTCATAGGATGAACGGACCCCGTTGCGCCCGCAGAGTAGGGTGAATCATCCGCTCAACCTCCGGGCGAGCCAGTCCGCCGCCGTGCCCGCGGCAGGCTGATTCAACTGGCCTCGCAAGGCGGCCGCCTGTCGCTGCGTGCCGGCCAAGCGGACCGGGTCCGCGAGACCGGTCTGCAACTCGGCGGCTAGCGCCTCCGCCGTCGCAGCCCCCTGAATGTATTCCGGATACATGGGTTCCTTGAGGAGCAGATTGGCGATGCCGATATAGTCGAGCTTCACCCACCAGCGCGCTAGCAGGTAGGTGATGGGGTTGGTGCGGTAGGCGATGACGCCCGGGATGCCGGCCAGCGCGCAATGCAGCGACATCGTGCCGGAACTGGTGAGCACCGCGGCCGCCGCCACCGCCTCGCCGGTTTTGACTAGGCGGCAACCCGGGGACTCATGGCGGCGCAGCACCGCCGCCACCTCTTCGCTCGGATAAATCACCACCGCCTCGCGGGTGCCGCCGGCCAAGCGGTAACGCTCATACGCTGCCAGCAAGACCGGATAAATCCGGCCCACTGCCTGCACCCGGCTGCCGGGCAGCAGCAGCACCGGAGCGTCGGGATCGTGGCGCACGGGGGGCGCGTAGTTCACAGCAAGGAACGGATGGCCCACAAACTCCACGGGCAGGTCGGTATCCTTGTAGCACGCGACCTCGAAGGGAAAGATCACCGCGAGTGCGTCGAGGTCCCGCGCCATCGTGAAGCGGCGCCTAGCCTTCCAAGCCCAGATCTGCGGCGAGATGTAATAGAACAACTTCACGCCACCCCCACCTTTGACGGATAGCCCGCGCTCGCGCAGTTGGGCCGCCAGCCGGAGGTTGAAACCGGGATAGTCCACAAAACACACCGCCCGCGGCCGGTGTTCACCAATCCACCGCAGGGTTTCGTCGAACAACGCCTTGAAGAAACTGTAGTGTTTCAACACTTCGACAAAACCAACGACCGACGAAGCCGTGAGATCATGCAACGGTTGCGCCCCAGCCGCCGTGAGCTCCGGGCCACCTAGTGCGGCGACCGCCAGCTCAGGTTGCTGCACCTTCAGCGCGCGGACCATCCGCGCGGCATGCTCATCGCCCGAATGTTCTCCCGCCACGATCAGCACATCCACCCGCCCACCGGCGGGCGGCGGCAGCCGAAAGGGCAGCATCGGCTTACTCATGGTAGCGCGGCTTCCTTCGCTTGCATCTTGAGTGCCTTCTGGCGGCCATTATTTCTGTGCCTTCCGGATCTGCTCGGTGATCGTGATGGCTACCTCCAGCGCACTCTTGCCGAGCGCTCCACCGACCTTAGGTTGTTTCGCTTGGCGCACACTATCCACAAAATGGGCCAGCTCGATGGCCAGCGGTTCGCCTTTCTCGATGGGTATCTCGTGCACCGGAATCGACGAGGCATCGCCCGCCTTGGCGAGACCGACCTTAAGTTTCACGCCGTAGGCGATCAGGTCGGTCTTCTTCACGAGGTGACCTTTCTGGTTCATGAAATCGAGAGACAGGTAAGCGTTGTCCTGAAAGATGCGGATCTCGCGGTTTTTTTTCAGGCTCATTCGCGAGGCACTGAGGTTAGCCACGCAGCCGTTCTCGAATTCGATGCGCGCATTCGCAATATCCTCGGTTTTCGAGAGCACCTTCACGCCGACGCTGTCGATCTTCCGGATTGTTGACTTCACTAAGGCCAGCACGATGCCGATATCGTGGATCATTAGGTCGAGCACCACCCCGACCTCGGTGCCGCGGGTCTGGTAGGGCGCGAGCCGCTCCGTGGTGATATATTGCGGTCGATCGGCGTGCTTCTCCAAAAAGCTCATCACCGGGTTAAAATGCTCGATATGGCCCACCTGCACGAGGCAGCCATGTTCGCGGGCCGCGGCCAGTACCTGCTCGGCCTCTTCGAGGCTCGCGCACAGGGGTTTTTCGATAAGCAGATGGCAACCCTGCGCCAGCAGCGGCAGCGCCACCTCCGCATGCCGGTCGGTGGGCACCACCACGGAGATGGCATCGCAGGACGCGCCGAGTTCCGCCATCGTGGCGAAGCGCTGACAGTTGTGCTTGGCGCAGATCTCCGCCGCCCGGGCGTCACTGGTCTCAAAGATGCCCGTGAGTTCGGCGTGCGGCAAAGTGGCGTAGATCCGGGCATGATGCTGGCCAAGCGAGCCGACCCCGGCGACCCCACAGCGGACTTTCTCGCGGGAAGAAAATAGCATGACCCGATAGCAAACGCTCGCCGGACGAGATGCAACGCGGGAAACCAGACTGATTTTTCATCCGAATATTTGAAAGCGGACTTGTCTTTGACCCCGATCACCGGTCTACGCTCCAGTTGTAAATCCCCATTACTCATGAACCGACCCGACGGCCTCACCACCCCATTCTCAGCCGACGAGACCAGCGCGATCCTCACACGTTTTGACCGCGACGGTTTCGCCGTGATTCCCGGCGCGCTGAGTCAGGCCGAATGCGCGAACCTGCGCAAACTCACCGACGACAGTGTGGCCGACCCCGCTTTTGCGGAAAAGCGCGGCACTTGGTTTGTCGTGCGCAACTCGCAGGACTACCACATCGATTTTGCGCAGCTCTTCATCCGCGAACCGATCTACTCGCTCGTGCAGGGCATCCTCGACCCCGATTGCCGCTACTGCGGCCAGAACGTCATTCGCAACGGCCCAGGGCAGGCGGTTTCCAACTGGCACGTGGACGACTGCAACAAGCTCGAACATCCACTGCCACCGGAAATTCCGCGCTGGCCCGCCGGCGCCCGCCTGCCGCTGATTTGGCTGAGTGTGCAAGTCGCCCTCAGCGACATCCTGACCGTCGCGGACGGCCCCACCGAAATCGTCGCCGGTAGCCACTACTCCGGTCGGCTCGTGCCGGGCGAAAATCCCGTCTTCGAAGGGCGCGCCGCCGAGCCCATTTTTTGCCGCGCCGGTGACATCTACCTCTTCAACCACCAGACTTGGCATCGTGGCATGCCGAATGTCGGCACCAAGACCCGCTACCTGATGCAGCTGCAATATGCGCGGGGCGATAGTCTCGCCTTCCGCTGCCAAGTCGCCGAACCCACCCCCGCGCTGGACAAAATCCTCGTCGGCGCGGATCCCAAGCTGGTCCATGTGATGACCGGCCGGGCAAAATACGTCTAAGGCCGCTGCCGACCACAGCGACGGTCCGAACCCGCAATCCGGCAATCAGGCTTGCTGCAGAAAATCCCGCGAGGCGATGAAGCCGCGCTGCTCGCCGGCGAGTGTGCCGTTGTAATCAGCGTCTTCCAGCTCGATGGAAACATAGCCGGCATAGTTCACCGCCTGCAGTTCGGCGAACAATTGAGACCAGGGGGCCCGGCCCGCGCCCGGAATCGTGTAGCGCCAATACGATCCGCCCCAGGGCAAGCCTTGGGCAAACACCGGCGCCTGCTCGTGACCGAGATCGTAGAGCCGCTCGGCATCAATGTGGGTATCCTTGCCATGCGCGTGGACGACCTGTGGGGCGAATTCCTTGAGGAAACGTAACGGATCAATGTCCATGCGGAGGAGATGCGAGGGGTCATAGTTGATGCCGTAGGCTGGCGAGTTCATCTCCTTGAGAAATGCCCGGTAAGATTCCGGTGTGCAGCAGTGCGCGTTGCAGCCCGGCCAACCTTCGATGGCGAGTTGGGTGCCAGTATCGCGCAACACGTCGCCCAACTGTCCGTAGGTCTCAACCATGTAACCAAAGGTCTCCTTGCGCGGGAGGCTGACGTCCTCAGCCAGCATGAGCCCGAAAAAGCGCTTAACCCCGGCGGCGGCTGACTCGCGGATGAGCGTTTGCGCCAAAGTCACGGCCGACCCGCGCTTGCCGGCGTCGGCAGAGAGCATGCCGGTCCATTCACGCTCAAAGAGATCAATTGTGCCCACTGGCAAGCCGGCGGCCGCCCAAGCAGGTGCCGCCTTCACATGGGCGGCAAAAATATCCACACACCCAAAGCCAAGCGACGTGGCCCAAGCTGCCGCCTCGGCCAAGGGCTGGGCGGCGTGTGGACCGGTGAGACGGATGCCGATGGGAAAACCACCGGTGCGGGTTTTGGCAGGGGAGTTCATGGGAGGCGGGTAAAGACGATCTGCATGGCGTCGAACATCCGCTTGGCGGACTCGGCGGGCGGCAGCGCCCAGAGTTCATCATTGAACATCTCGATACAATAGTCGCCTCGGTAGCCGTGGGCTTCAAGCCGACCGAAGATCGCGGCGAGATCGTAGGCCCCGCGCGGATCACCGGGCAGAAGCCGGTCGGCGTTGCAGTTGGTATATTCAGCCGGCTTGGCCGGCATATTGTTCACGTGCACGTGGCGGATGAAGGGGACGGTTTGCGCTGTGAGGTGCTCGACTTTGGTCGGCGTGCAATGCAGGTGCGCCGGATCGAAGAGGACGCCGACATTGGCAGCACCGGACCGCTGCACGACTTCGATGGCCGCGAACAGCGTTTTGATGAAGCCCCAGTTGAACTCGAGCAGCATGTTGACTTGGTGCGGCGCGATCCGCGCAGCTACGCTGCGCAGGGAGTCGGCCAGCCGACCGATGGGATCGGGCTCCTCGGCGGCTGAAGGCCAGCTAAGATAATCGGTGCCCACGGTCATACCCGTCCCGCCGAGAGCGGCGAGCAGGTCGGCGTTTTGCACATGCAGCTCGTGGTTGGCGGCAATCTCGGCGGGCGGCGCGAGGCCAAGAAGCTGGTTGTTAAAACCCCCGGTCACACGCAGGCCATGATCCGCGAGTATCCGGCGCACGTCAGCGACCGTGAGGCCTTTTTTTAGTTCGCTGCGCACCTGATCGAGATGAAATTCGATCACGCGAAAGCCGGCGGCGGAGACGCTCGCGGCGACCTCCTCGAGGCTGTTGAATTGGAGGGAGATGGTATTGAGGCCGAGACGGTCGGAGTTCATGGGATGGATCAGAAACTGAGTTTAATGCCGCCTTGCGCGATCTGGAGGCGGATGAATTGGGCGGCGATCTCAAGGTCGCGCACCGCTTGGGCCGGACCGCAGAGCGGCGTGGTCTCACCGCGGACCGCCTGCAGGAAATAACCGGCCTGCGCGCGCATGGCGTGCCAGTCGGAAAACGTGGGTTGGAGCTGCACCGGCTCGTCGAGTCCGCCGGCATCCTGAAAGATCGTGAGCGCACCCGAGCGGTCCATCGCGAGCGGCGCGGGCAGATCGAGTCGCAGCCAGCCTTTTTCGAAACCGACCAACACGGATTCCTGCCAGTCCTTCGTCGTGTGATAGGGCGCCATCTCGATGATACCGGACACGCCGCTGGCGGACCGCAGGCCGAGATATTGGCCGTTCGCATCCGCAGTCGTGACCTGATAATCCTCGCCCAACAGGTAGCTCACCAGATTGATCTGATGGATGTAGTAGTTCACCAAGGCCGTGAAATCCTTGGCTGCCTGAGGCGAAAATCCCGCCGGCACCGAATCTTCCTGCAAAGAGGGATAAGCCTCGTCGGTGCCTAGCACCATGGAAAAGCCCTCGGCGGTCCAGTGACCCGGCGGCATGGTGGCACGAATGTAGCGCAACGCTCCATAGCGACCAGAGGCTCGCCACTCGCGGATTTTTTGCGCCATCAGCACCGATGCGGGATCGCTGCGCTTGTGATAGGCGATGAAAAGCTTGGCCTGATGTTGCGCCGCGATCTTCGCGACAGCGGCGGCAGTTTCCACACTGCGGGCGAGCGGTTTCTCAATAATCAGTGGCAAACCGCGCTCCATGATCGCCGGCAACAAACTCCCGTGGATCGTGAATTGTTGGATGACCACGAGGGCATCCACCTTGGCTTTGGCGAGGAGTTCCTCGTGGTTGGCATAGATCTCAGGGATGCCATAACGCGCCGCGACCTTGGCCGCGAGGCCGGGACGAATCTCGGCGAGCGCGACGAGTTCACAGTCCTTGAAGGTGGCGTAATTGCGCAGGTGGGCCACTTGACCCATGGTGCCGGCGCCGATGAAACCAAGGCGGAGTTTGTTCATGAAGTTAGGGGTGGATGGGAACGGTGGGCAGCAGTGCCCAGCTAATAGACGAGTGGCAAGTGAAGGTTGGCGTAAAGATGTGAATATTCCGCCTACCTAGGCACACGACGCGCATTCAGCCCCAGATGCTTCCGTTTGGCTTCGACCGGAATCTGCACGAACAACACGCGGCCCAGCTGGGAGGCTGGCTCGGGAAACACCGCATCGCTGCCGCAGACGAAACGCGCCGAGCCGAACTGGGCGACCAGCTCTGGCAGACCTTCATGCACCGAGTAGGTTGAGCTTAACCACAGATGCAATTTGGCGTGACGTTAAGGCATAGCGTAAAGCAGGCGGTGCCGGGGCATAGAGCCGGTGGCTACACGACGGTCGTGCGGAAAGCATGTGCACCTTCGGGATTCATCCAGGCCACCCGCATACCGGCGCTGAAGGCCGCGGCCATGGTTTGCTCCAACGAATGCGCAGCAGGTGCACCGTCGGGCGTGAGGCAGATGGCGGGAATCAAACTGGCTTGTCCCTTTACTTCGCGCTTCAAGACATCATTGCCCCCATAACGAAAGTTTTCAAGGCACTGCCGGTGCCGCACGCTCGCGGCGGACAAATCGAGGCGCGCCAGCTCGCGTTGGAGATCGACGACATCGGGAGGGAGCCACGGACGGGGCTTGCGGGATACGCCGACAAGCGCACCGCACGCGATCAGTGCGGGGCCTTCTTTGAGAAAGTCGGGTAAGACCGCTGTGCCGGCCATCTTGGTGTCTGGCGATGTCCTGTTTTTCGATGGCAGCGTCATCCACGGCTCGGAATCCAATACCCATCCGACGCTGTGGCGCCGCAGTTTCATCGCCCATTACATGGCCGCTTCTTCCAAGGAAATCACCAGCTGGCATTTCCCGCTACACGATTTCAACGGCAATGTCATTGCACGCGAGGCTGCGGCCCTGGGCGGGCCTTGTGGCGAGCACTACGATTGGGCCAATCTGGAAAAATTTGCATGAGCTGCGACTTGGGATCGCTCCGGATTCCCTTCAACTTTCCGCCTGCCCGATAGGTTTCATCCACTGTTTATCGCCTAACAGTTCCCTCCCGATTGCACCCATGCTGACCTGTCCCGTCCACCTGACTGTTGCCCACGATGCGTCCGGACCGACAATCAGCCGACATATTTTCGGACAGTTTGCCGAACACCTCGGGCGCTGCATCTATGATGGCCTTTGGGTTGGCGAGGAGGCAGCCATTCCCAATGTTCGTGGCATTCGCAGCGACGCCATCGAGGCCCTACGCGAAATGCGGATGGCCTAACCTCCGCTAGCCCAGCGACTGCTTGGCCGACGCTGATCACTAGCGCAACGGCATCGGCCCGCGCGAACGTCGTCCACGCATGCGCAACGACAATTGGGGCCAGATCGAGACCAACGCCTTCGGCACGCATGAATTTCTCGACCTGTGCGAGCTGACGCGTGCGGCCCCGGTCATCTGCGGTAACCTCGGCTGGGCCACCGTCCAGGAAATGCGCGACTGGGTGGAATACCTGATCGCACCCCCGGGCACCATCCGCGCAGACGAAGGCACCCTCACCGTCACTCTCGCTCACACTGATCCGGAGGATTCACTCGCAATCACCCTCGCTGGTCAGCCGCCTGATGCCAAGGGGCATGCCCGCATCTTGGCCGCTGACACCCTGAACGCCGGCAACACGCCGGAATCGCCCAACCGGGTCGCAACCCAAACCTGGCACGACTTCCAGTTCACTGGCCACACCTTCACCGCCACCCTCCCGCCGGCCTGCATAATCGCCCTCACCTGCCTGGCATGAAAAAGCCGGCCCCAGTGCGGGCCGGCTCGATGCTAAGACAGAACCGCTCAACGCCGCATCGAGAGCAGGTAGAGCAGGTGCAGGAGCGAGCTCATGAAGGCGGCGACGTAGGTGAGCGCGGCGGCGTTGAGGGTCTCCGTTACGCCAGGCATCTCGTCGCGGTCAATGATGCCGAGGCCCACCAGTTCAACGCGGGCGCGGTTGCTGGCGTCGAACTCCACCGGCAGGGTGATGAGATGGAACAGGGTGAGCACGGCGTAGCAGAGGATGCCGATGTCGAGCATGATGCCACCGAACCCGCCGAAGATGAAACCGCCGATGATAATGAAGGGCAGCATCTGCGAGGTGATCATGGTGATCGGCACGAGGGCCATCCGAGCACGGAGCATGGAATAGCCGACCTTGTGCTGGATGGCGTGGCCAGCCTCGTGCGCGGCAACACCGAGCGCGGCCAGACTGGTGCCGCGGTAGTTTTCGGAGGAGAGCACGAGCCGCTTGCGGGTGGGATCGTAATGATCGGTGAGATGACCGCCGGTCTCGGCAATCTCGACGTCGTTGATGCCGGCGCGGGCCATCACGGCTTCGGCAGCCTCACGACCGGTAATGCGGCCCCGCGAGGGAATCTTGGCGTTTTTGTTGTAGGCGCTGGAAATGCGCATCTGCGCGTAAAGCGCGAAAATAAACGATAGCAACAGCAGCACCAAGATGATGGGCGTGGGAATCAGGGCAAAGGCGAGTGGAGTCGTCATAGTTTGAAAAAAGAGTTATAAGGTTTCAGCAGTTGTCGCGCCAGCGGGTGAAGACGGGGTCGGACGTCACACACGTTAAGGAAGTTCCGTAATTTGCCAGCGAAAACGGTCGGAAACGCAAAAGGCGCGACCGGATGCCGGTCGCGCCTGATTGCTACTTCGCGTCACGCGGAGTGAGTCGGGATTTCTCAGCCGAGAGTGGGCACATCCACCCATTTGCGCTGGGCCCAGGACTGGATGCCGAGTTCGGCGAGCTGCACGCCCTTGGCGCCTTCGAAGAGATCCCAGCGGAAAGGCTCATCCTTCACGACGTGGCGAAGGAACAGCTCCCACTCGATCTTGAAGGCGTTATCATAAACGCCCTGATCGGGCACCCGCACCCAGCCATCCTTGTATTTGATCGGGCTGTCCACGTCGGGATTCCAAACGCACCGCGGGGTCGCGGCCATGGATTGGGCCTTGCAGTCGCGGAGGCCGGCAACGGCGGTGCCGCGGGTGCCGTCCACGTGTAGGGTCAGGAGGTCGTCGCGATCGACGCGAGTGGTCCATGAGGAGTTGAAGTGACAGATGACGCCGTTGGTCAGCTCAAAGGTGGCATAGGCGGCGTCGTCGGCGGTGCACTTGTAAGGCTTGCCCGCTTCGTCCCAACGCTGAGGAATGTGGGTGGCCCCGAGGCAGGTGAGGCTCTTGATATCGCCGAAGAGGTTCTGGATGACATACTGCCAATGGCAGATCATATCCACGATGATGCCGCCATCCTCCTCCTTGCGATAGTTCCATGAAGGGCGCTGGAGTTTCTCGTGTTCACCCGTGAAAACCCAGTAGCCGAACTCGCCGCGCACGGAGAGGACCTCGCCGAAAAAGCCTTGGTCCATGAGCCACTTCAATTTCACAAGGCCGGGAAGCCAGAGCTTGTCCTGCACCACGCCGTGCTTGAGGCCGGCTGCGGAAACTTCCCTCGCCAACGCGAGCGCTTCGGCGGATGTGGTGGCGGTGGGTTTCTCGCAGTAGATGTGTTTCTTAGCCGCGATGGCCTTGCGCACACCGACCGGACGCTGCCCGGTGAGGGTGGCGTCGAAATAGACCTGATTGCCTGCATCCGCGAGCGCCGCGTCGAGGTTGGTCGTATAGCGCTTCACGCCGGTGCGAGCGGCCAAGGCGGCGAGCTTGGTCTCGCTGCGACCGACGAGGATCGGGTCGGGCATGATGACCTCGCTGTCGTTGAGCTTAATGCCGCCCTGATCGATGATCGCCTTGATGGAGCGGATCAGGTGCTGATTCGTGCCCATGCGTCCGGTGACGCCGTTCATGATAATGCCAACTTTGTGTGTAGTCATGGATGTAAGTCTGGAGAGAATATTAGGATCAGGCGCCGGGGGCCTTGGTGCATTGCGGCTGCGCGCCGGCCGGGAGTTCCGGGGTCGCGCCCGCACCCGCAGGCGGCAAGCTGCCATCCAGCTCTTGGCGCCAGTGGGCCACATCACCACCCGGACAATAAATATACATCATATGCAGGGGAGTGTCGCCGAGGTTGGTCAATTGATGAAACACCGTCGGGGGCAAAAACACGCATTGCCCGGCGGTGATTTCCTGCCGCTCGGTGCCGACGCAGATCTCGCCACGGCCCTGAATGACCATGTAAACCTCTTCCTGCTCCTGGTTATGCCACGGCACCTGGCCGCCGTTAGGCTCGAGCACGACGTAGCCCATGGCGAAGCCTTTGGCCGCAATAGGCTGGCCAGCCTGACCGACCATCCCACGAGTCCAACGGCGCGCCGGAAAGGTGCGGCCCTGTATTTTAGCGATATCTGCAATGATCATAATTAGAGATTGGAGCGGTTTACATGCGGGTTCAGTCTGCATCTGTAAATGGCAAATCCTGACATCGCTCCCGAGCTGCATCCGAACCCCGAGGCCGAGGCGACGCAACTGCTGGCCACGCAAGGCGAACGTGGACTCAAGGGCGCGATCGATGTGTTGATGCAGCAGTTCCAGGTGCTGCAAACCCGGGCGCAGATCATGCTCACCATCACCACGCTGACGCTGACCATCACCGGGTTTTCCGGCCCGAAAATCGCGGCCGCCGGACTGTTTGCCCGCACCAGCATGGTGCTCGGAATCTTGATGGTGCTCGTGTCCACCCTGCTGATTCTCGGCGGCAGCCTGCGCATCCAGTGGGTCACCCAATTCAAGGCACCCAACGATCACGCGCTCATCACCGGCATCCTGCGCTACCGCAATCGTAAGACGAAGCTCTTCTTCGCCGAGATCTGTTTCCTCGTCGCAGGACTGTCTTTCTATGTCGCCAGTGTGATTGCCTATTTCGTGTTGGGCGAACCCTGAGCGGGACGGGATCAATCTCGCGACGAAGGACACGAAGCCCGGATCAACGGGCCGGCGGCCATGAGTGTCCTCCCCCAAGCCGGACCGGACGGAGCCGGTCCCTCCAACGCCAATTTTGGAGGGCGGACCTCCGTGTCCGCCGGTTCGTTACTTCGGAGAGACGACCTCCATGTCCTCCCCAAGCCGGACCGGA
>JBDNGL010000003.1:0-2394 GCA_041689285.1 Opitutaceae bacterium
ATTCATGGCTGTTGATCTTGATGAAATCGACCGGTTGGTGTGCCAGCCAGGCCAACGGCGGACCGTAGGCATCGACGGCGAGCCGGCCGCGGGTGAGCCATTTTTCAAGCGCAGCACGGAGGGGGGCAAAGTCGTGGCCATCCCAGCCGGGGAAGCTGCCACAAAGCGCGAGCACCTGACCGGCGGGTAGGGCATCGATAAAATCGGCGCAGGCCTGCACCGCGGCCGCATCGGGCGGCACATCTGGGCCGAGAAAGGTGGTTTCAGGCTGGGCGTCGCTCCAAATGACCGTGCCCGTGCGCGAAGGGGCCGCCGTGGGGAAGGTGTGATAATTGATCCCGCGGGTGCGCAGCCAGGCTTCGCTTTCGGCCCCGGCAGCGCCACCGGCGAAAATCAACGCAGACGACGCGGCACGGAGCCGGGCAAGCATGTTGGCGACGTTCACGCCTTTACCCCGGGTATGAAAGGTCTCGCGGATGGCGCGCTGGGTGCGCCCGCTGCTCCAGCCGGCGAACTCCAGCGTGCGTTCCGCGAGCAGATTGCCCGTGAGGGTGTAGATATGGGGGGCGGTGCGCAGCATGCGTTGGACGGGAACGCGGCTTGTTTGCAGGGGAAGTGCAGGCAGCGCAAGACCGCGCCGCCCCGCTCAGGAGCGACGAGTTGGTTTCGTGGACTCGGGACTGCGGTAGAACACTTGATTCACGAGGAAAGTCAGCCCGAAGAGCGAGGCGAGGGTGCGGACGTTGCGCATGGCGCCCACGACATCGCCGACCTTGGAGGTGCGGCCTTCGTCAATCTTTTCCAGCAACAAACATGTGGTGATGGTAAAGACCGGCATGACCACAAAGGCGGCGTGATAAACCGTGAGCGGATTCCAACCGCGGGCGAAGGCCCAGCTGAGCAGAATACTACCGGTGATGGGGCCAAGAGCGGCGGCGAGGGAGGACAGCGAAACGAAAAGGGCTACGCCCATGGTGCGGGCCTCCGGTGGGGTGAGCTTCAGCAACAGCCCGAAGACGCCAACACCGTAGCCGGCGGAGAACATGCCGCCGGCGGCGAGCGGGACATAGAGCAACCAGATGTTGTCCGGAGTAATGAAGCACCAAATGAAATTGAAAATCTGCCAAAGAAACAGCGAGACGATCATCACCGGGATATTGCCGAAACGGTCAATCATGTGACCCCAGGCCGGAAAGGCGACCGCCGCCGCAAAAATCCCGGTGAGCAGCATGAAATTGGTTTGTGCCGCGCTGAGGTGCAGCTGCTCGAACATGAAGACCGGATAGAAAGGCGCGAAGAGGTTGACGCCAAAACCCATGAGAGCGGCGAAGGCGATGAAACGCATGAACGTCCGGTCCTGCCAGACCCGACGGAGCTGGGCTGGCCAAGGCGTTTCGGCCACGGCCGGCTTACGACTGGAACTGAGATGCATGCGCTGCTGCGCAAGCACCGAAATAGCCCGCATGATTATGCCGACTGATAGCAGCACATGAAACGCGAGCAGAGAACCATCAAACCAAGCCAGCACCCCGGAAGCGGCAAAAAGAAAGCCCAACAGCGAAATGTAGAGCAGCCGGTTGCGCACTCCGAAGTATTTGCCGCGTAAGCGTGGCGGCACCGCGCCCTGCATCCAGCTATTCCAGGCGACACCGTTGATGGAAGTGGAAAGGGCAATGACCGAGAATATCACGACAAACGTCGTGCGGGTCACGGGATCATTCTCCATCGGCAAAAACGGGAGCACCGCGGCGAAGGCGAGCCAGCCCCCGACATGCAGCCAAGCGCTCGCAATGCACAGGGCACGGGCAGAGAGGCGCTGGGCGAGTAGCGGAGTCAGCACGACCTGCAGGAAATTAAACCAGAACGGCAGTGAGGTGATGAGGCCGTAGGTGCGGGTGGAAAGTGCGAAGGTGCCGGTCAACAACGCGGCGATAACCGCATTACCGGGTTGGCTGAGCACCGTGAGCGGCACGGCAGTGATGCCATCCCATGTGCAGAGACGGAGATTGCTTCGTAGGGTTGATGGGCCGGTGCCACCCTGGGCTGTTTTTGAGTCCACTGGTTGCGAGCGTAAAACAGGCTGTGGGTCGGAAGTCATGCCCGAAATCCGGCGAACTGCAATTCGAGGTCTAAATCGGACTGTGCTAGTAGCGGCTGTCTACAGGTTAACTACCTCGGAGGTAGCGACACGCATGACTTAAGTGTTCGCGGGTTTGAGGTGGACGACCTTATGACGTGAAAAGCGAACGGATGGTGAATTCATCATGCTCACAAAAAGCCGAAACCCCGATGAAACAACTCACTTTACCGCGCTTGGCAGCGTGACGGGAGCCGGCAGTTCATGCTGCACGAGGGTGGCGATGCCGGATCCAAATTTGAACTCCACCTCAAAAC
>JBDNGL010000004.1:0-4545 GCA_041689285.1 Opitutaceae bacterium
CGGACTCGCGGGCGTTGCCGGAGGATTATATCCCGACCTGTCGAGAGACGATGCAAAACCTGCCCGGCGATCTCGGCACACATGCGGCCAAGGTGCTCAAAGAGGGCTGGCTCCGACCAAACAAGCGCATCTTCAACAATGCGCAAATTTCCGATCACTTTGCGATCATCCCAACTGCCCACGAGGCCAAAAATCTGGACGAGATGGAGGCCAAGGTCTTTGACATGATCGCACGTCGTTTCGTGGCCGCCTTCTACCCCGCCGCCGAGTTCGATGTCACCACGCGCACCAGCACGGTCGCCGTCCATGAGTTTAAGACCGAAGGCAAAGTCCTTACGGCGCCCGGCTGGCTCGCTGTCTATGGCAAGAACACCGTTGATGACGACGATCCCAACTCGAAGGCGCTCCCCGCCCTGACGGCCACGGATGAGGGCAAGGCGAAAACCACCGTGGCTAACCTGCACGCCGAGACCACCAAACCGCCGCCACGCTACACCGAAGCCACGCTCCTCTCTGCCATGGAAGGCGCCGGCAAGCTCGTGGGCGACGACGAGCTCGCCGAGGCCATGAAGGAGCGCGGGCTTGGCACCCCCGCCACGCGCGCCGACACTATCGACGGGCTCATCAACCAGAAATATATGGACCGAAACCAGCGCGAGCTGGTGCCCACCGCCAAGGCCGAGCAGTTGATCCAGTTTCTCACCGCGGTGAAGACCGAGGCCCTAACCAGCCCCGCCATGACCGGCGAATGGGAGTTCAAGCTCCGCCAGATGGAGCACAACAAATTCCCCCGCGCTAAGTTCATGGAGGAGGTCATCGAGCAAACCAAGGGCATCATCGAACGCGTGAAAGGCTTCGAGGAAGACGACTCTAGCGCCCGTGTGACCGACATTCTCTCGCCTACCGACGGTAAGCCACTGCGCGAGACTCTCCGTGGCTACAAATCTCAGGACGGTGAGCTCATGCTCTACAAAGTCATTGGCGGCCGCAAGATGGAGGAAGGCGAGATCCGCGAACTCGTCGAAAAACGCACTATCGGGCCACTTGACGGTTTCATCTCTGCCAAGACTCGCAGCCGCTTCTCCGCCGTCCTCAAGCTTGACCAAGTCGAAGAAACCAAAAAGGACAAGGAAACGAAGCAGGACGTCACCCTCAAGAAGTGGAAGACCGAATTCGACTTTGGCGACAAGGTGGACCTCGGCACCGTGGAGCCCTTCTGGACCGATCCGCAAACGCACGCCCAGCTCTGCGAGGTCGGCTCTAGCTACGTGCTGCGCGAGCGCGATGGCGAAAGTTGGAAACAAGCCTTCCGCGTCGGTCGCATGATGTGCCAGAAAGCCATTACGCGCGAAAACGCCATTCAGCTAATCACCGACGGCAAGACCGAGCTGATCAAGGCCTTCATCTCCAAGAAGGGCCGGCCCTTTGATGCCTTTATCAAGCGCGAAGGCGCCCGGATTGCCTGGGAGTTCCCGCCCCGTGCGACTAAGATCGGTAAGGATGGCAAACCCCTCGAGCGCAAGACCAAGGCCCCGCCCGATCTCTCCAAGGCCGCGGTCATCGGCACCAGCAAGCTCCACGGCGGGGAACTCGTGCAGGCCGAGGACGCCTACTACGTGCGCAAGCCCGACCAGGACAACCGCATCGTCTTCAAGCTCACCCGTAACCTCTGCCAAAAAGACATCGGCGCTGACGAGATCCGCAAACTCGTCGAGGACGGCAAGACCAGCCTCATCGAAGGCTTCATATCTAAGCGCGGCGCCACCTTCAGCGCTTACCTCGTGCTCGCCCCAAAGAAAGACAAAGCCGACTTTGAGTTTCCGCCCCGGTGAGATAGAAACGAGGCCGGCCCAGATGACCGGCCTTGTCTAACACCGCCGACCCTCCAAGATCAGCCGCATGGCGTCCTACAAAAATTACCTGATTACGCTCCTTAGTCTCACGACCGTCGCCAGCGCCTACCTCGCTTGGCAACAATCACGCGAAGTCTCCGGCCTGCGCCAGACCGTGGTGGCTGCGGGCAACCAGTCCGAATTACGGAAACGGGTCTGGGACGCCGAAAAACACGTGCAATCGTTGGAAAGCCAGCTGGCCAGCGCGCGCGAGGTGAACCCCGTCGGCAGCACCGCCCCCATCGCTTCGGCTCCCACTGATACCGGCAATCGTCGCGGCCCCGGCGCGTTCATGGGCCTGATGGAAAATCCCGAATATCAGAAGCTGATGAACATCCAGCAAAACGCCATGCTGGATGGCAACTACGCCGCTTTGTTCAGAAAACTGAAGCTTATCCCGCAACAATTGGAAAAGTTCAAGCAACTCCTAGTTGAACGGCAGGCTACCATGGTTGACCTGATGGCTGCGGCCCGCTCCCAAGGGCTCGATCCACGCACAGATCCCGCGGCCTATCGAACGCTGGTGCAATCCACCCAAGCGGAGATTGACCAGACCATCAAGGACACGCTCGGCGAAAGCGCCTACGCGGAATACATAAACTACGAGACCTCCGCCCAGTCCCGCAACGTGGTCACCCAGCTCGAACAGCGGCTGAGCTACAGCGGTTCGCCGTTGAACGAAAGTCAGGGCGAACAATTGCTGCAGATCCTCACTGCGAGCAATCAGACCCGAATAACCGCCGCCGGCACGGGGGCTGCTCTGGCCGGAGGCGGCAACGTGATCAATTTTGTCGCCGCCGGCACTCCGCTCGTCACCGACGAGGTCGTGGCCCGGGCCAGCGGCGTGCTTGTCGCCTACCAAATCACCGCCCTGCAGCAAATCCAAAAGGAGCAGGAGGCGGCCACCGCAATGAGGCGCTTGGTGCGGGAACAAATGGGCCGAGGCAACCGCCTACCCACCCCCAACAACCTAGCCATGCCTGCGTTCCAGCTGCCGAACCCCTGAAGCCCTTCGGCCCCCCTTATCCCGTGGCTGACACAGTATAGGCTTGTCCGTGCCTGACGCCCTTCGCTAAACCAACCTTTCCCATGATCGTCACCACCGCCCAGCTCTTCAAGCATGCCTACGGCAAATACGCCGTCGGCGCCTACAACATCAATAACGCCGAACAGGCGATGGGCCTCTTCAAAGGCTGCATTGATTCCAAGGCCCCTTTCATCATCCAGATATCCAAGGGCGCGCGCAAATACACCGACAAACGCATGCTTGAGGCCATAATCCGCTCAGCCAGCGAGATTTTTCCCGACGCTATCTTCGCCGTCCACCTCGACCACGGTGATGAGCAGACTTGCTACGAGTGCATTGACTCCGGCTTCTTCAGCTCGGTGATGATCGACGCCTCCCACGATCCGTTCGATGAAAATGTCGCCATTACCAAGCGCGTGGTGGACCGCGCCCACGCCAAGGGCATCTCCGTCGAGGCTGAGCTCGGCATGCTCGGCGGCGTCGAAGAAGACATCAAGGTCGAGGAAGGCAACGCCTGCCTCACTGATCCCGACGAAGCCAAGGAATTCGTGGCGAAGACTGGTTGTGACTCCCTCGCCTGCGCCATTGGTACCTCCCATGGCGCCTTCAAGTTCAAGGGCAAGCAGTCGCTTCACTTTGACGTGCTCGAAAAAATCAAGACACGCCTCCCCGGCTTCCCGCTTGTCATGCACGGCTCCTCGTCCGTGCCCCAGGATGAGGTCGCCCGCATTAACGCCGCCGGCGGGAAGATCGCCGGTTCGATGGGCGTGGATGTGAATGAATACCTGCCCGCTGCCACCCGTGGTGTGACCAAGGTCAATATCGACACCGACGGCCGCCTCGTGTGGACCCGCGTGCACCGCGAGTATTTCCGTGACAACCCCGGCGATTTCGATTTTCGGCCCGCCGGCAAGATTTTCATTGAGGAATACGCTAAATTCATCGCCAGCCGCAATGTCCTGCTCGGCAGTGCCAATCAGCTAGAAGACTTGCGCAAATCGCTCAATAAGTAATCCGCCCTGCAGTATTTTTCCTTTCAGCCAGCGGGTTCAGCTCGCTGGCTTTTTTATTTATGCCCCGCGAAACCTGCTACCGTTGCTTCTGGCCCAAGTCGCTGTGCTGGTGCCCTACCCTCCAACCGATGCCTACGCGCTCGCGGTTTGTTTTTCTGATGCATCCCAAGGAGTTTAAGCAGGAGAAGGCGGCGACCGGTCGTCTGACCCACCTGTGTCTGCCCAATAGCGAATTGCAAATGGGAATCACGTTTGACGACCATGCTACGGTCCAGGCTCTCATCAATGATCCAGGCAATTATCCAGTGCTGCTCTACCCCGGCCCAACCGCCGTAAACTTAACGCGGCCGGAGCATCTGCCTTTGTTCAAAGCCGCGATGGCTGACCGTCGCCTCACCGTGTTCTTGCTTGATGGCACTTGGGCGGGCGCGCGCAAAATGCTCCGACTGAGTCCCCGCCTCCAGAGCCTGCCCCGTATCATGTTCACGCCCTCGGCTCCGAGCCGATACATTATCAAACAGCAGCCGCAGCCGGGCTGTCTGTCCACCCTTGAGGCAACTCACGAGCTGCTCCTCGTCCTTGCCCGCACGGGGCTGGATGACTACGCGCAGCC
>JBDNGL010000005.1:0-32686 GCA_041689285.1 Opitutaceae bacterium
CATGCGTGCCCTCACGCCTTGGGCGGGTGCCAGGCATCGGCGAGCGTGAATTTCCGGGGGTCCACCGGGTCGGCGAGCGAGCGGTAGCGCGGGGCACGCGTCCAGTGGGCCTTGCCGAGAAACAACGTTTGCAGGTGCGGCGGGATCTTTGCCTTGAATGCCGGCGTCATGTCGCCGCCATCCCAGAAGGGAAACATCCGCGTGCCGTAGCCGCAGACAATGATGACACGTTCACGTTCGCTGCGGATCTGGCCGGTCGCATGAATCAGCGTCTCGGCAAAAAGTAGCGTCGAGCCGGCCGGGGCAATCACTTGGTGGATGAGCGAGCGATCGGCATAGGCACACGCGATCACCTCGGCCTCGGTGAGGTCGAGCTTGTGGCTGCCCGCCAC
Source organism: Opitutaceae bacterium (assembly GCA_041689285.1). Classification (GTDB taxonomy): domain Bacteria; phylum Verrucomicrobiota; class Verrucomicrobiia; order Opitutales; family Opitutaceae; genus UBA2377. The sequence continues at coordinate 393 of JBDNGL010000005.1, forward strand.
CACGACCGTGCCACCGTCGTCCGGCCCCATGTCCGTCAGGTTCGTGAGCGTCTTCACAAAGCTGCAGTGAAAGAGCCCGTTTTTGACGTGGGTGCCGTAGGGCACATCGATGCCGAGGTGGAAGCCAAACTTGGGCACGCTGGTGAATTTTTCCTTCGGATTGCGCGAGTTGATGTGTCCGTTGAGCTCCACGATGCGCGCCGCGCCACCGATTATCTCCTCGGCCATGCCGACCAGCCGTGGATGCGCCGCGTAGGCGGCAAACACCGGGTCGGCCTCGCGGATCGAGCCCATGAAAACGTGATGCGGCAGGTCAATGATGAATTGCGGCTCGTCCGGCGACGGCGCATAATCGGATGGATGCGCCCGGAGGGTGCGCTTGGTGCGCTGCATCGCCGCAATGATGGTCTTGCATTCCTTTCGGCTCAGCACGCTAGGCACGACAACGTAGCCATTGATTTCAAAATAATAGCGCTGGGCCGGGGTCAGCGCAGGAAAAGGACGCTCAAAAATAGGTTCCATAAGGGGTGCCGAGGGGGATGGGTGAGGCTGCTCAAGGACTCAAGTCTGCAGCCAAGCCTGCGGCGACCGGCCGGTCACGCGCTTGAAGGCGCGGCTGAAAGTAAAGGGATCCACGAAACCAAGCTGCAACGCGACCGTCTTTACGCTGGCGAAGGGCTGCTGCAAAGCCACCTGCGCCAGGGCGATGCGCTCGACGAGGATGAACTTGCCCAGCGGGGTGCCGGTCTCGGCCCGAAATAGCCCGGTCAGATAGTTCGGCGATACGTGCACCGCCCGTGCGACGTCAGCCAGAGCCAGCGCTTGGTCGGCCCGGGCGCGGACAAATTCCACCGCCCGGCGCACGAGTTGCGCGCGGCTATCAAGCTGCGCGCCGCCGCCCTCCAGCACCTTGCGGTAAAGCGCCAGCACCACCGTAAGCATCGCCTCGCGCAGCGCCTCAAGGTCGGGCGCTTTCGCCGCACCCGCCAGCCGGCGCAATATTTTCAGCCGTTCCTGCGCCGAGGCCGGCAGCAGCGACAGGTCCATCAGGTGGTCCATGGCAAAACCTCCCCGCCGGCTGTAACGCGTCACATGCAGATGAGGATCGCTTTCACTCAGGCTCCACCAGGCCAAACGATAACCTTCGCCCGCCTGCACATGGGCCTCGGCATGGGCCACGCCCGCCGGACAAATCACCAAGTCGCCCGCCCCCAGCACACAGCCCTCCCGATTGAAACTGAAGCGGCACCGGCCCTCCAGCAGCAGACACATTTCCGCGTGCGCGTGCGCGTGATCCTCCCCGTAGAGCACAGGAGCGAACTTCATCCGCCGCCGCCGCTCCGCCGGACGCCGACCACGCCAAGGACCAAGCACCCGCGAGGACGCCAGTGACCCGAGCGTCCCGACAAGTTCGCCACCGATAAAAGATGCGAGTGACACGGAAGTCGCGCTAGACAATGGTCCCCCTCCCTGCAAAGCAATCTTCCGCCCACCCCATTTACCATGCTCAACCTCGCCATCATCGGATGCGGCGTCATCGCACAATATCACCTGCGTGCGCTCGCCAAAATGACCACTGCCCGGGCCGCCATCGTGTGCGACCTGCGCCCCGAAGTCGCCCAAAAGACCGCGACCGAATTCGGCGTGCCACGCTGGGTCAGCAATGCCGATGAGGTGCTGGCAGATCCCGCCATCGATGCCGTGATCCTCGCCCTGCCCGCCTTTGCCCGCACGGAACTCGCGCTGAAGGCCTTCAAACAGGGCAAGCATGTCCTCACGGAAAAACCGGTCGCGATGAATGCCGCCGAGGCGCAGGCGATGATCGCCGCGCAAGGCGATCGCGTCGGCGCGTGCTGCTCTTCGCGCTACCGCTCCTTCGAGTCCGCCCGCGTGGCCAATGAATTCATCCGTCGTGGCGGCCTCGGCACCCTCCGCACCATCACCTGTCGCGCCATCAACCAGCCCGGCCCTGCCCCAATAAACATCCCGCCCGTCTGGCGACTGCGCCGTGACCTCAACGGCGGCGGCATCTTCGTCAACTGGGGCGTTTACGACCTCGATTATCTGTTCGGCCTGCTCGACTTCAAACTCACCCCACAGTTTGCCCTCGCCCGCACTTGGCAGGCACCGGCGGCGTTCTCCGCTTACGCCGCACCCGGCTCCGATGCCGAGACGCACCTTGTCGGCCTCGTGACCTTCGCCGAAGGCTGCGTGCTCAATTATGAACGCGCCGAAGCCTCCACCCTGCCCGCCGGCAGCATCTGGGTGCTCGGTGGCGACAAGGCCTCGCTCACCCTCCAGATGCTCCAAGCGAAGTCGGCCAACCTCGTGCTCAACGAACCTGATCCCGCCACCGGCACCCGCTCCCGGGTGCTATGGGAAGGCGACGAGAGCGAGTCCAGCATGCAGCACGACGGCGTGATGTTCGACTTCGTCGCCGCGATTCAGGAAAAACGAAAGCCCCGCACTTCCTTGCAGGACGCGCTCCTTTTCGCCCGCATTGCCGACGCCTTCTACGCCTCGGCCGATAGCGGCAAACCGGTGCCGGTGGCCTGAACGCTCACGCCAGCACTGCGCCGCAGATCACCCAGTCGGCCGAGTTGCCGCCGCTCCCGACCGGAGGCGGCGCCGCCTATGTCGCGTAAAAATCAAAACCCGGCTTTGCGCCCGACGCACTTTCCGCTAGTATTCGTGCTATGTCCGATCTCGCCGACCTCTATCAGCAGGTCATTCTCGACCACAACCGCCGCCCGCGCAATCGCGGCAAACTGCCCACCGCCAACCGTGTAGCCCACGGGGATAACCCGAGCTGCGGTGACCAGTGCAGTGTTTACCTGCGGTTGGATGGCGACCGGATCGGCGACATCTCCTTCGACGGCTCCGGTTGCGCCATCTCGCAGGCCAGCGCCTCGCTGATGACCACGCAGCTCAAGGGCAAGACCGCCACCGACGCGGAAAAATTATTCGGCGAATTCCGGGATATCGTAACCACCGGGCAGACCCCCGAGGAAATTAGTGATATCGGCGCCTTCGCCGGGGTCCACGCCTTCCCCGCTCGCATCAAGTGCGCCACGCTCGGGTGGCACGCCGCGCTCAATGCCCTCAAGGGTGATCCGATCACTGCCACCACCGAAACCCACAAGGACTGAGCCATGCCCGACTGGAAAAATGTCCGCGCGGACTTCCCGATCCTCCAACAGCAGGTGAACGGCAAACCATTGATCTATCTCGACAACGGTGCCACCTCACAAAAACCGCGTGACGTGATCAACGCCCTCGTGCGTTACTACGAACGCGACCACAGCAACGTCCACCGCGGCCTGCACACGCTTTCGATGCGCGCCACCGACGGCTATGAGGGAGCCCGGGCGCGCATCGCGAAATTCATCAACGCGGCCGATCCCGCCGAGATTATCTTCACGCGCGGCACCACCGAAAGCATCAACGTCGTCGCCCGCAGTTGGGCCCACGCCCACCTCAAGCCCGGCGACGTCGTGCTGACGACCGAGATGGAGCACCACTCCAATCTCGTGCCCTGGCAGCAGGCTGCGCAAGCCAGTGGCGCCACGCTCAAATACGTGCCCGTGCTCGGTGCCGACGCCGAGGGCGGGCTCGACCTCGCGGCGCTCGACACCCTGCTCACGCCGCAGGTGAAACTCTTCGCGTTCACGCATATTTCCAACACGCTCGGCACGATCAACCCGGCGACCGAGTTGTGTCGCCGCGCCCGGGCCGTCGGCGCCGTCACCGTCATCGACGCGGCCCAATCCATCGGCCACGCGCCGTTCGATGTGCAAGCCATCGGGGCGGACTTCGTCGCCTTCTCGGGCCACAAGATGTGCGGCCCCACCGGCATCGGCGTCCTCTACGGCCGCCGCGCCTTACTCGACAAACTTGCCCCCGATGAAACCGGCGGTGGCATGGTGGTGAATGTCACCTACGAGGGCGCCACTTGGAAACCCGCCCCCGAGCGCTTCGAGGCCGGCACCCCCAACGTGGCCGATGCCATCGCGCTCGGCGCGGCCTGCGACTACCTTGACGCCCTCGGTCGCGACCAGATCGCCGCCCATGACGACACACTGGTCCGCGTCGCGATGGCCAAACTGTCCGCCCTCCCCGGCATCCGCATCATCGGCCCACGGGCCGGTGTCGAACGCAGCGGACTCGTTAGTTTTGCGTTTCCCGACGTGCACGCCCATGACGTGGTCACCTTTGCCGACGAAGACGGCGTCGCGCTGCGCGGCGGCCATCACTGCAACCAACCGCTCATGCGTAAGCTCGGCCTCACGAGCACGACCCGCGCGAGTTTTTATCTCTACAACACCGAAGAGGAGATCGACACCCTCGTCGCCTCGTTGCAGCGCATCTTGAAGTTCTTTGTCGGATAAAGGCCATGCGACGGGCGCTAAGGATTATTCTGCTGGCCACCGGGCTGATCCAGACCTGCACCGCAACGGTCTGCGCCCGTGAGCATGTCATCATGCTGCACGGCCTTTGCCGCACCAGCGCTTCAATGGACCGAATGGAATCAGTCCTCACTGCGGCGGGTTATCAGGTGTGGAATATCGATTATCCGTCGCGCACCGCTTCGATCGAACGCCTGAGTGAGGATACCATCGCCCCCGCGCTTGCCCTGTGCCACGATCAGGGCGCAGAGAAAATCCACTTCGTCACCCACTCGCTCGGTGGCCTGCTCGTGCGCAGCTATTTCAGCCGCCACCTGCCCGACGCCACGCTCGGCCGTGTCGTCATGCTTGGACCGCCCAATCGAGGCAGCGAGGTCACAGACAAGCTTGGTAACTGGATGCTTTACCGCTGGATCAACGGCCCCGCCGGTCAGGAACTAGGCACCGCGGCGGGCTCCAACCCGAATCAGCTCGGTCCACCCAATTTTTCCGTGGGCATCATTGCGGGCAACCGGTCAATCAACTGGATCAACAGTCTCATGCTGCCCGGCTCTGATGACGGCAAAGTCTCCGTGGGGAGAACCAAACTCACCGGCATGGCCGATCACATCGTCCTGCCGACAACCCATCCATACCTGATGAAGAACCGGCAAGCAATCGCACAAACCATAGCGTTTCTACGAAACGGGCACTTCGACCGGCTTTGATGCCCGGCGATTCATCCTTACAATATCTCCACCCCGGCGCCGGCTCCAATCCGCGCAGTTCACGGAAAGTGGTGATCAGCCGATCACCTCTGAGACCGTCTAAACAACATTGCCGGACACACGCTGCGACCGCACGGCCAGTTTGTGCAACAGACCGTCAAAGCGCCGCCGATGCAGCCTGCCGTCGAGCACATCATAGTGCTGCGGCACGATGAGCCGGGGATTGAGTCGGCGGGCTTTTGCGAGACTCGCCGGAATGAGATGCGGCGCGCAATTGAGCATCGACGGCGGCAGGTGCACGTTGAAAAAATAACTCGCAAACAGATCACCGCTGAAAAGCAGCTCGTGCCGCGCGCTGTAGAAGCCGCAGTGCCCGAGCGTGTGACCCGGCAGATGGACAACCCGCAGCCCACCCCAAAACGGCAGCTCATCACCATCGGCCAGCGGCACATCTATTCCGACCGGCGCTTCCGTGCCGAACACCCGGCGCCCGGCGCGTTCGAGCCGACCGCACCAGCGGTTGATGCCCACGTAGGGATAGGTGCCATTGAGGTGCGCCTGCTCGAGAGGATGCGCATACACCGGCGCTCCCGTCCATGCCTTGGCCCACGCGACATTGCCCGCATGATCGAGATGCCCGTGCGTGAGTAAAATCGCCCGAATCGCGCGCGGCGCGAGTCCCAGCCGAGCCATGGTGCGGCGAATAAACCACGGTTCGCCGACCAGACCCGTGTCGAGCAACACCACCTCGCCCTTTGCATCAACAAGCAGAAAGCAGGAACCCATGAAGCCTCGAATCGGGTGAATGCCTGGGGGAACCCGGTTCATGCGCCAAGCCAACCGAGCAACAGCCCCGCCAATGCACCCGCCCCGATGACCGGCACCGTGCCGACACGGAATCGCTGGAGCGCGATCAATGCCATCAGGGCCAACGCCAGCGCCGTCCAATCAAGCGAACCGGCACGTGGCCAAAACACCTGCCCGCCGAACCACACCGCCAGATTCAGCACCACCCCCACCACGGCCGCCGTCACGGCCGTGAGCGTGCGGTGCAGGCCTTGATGGCCGCGCAATTGCTCGATGTGTGGCGCCCCGAGAAAAATCCACAGGAAGCAGGGCACGAAAGTAACCCAAGTGGCCAACATCGCCCCGAGTGTGGCGGTCCAAAATGGCGGGAGCACGCCCGGGTGATTCCAGCCGCCGAGGAACCCCACGAATTGCACCACCATGATCAACGGCCCGGGTTTGGCCTCGGCGAGGCCGAGCCCGTCAAGCATCTGCGCCGGCGTGAGCCACGCATAATTTTCCACGGCTTGCTGCGCCACATAGGGCAGGACGGCATAGGCGCCCCCAAAGGTCACCATCGCCGCCTTGCTGAAGAAAAAACCGATTTGCGCGAGCGTCCCGTCCCAACCCTGCCACAGCCCGACCACCAACACCGGTAGCCCCCAGAGCACACCGGTCACCACCACGATGCGTAGTGCACGCAAAGCAGAAGGCTGCGTGTGTTCGGCCGCCGTTTGACGATCATCGATCACGGCCGTGGCAGCGGCCGGGCCTGCGTGGGGCGACGCCACCGGAAACTGCTCTGGGAACAAACGTCCACCTAGATAGCCAACCAAAGCCGCCCCCCCGATGATGGCCGGGAACGAAACTTGCAGAAAAAAGATCGCGCCAAAGGCAAGCGCGGCAATCACCCAGAGCACGCTGCGGCTCAACACCCGGCCCCCGATGCGCAGCACGGCCACCGCCACAATCGCGACCACCACCGGTTTCAATCCGTAGAAAAGTGCCGCGATCCACGGCACCGCGCCGTGGGCGGCATAGACCCACGCCAACACCCAAAGCAGGACCGCCGCCGGCAGCACGAACAAGCTGCCCGCCACAATGCCACCCCAGGTTCGGTGCAACAACCAGCCGCAATAGGTCGCTAATTGTTGGGCTTCCGGCCCCGGCAGCAGCATGCAGAAATTCAAAGCGTGCAGAAATCGCTGCTCGCCGATCCATCTGCGCTTCTCAACCAGCTCCGTGTGCATGATGGCGATTTGCCCGGTCGGACCGCCGAAGCTGATGAAACCGAGTTTCAACCAAAACTTCAGCGCCTCGCAAAAAGTGGGGCGGGCAACAGTCATGGGCAGAGCGCAAAGGAGCGCCCCGGTGAAGGCGAGCCCTCAAATCAGCCAAACCGGCCCCAGACTGCGGCCCCAACGAGCAGCACGCCGATCACCGTGATCACCGGTGCCATGGTTTGCCAAAAACAGCTGCGCGCCTTTGCTTGGTCTTCGGTCAGACTGCCATCTTTTTGATCGTCTACGAGTTGGGCGATTCGATCGTGCAAACCCCAGTGCAGCCATGCACCGACCAGACAAAAAACAAGTCCGGCAAGACCGAGGAACTCAGCAGTGGCGAGTGACATGCGCAATGAGGTAAAGTTGCAATGGCCAACAACCCAACATGTGGCGAGTAAATATATTCCCCTTAACAAGATGCAAAAACATGCAGGTATAAATCCGGCTAGGCCTGTTCCGGTGTTGTCGAACGGCCGTAATCCGATGAGATCATCTGCCATGAATTCACCCCCCAACGAAGCCGCCATCCTCGCCATCGTGAGGCCACATCCGGACCTTTGGAAATATTACCTGCTCGCCTGTCTCGCGTTTCCGCCAGCGTTTCCGTTTCTCGTCCTGCCGGCTTGGTTCCGCTACCACACGATGCGCTACCAGTTCACCGCCGAGGGCATCTCGATGCGTTGGGGCATTCTCTTCCGCCGCGAGATCATCGTAAACTACGCCCGCATCCAAGACATCCACCTGCGCTCAAATGTGGTGGAACGCTGGCTCGGCCTCGGCCGCATCCTCGTGCAGACCGCCAGCGGCAACAGCGGCGCAGAGATGACCCTGGAGGGGTTGAAGGAATTCGAGGCTGTGCGCGATTTTCTGTATTCGAAAATGCGCGGCGTGCAGGACTCCACGCACGCCGGCGCCCGCGCCACGACCACGCCCGGCAACGATGCGGCCCTGGCCGCTGCCTTGCGCGAGGTTGCCCAGGAACTGCGCGCCACCCGGCTGACGCTCGCCCAACGATTGCCGCCCAGCGGGGAGGAACCACGCCATGTTTGAGCGCATCCGCCGCCAGGCACTGATCACGCTGCGGGTGCCGGCCGAGCCGGAACCGCCCGCGGGCGCACCCGGCTCCGTCCGGGTTTTTCGCGCCGGTCGCAATTACTACAAGCTGCGCCTGCTGCGCTGGCTGTTCACTCAGGTCGGCGCGCTCGCCGGCATTATTTTCTCCGTGGGCTTATTGATGAAATTGCAGGCCGACGTGCCAGAGGCACGCGCCGCGCTGGAACGCTCCCGTGCCGCCGCCGTGGCGGCGGCGGAAACCAAGACGGCCGACACTCCGGCGATAGCCGCCGCACCCCAGCCGACCACGCCGGAAGCCAAACCCGCCAAGGCGCCGCGCAAGCCGCGGCGCAACGGCTACCAACAGTTCGCGGGCCGGGTGCCTGACTGGCTGTTGGTCGTAGCCAAGCTCGCCGAGCTCGGCGCCATCGCTTTTTTTGTCGTCCAAATCCCCGTCACCTTTGCGCTTGTGCGGCTCGAATTCGAGCAACACTGGTATATCGTCACCGACCGCAGCCTGCGCATCCGCAACGGTCTGGTCGCCTTGCAGGAATCAACGATGAGCTTCGCCAACCTGCAGCAGGTCGAGGTCAAGCAAGGTCCGGTGCAACGTTGGCTCGGCCTCGCCAATCTGCACGTGCACTCCGCCGGTGGCGGCAGCGACCACGCGGAGGGCCAAACCGGCAACTCCCTACATCGGGGAGTCTTCCACTGCGTCGAAAACGCCTCTGAAATCCGCGACCTCATCCTCGATCGTCTCCGGCGATTCCGTCAAAGCGGTCTCGGTGATCCCGATGACCAATCAGGGGAAAACGTGGAACCACCACCGGATGACGCCATCGCCGCCGCCCGGGAACTTGTCAACGAGGCCCGCGCCCTGCGGATGCAAGTAGGCTGAATCAGCTCCGGCGCAGTTTGAGTAAACGCTCGCCCGCGGCGTGCAAGGTAGCGGGGCGTTTCGCAAAATTAAGCCGCATGAAGCGATGCTCGGGCGTGGGGAAAAACACCGACCCCGGGACCGGCGCGACCCCGATCTCCCGCGCCATCCAGTGGGCGAATTCAATGTCGCTCGCAAAACCGAACGGGGAAATATCCACCATCACAAAGTAGGCGCCCTCCGGTCGCGTGTAAGCCAATCCCGTTTGATCGAGGTAGCCCAGCAGCACATCGCGTGATTCCGCGTATGCCGCCACGAGACCCGCATAATATTCTGCCGGGAAATCCAGCGCCGTGACCACGGCGTGTTGCAGCGGCGCAGCCGCACCGACCGTGAGAAAATCGTGCACCTTGCGTGCCTGGGCGATGACCGCCGGGGCGGCCTGGACGTAGCCGAGCCGCCAACCCGTGATCGAGAACGTCTTTGACAGCGACGAGCACATCAGGGTGCGCGCCGCCATGCCCGGCAAAGTGGAAAAATAGGTGTGCCGGTGCGGAGCAAAGACAATGTGTTCGTAAACCTCGTCCGTCAGCACCCACGTATCAAATTCCTCCGCGAGTGCGGCGATCTGGAGCAGTTCCTCCCGCGTGAATACCCGGCCGCAGGGATTGGAGGGATTGCAAAGCACAAAGGCCTTCAAGCCCCGGGCAAACGCGGCGCGCAGCTCGGCCGGATCGAAACGATAGTGCGGCGGATGCAAAGGCACGTGCACCGGCTCGGCGCCGGTGAGAATGGCGTCGGCATTGTAGTTTTCGTAGAAAGGTGAGAACAGGCCGACTTTGTCCCCGGGATCACAGACCGTCATCATCGCCACCATCATCGCCTCGGTGGCGCCGCAGGTGACCACGAGCTCACGATCGGTGTCCACCGGCACCCCGGTAAAGCGACTAATTTTACTCCCGAGAGCAGCGCGAAGCTCGGGTGCACCCCAGGTGACCGCGTATTGGTGGCGGTGGGTATCCATCGCCTCTTTAGCCGCCGCTATCAGTGCGGCTGGCGGATCCCAGTCAGGGAAACCTTGGGAAAGATTGATGGCTCCATACCGAACGGCGACGCGCGACATCTCACGGATCAACGATTCGGTGAAAACCGCGGTGCGGCGGGAGGTGAGCGGCATGGCTCAGGGAATCTTCAACTCCATGCCGAGCCTGAGTGCATTCTCATTGGGCATCTGGTCGCGATTGGCCGCATAGATATCGCGCCAACGGGCACGATCGCTGTAATAGCGCTGCGCAAGACTAAAGAGGGTGTCGCCCTTCACCACCAGATGACGGCGGACATTGCCTGCCAGAGGCGGGGTCGGGGGCGAAGCGACGAGAGGAGGCGACTCCGCCATCGTTTGCCGCGGGGACAAGGGTGCGATGGTGATGGGGGAATTTCCACCGGCCATTTCCGACAAGGTCGGACCCACGTTGGGCGATCCAAGCAAAGTCTCTGTCGGAACCAGCACGCGGCTGATGGTCGAAGGCGTGCCGCTTCGCGCAGATGAGAGCTCGGCCCGCAACTGCTCAACTTCGCGTTGCAGCCGCTCGACCTGATCCATCAAGTCGAGCCGAAAGGCTTGATTTTCGAGTGGGTTCCCCGGCAACGTGCGCGCGAATTCGCGTTTGGCGCTGTCCACCAATCCGCGAACATGGGTGGCCTGCACGGCATTGGGCTGCAACTCGAGATATTTGCGGAAATGGTGAATGGCCGCGATGGGATCCTTAATGTCGTTCAGATAAATGAGCCCCGCATCAAGGTGCGACTCGGGTGCAGCGTCAACGCGCTGGGCGATTACCTTCAAAAATGCCGCCAACGCCTCCTGTTTGCGTCCCTGTTTCACCAACTGCTGACCGCGGCGGTAGGCGGCGTCATCGGCCTCGGCGCCCAAGCTCGGGCCGACATTGCGCTCGCAGCCCGTGCTCAAAAGGAGCACGGTCAGGGCAAGCAGGACCGAAACTTTCAGTCGTTTCATTATCGCAGCGGGAAAGGGATTGAACGGGAATGGGTTGGCGGTAAATTCCGCAACCTGCATCAGCGACACAAACCCTAAATGGCCATCAACCCGAAATCCGCCCTCGCCCGTGCCCGTGCCTGCCTCCGGATCGAGAGCGAGGCCCTCACGCAAACGGCCAAGGGGTTGGGTGCCGAGTTGGTGGACACGGCCCGGGCGGTGGAGGCCACCATCGGCGCGGGGCGTAAATTGATTTTCACCGGCGTCGGCAAGTCCGCCCACATCGCGCAAAAACTGGTGGGCACCTTCAACAGCACCGGAGCGTCGTCGTGCTTTCTCGACGCCACCCAAGCCCTGCACGGCGATCTCGGACTCTGCGCCGCCGGTGACCTCGCCATCGTCCTCAGCAACAGCGGCCAAACCGAGGAAGTCCTGCGGCTGATCCCCATCCTGCGGCGCTTTGAGGTGAGGATCGTCGCCTTCACCAGCCACGCCGAGTCTGATCTCGCCCGCAACGCCGACCACCGCCTGATTTACCGGGTGCCCCGGGAGGCCTGCCCCTTGGAACTCGCCCCGACCGCCAGCACCACCGCCGCCCTCGCCCTTGGTGATGCGCTGGCCATGGTGCTCCTCGAAGCCCGCGGACTCACGCGGGATGATTTCGCCCGCTACCATCCCGCCGGCAATCTGGGTCGCGTGCTGTTGCTGCGCGTAAAGGACATCATGCGCACCGGTGACCGCCTGCCAGTGCGGCCCGACAACAGCACCACGCAGGAAACCATTCTGGCCATGACTAAGGCCAAGAGCGGCAGCATCGCCTTGGTGAATCCCAAGACCGGAAAACTCACCGGCATCCTGACCGATGGTGATTTTCGACGGAGCGCCTTGAGCGGTCCGGATTTTCTCAGCCAACCTGTAGCCACTTTCATGACCCGCACGCCCAAAGTCATCCGGGAAGAGGCGCTGGCGGTTGACGCCCTGCGCCTGTTCGAAATCCATCGCATTGATGACCTGATCGTCGTGAATGCCCGTGGCCGGCCCGTGGGACTCATTGACGGCCAAGATCTGCCCAAGCTCAAAATCGTGTAATGAGCCCCATCCGTATCGGTATCATTGGCATGGGGGGCTTTGCGGCCTGGCACCACAACACCATCGCCCGGCTGGAAGAACGCGGCTTGGCCCGGCTGATCTGCACCTGCGATCCCCAGATGGCTTCGTTCGGGTCGGAACAGCAGAATTGGAAATTCGCCGCCCGGGGGGTGGCGGTTTTCCCGGATTACCAGTCCATGCTCGCCAGCTGCCACCGGGATCTCGATCTACTGGTGGTGCCCACCCCGATCAATCTGCATGCCGAGATGCACCGCGCCGGCGTCGAACTGGGGATCCCGGTGTATTTGGAGAAGCCCCCCACCCTCGATTACTTGGAGCTGGAGGAAATGATCACCCGCGACCGCCAAGCGCGGCACGCTTCACTGGTCGGTTTCAACTTCATCATCGAAAAACCGCGACTTGCACTCAAGCAGCGCATCCTCGCCGGCGAATTCGGTGCCGTGCGCAGTGGTGCCCTCACGGCCCTCTGGCCGCGACCGGCCGATTACTTTCGCCGCAACAACTGGGCCGGTCGGCTCATGATAGATGGTCGCGTGGTGCTCGACAGTTGCATGGGCAATGCCTTGGCGCATTTCGTCCACAACATGATTTTCTGGCTCGGCGGGCCCGAGCAGCTCAGTTGGGCCCAGATTGCTGGCGTGCGCGCCGAACTGTATCGCGCCCACGCCATCGAAGGGGCCGATACCTTTTTCGTCGAGGCCGACACGACGACGGGCGCCACCCTGCGCTTTGCCCTTTCCCACGCCTGTGCCGGCCAAGGTCAGCACTGTGAGACCGTCACCTGCGAGCACGCCGAGGTTAAATATGTCGTCGGCCAGCAGGCCGAGGTGCACTGGCGCGACGGCCGGACCGAACGCATACCCCTCGAGCCCTTCGACAGTTTGCACGACAACCACCTCGAATATCACCGCTACTTGCGCGGTGAGCTGCCGCGACCGGCCACCACGCTGGTGGATTCACGCCCCTTCGTGATCCTCAATAATCTGGCCCACGTTTCCAGCGGCCACATCGCACCGTTCCCCGCCGCCCTCGTGACCGGACTGCGCGACGAAAAGGAACAGAAAGATTACATTAACGTCGCGGGCATGCAGCGGGCCGTAGACGCCTTTGTTAGCCAAGGCATCTGGCCGGGACCCCAAGGTTGGGGTCGGACCACCGGCGAAACCGCCACCCCGACCGACCTGCCGCATTTTCACGAACGCGTGCGTGCGATGCTCGCGGCGCGTTGAATTTTGCGCGGTTTTCCGCACCTTGCCACCATGGTCGTGCCTCCGTTCACCTACCAAGACCCGTTGCCGCTCACTGCGGATGACACCGCCTACCGCTTGCTCTCGCGCGAAGGCGTCAGCACCGCCACCTTCGCCGGACATGAGATCCTCCAGGTCGAGTCGGGCGCCCTAGCGTTTCTCGCCCAGCAGGCCTTCCACGACTGCTCGTTTATGCTGCGCACAAAGCACCTCCAGCAGGTCGCCGCCATCCTCAATGATTCCGAGGCCAGCGCCAACGACCGCTACGTGGCGCTGACCCTGCTGAAGAACGCCGAGATCGCGGCCCAGGGCATCCTGCCCTTTTGTCAGGACACCGGCACCGCCATCATCATAGGCAAGAAGGGTCAGCAGGTCTGGACCGGGAGCAACGACGCCGAGTGGCTCAGCCGCGGCGTTTATGAATGTTACACCAAGGAGAACCTCCGTTATTCCCAGACCGCGCCGCTCGACATGTGGAACGAGGTGAACACCAGCACCAACCTGCCGGCGCAGATCGACCTCTATGCCAGCGAAGGCGCGCAGTATGAATTCCTCTTCGTGGCCAAGGGCGGCGGCTCGGCCAACAAGACCTTCTTGTTTCAAGAGACCAAGGCCCTGCTCAACCCCAAAAGCCTGGAGAAATTCATTGCCGAAAAAATGGGGTATCTTGGCACCGCCGCTTGCCCGCCTTACCACCTGACCTTCGTCATCGGCGGCACCAGTGCCGAGACCTGCCTGAAAACCGTCAAGCTGGCCTCGACCAAGTATCTCGATACCCTACCCACAACTGGCAACGAACACGGTCGCGCCTTTCGCGATGTGGAACTCGAACAGCGCGTGCTCACGCTCGCCCAGCAGACCGGCATCGGCGCGCAGTTCGGCGGCAAATACTTCGCCCTTGATGTGCGGATTATCCGGCTCCCACGCCATGGCGCCTCCTGCCCGGTGGGGCTGGGCGTCTCCTGCAGCGCGGACCGCAACATCAAGGGCAAGATCACCCGCGACGGCATTTTTCTGGAGCAGTTGGAAACCGACCCCGGCCGCTTCATCCCGGCAGCCGAGCGCACCCTGAAACCCAGCCACGCCGTCCGCATTGACCTCAACCTGCCGATGGCGGACATCCTCGCGGAATTGTCACACCATCCGGTGACCACCCAGGTTTTGCTCAGCGGACCAATGATCGTCGCCCGCGATATCGCGCACGCCAAACTCAAGGAACGCATCGATACCGGCCAGGGGCTGCCCGATTATCTCAAACAACATCCGGTTTACTACGCCGGCCCGGCCAAGACCCCGCGGGGCTACGCCTCGGGCAGCTTCGGCCCAACCACGGCAGGCCGGATGGACACCTACGTGGACCAGTTTCAGTCGCTGGGCGGTTCCATGATCATGCTCGCCAAGGGCAACCGCAGCCCACAGGTCACCGCCGCCTGCAAAAAACACGGCGGTTTTTATCTGGGCAGCATCGGCGGACCCGCCGCCATCCTTGCGAAGGAAAATATCAAAAAGGTTGAAGTGCTTGAATATCCCGAACTCGGGATGGAAGCCGTCTGGAAAATCGAGGTGCAGGATTTTCCCGCGTTCATCCTCGTGGATAACAAGGGCAACGATTTCTTCGTCAACGGCTGCGGCGCGTGCCTGCCTGCTAAGAAATAATCCCCGCTCACCCCAGCACCGTCACCACCACCTGACGCACCTGCGGCGCACGGCGGTGTTCCCAGAGGAAAATCCCCTGCCAAGTGCCCAGCAGCAGCCGGTTGCCGGCGTAGGGCACGCTTTCACTCGTGCGCGTCAAGGCCATCTTGATATGGCTCGGCATGTCGTCAGGCCCTTCAAGGGTATGGGTAAAATGCGGATCCGTCGCGGGCACGAGCCGATCCAGCCATTGCTCTAGATCGCGCCGCGCGGAGGGATCAGCATTTTCCATGATGACCAGCGAGCAGCTCGTGTGCTGGCAGATTATCGTAACCACGCCTTGGCGCAGACCGCTGCGGGTGAGCACGGTCACGATTTCATGCGTGATATCCATCAGCCCACTTCCCTGCGGGCGCAGCGTCAAAGTTTCCTGATACACCGCCATGGTCGGGCAGTTTTTCAGCCACTGCCTGCCGCCGGGTTGTCGGTTCCCGGCCGCGTCATCGCGAGCGGCGCTAGGACACGATCTAAGGCGGCCGCATCCATCAGCCCACGCGCCAAGACCACTTCGCGCAGCGATTGGCCCGTGGCAAAGGCTTCCTTTGCCACGGCGGCGGCCGCGTCATAGCCAATGTGAGGATTGAGCGCGGTCACGAGCATCAGGGAGCGTGCCATCAGTTCACGGCAACGTTCGGCATCAGCCTCGATGCCGACCACGCACTTTTCCGCGAACACCCGGGCACCGTTGGCGAGGCAGGTGATGGCTTCGTGCAGGCAATGCGCGATCAATGGCAATGTGACATTCAGCTCGAAGTGCCCGTCACGACCACAGGCCGCCACCGTCTGGTTAAGGCCCTGCACATAATGACCGACCTGCACCAGCATCTCGCTCATCACCGGATTTACCTTGCCCGGCATGATGGATGAGCCGGGTTGAGTGGCCGGCAGGCGCAACTCCGCGATTCCGGCCCGGGGACCAGCACCGAGCAGGCGAATGTCACTCGCGATTTTAACCAGGCTCGCAGCCACGGCGGACAATTGCCCGGCGACCTCGACACAATCGTCACGCGCCCCCTGCGCCTCGAAATGGTTGCGCGCTTCACGCAATGCGAGGCCGCTTTCAGTGCTCAAAATACGGCAGACGCGGGCGGCAAACTCTGGATGCGTGTTGAGCCCCGTCCCCACAGCCGTGCCACCGATTGCCAGCTCACCCAGCACCGCAATCGCCCGCTGCACCCGCTCACCGGCCTTGTGCACCTGCATGGCGTAGCCGGAAAACTCCTGACCCAAGGTCAGGGGTGTCGCATCCATCAGATGGGTGCGGCCAATTTTGACGATGTCGGAAAATGACCTCGCTTTGTCGTCCAGTGCCGTCGCCAAACCGGCCAGTGCGGGGCGCAAATGCCGATCCAAGGCCATGGCCACGCTGAGATGAAGCACGGTCGGAATGACATCGTTGGAAGACTGCCCTAGGTTCACATCATCATTCGGATGGATCGCCGGCTGCGTCGAAAGCTGGCCCGCCCGCCGCGCAATGACCTCGTTGGCATTGGTATTCGTGGATGTGCCGGAACCGGTCTGAAAAACATCCACCGGAAACTGGGCATCGTGGCGGCCATCGGCGATTTCACGGGCAACCTGCCGGATCAACCGCCCTTTTCCTTTGGGCAGTTTACCTAAATCTTCGTTGGCCTGCGCGGCGGCCAGTTTGACCAAACCCAGCCCATGAATAAAATCGGTAGGCATGGTTCGGCCGCTGATAGGAAAGTTCAATACCGCCCTCTGGGTTGAGGCGCCCCACAGGGCCTCAGTCGGCACCCGCATCTCGCCCATCGAGTCTTTTTCTGAGCGCATGATCAGATCGTAGTGGGGAAATCCGGAAAAGCAAAGGCCCCGCTCATGGCGGGGCCGATACAAGTTAAGCCTAGAGCAGACTCAAAGTCTGATGTTAATCGCCAGTCGTTCGCCCTCAACGTCAAAGCGACTGACTCGCTCATAGAGGCGCTCGTCAGAGAGCCCACGGCCAACGCGACCGGTGTTGCGCTGCGCGGCGACTTCCTCCGCTGAAACCGGGGAGGAGGTGTAATTCGCCAGCAGGCGACGCACGCGGTTTGAGTCAGCAGGCGATTGCATCTGGGTCAGCGGATCTACCGGTTCAGCCCGGCCGAGGAGGTTGGTGACATCAAGGCCGGCCGCGCGATCAATCAATCTGGCCAGCTCGGGCCCACCGGCCTCCACTTGGGCCGAGTTGGCGGCAATCAAACGGGCCGAACGCGAATCCGCACTCGCGGCGAACAGGGACGCGCGGGAGCCATCGAGCATGGAAATCATCGATGCAGGCTCAACCGACTGGGCCTCGGGGGAAGCGGTTGGTCTCTCCGCCACCGTGACGGAGGGCGCTACGGCGATCCGTTCGCCAGTGCTGATTTGCGCGTTTACCAACGTGCCAACGTCTGGCCCTGCATCGGTCGATCCAACGGTCGCGGTATCATGAATCGACCGAGCCAAAGCGGACACGTAAACGGGTTCGCCCTGCGGCAGGTGATATTGATTAACCGTAAAAAACGTAAGCGCCAGCACCGCGGTCGCGCCCACTGGCAGCTGGTAGCGGGAGACCCGAGTGCTCAAGCGGATAAATGGTGCCCACCAAGGACGTGGCTCCACGATGGCCGCCAGCTGCTTGGCACGCATCGCACGATCAAAATCGAGCCAGAATGCTGCTGGGGGCTGCTCAGCGCGCTTGAGGCGGATGAGTTGTTCGACGGTGACGGAGGGGCGCTGGGATTTATCGTGATTCATTTACGCATGTAGGGTTGCAACTCGGCCTGCAGCAGTTGCTTCGCGTAGTGCAACCGCGAACGCACCGTGCCGACCGAGCAGTTCATGACTTCGGCAATCTCTTGATGGCTAAGCCCATCGATTTCAAATAAAGTGACCACAGTGCGATGCCTGATAGACAATTTTTGCATCGCTTCGTTCAATTTTTCCTGAAGCTCCCGAATGAAAGTATCGCGCTCGGCGCCTGAATTATCTGTAAGAGCTTCAATTACTTCCGCTGTTTGACGTCCCTCTTCGTCCAGCTTTTCCAAGCTGAAGAACGACTTTAAGCGATTTTTGCGCAAGTGAGTCAGCGTCGAGTTGATCGCAATCCGGTAAAGCCAAGTGAAAAAGGAAGACTGCCCTTGAAAGCGGTTGATGGACTGAAACGCCTTGATGAAGGCGTCCTGCGTGAGATCCGCCGCATCCTCGCGATTGGAGGTCATATTGTAAACGACCCCATAGACCCGGCCGCGATAACTAGTGATCAACTGGTCAAAGGCGGCGACATCTCCGGCTTGGACGGCATGGACGATCTCGAGATCGGAGTCGGCCTCATGTTGCCGCTCGGGTGACGCTACCAGCGTCTTTCCGAGTGCTTTGATCGCGTCCATTGCGAGTTGAGGGTCAACCCTAGGTCCGGAAAGCGCAAATGGAAATTTACCCCAGAGAGCTGAATTAGCTGGTGCCGATACTAGACCGGTTGCAGTGCCGCAACTTGGTGCCGTAAAATCATGCAAAGTTGGGTGAGCAAAGCGGTGGGCGCTTGCTCCGGCCAAGGCGCCAAGGCGACCAAGGCGGAGGCAATCTCATCATGCACGGAAGCCGCGACCGCGGGGAACACCTTCAATTCGTCCATCTGGCGCAGGCGCAGGGCCATCTGCGCCGGCCGCTGGCCACAAATTTCCTCGACCAGCACCGCCCGTTCATCCGCCGGTAAACGCTCCAGCAACACATGTAACGGCAAAGTGATTTTGCCGCTGGCCAGATCCGTGCCCAAGGTCTTGCCGATGCGCTGCTCCTCCCCAAAGAAATCCGCGAGATCATCGTAGATTTGATAGGCGATGCCCAGATGCCGCCCAAAGCGGGCCACGGCTTCGACATAATCATCGGTTGAGCCAGCCAGTCTGGCGCCAAGGAAACAGGAAGCCCGAAACAGCTCCGCCGTCTTCAAATCGATAATCCGCCAATAGTCCGCCCGGCTGACATTGGTGGAGCCCCGTCGCATGGTCTGCACGATCTCACCGGCACAGACCTTGCGGGTGGACTCCGCCACGACCAGACACACCTCTGTGGTCGGGAACTGCGCCGCCAGATGCAGGGCATGCGAAAAAAGTGCATCCCCTAACAGCACCGCGGCTGTCGGACCAAATTCCCGTGCGGCCGTGCGGCGATTGCGGCGAAGTTCGGCCTCATCCATGATATCGTCATGCACCAACGTGGCCAGATGCACGAGTTCCACCACGGCGGCCACCTTGATCAAATCGGCGGAAGGTTCGGAATCATGGCGCCAACCACTGAGGAAAACGAGTGTCGGCCGGAGGCGTTTGCCGGAAGTGTCGATGCAGTAATCCGCCATCGTCCGAATCTCAGGCTCGAAGGTGGCAATTTGCTCGCGCAGAAAAGCATCCAGTGCCGCCATGTGCGGGCGCAGGTGCTCCAAGACCGCCCCAAAGGCATTTGCCTGTGAGGGTGAGTCAATGGTTTGGTAGGCGGGCATCAGAAAGTTGACAGTAGCCACGCTCAGGAAAATGGCTAATCAATACTCACAACGATAAGATGAGCGACCATCCCTTGCTGCTCCTGCTGATGATAGCCGCCGGTCTCTACGTGGCCAAGCTATGGCGCGACGACCGACAGGCCGCTGTGGCAGGCAAGCCCAATCCCGGCGCACTCCCCGGGGCTGCGCCGGCTCCGCTGAATATCGTGATTATCGCGATAGCGGGAGCGCTGGCCCTGCTGGCCCTTGAAACTTGGGGGGAAATCCGGCTGGGCATCGCCACCGAGCAATCACGCATCACGATGCTCTTTGGCCTCTATACGCTGAGCGCCGCCATCATCGAGGAAGTGATCTTCCGCGGCTATGTGGTGGTGAATAGCAGCCGACGAGCCCTGCGCTGGCTCGGCATAATTGCCGCCTCCGCCGTCTTTGCCCTGCTGCATCCTTTTTTGTGGAACTGGGACGAAGGCTTCACCTTGTCCCTTGGGTTGAAGGGTTGGTTCAGCACCGGTATGATCTTCATCGGGTCACTTTGGTTTTATGCGATGCGCTTCGCCGGTTGGAATACCACGCATTCGCTCCTGCCGTGCTTTGCGGCCCACTTGACCAAGAATCTCGGCGTCATCGCCATCAAGGCCCAGCAGGGCTTTGTTGAAGGTTGGTGGTAACTACCCCTGCCCCATAGCGTTTACCCAATCAAGGATCGGTGGTGGATGCCGGAGGTTCCTCTGCACGTTGCACACCCTACGCCAGCAGAGGGACCTGCCGGCCCACTTCAAGCTACAGGCGGCGAACCTCCGCCCATAGTTCAAAAGGGCGTTTGGTATCAATTCCACCCGGGCACAAAAAAGGCCGCGCCTTCCGGTCGCGGCCTTTGAAAATATATAGGTTTCGGTTATTTCCGTTTCACCGGTGCCACGGCTGGGGGCAGGAACGGATCGGAACCATCCCGATAGCCGGGCAATTCGTCGCGGCGTAGTTGCATCTGACGCACGGCCCGGGAGTCAAAGACTTCCTCGATGGGCGCCCCATCAGGGCTGACGGTTTTCGCCGTGATGAAGATGATCAAGTTGCGCATGGTGTCATTCGTGCTGTCCGACCGGAACAGGCGACCCAGCAGAGGAATGTCGCCCAGCACCGGCACGCGGGTCTGACCCTTGGAGACACGGTTTTCAATGAGACCGCCAATACCCATGGTGAAGCCGTCCTTCAGCGAAACTTGGGTCTTGGTCTTGCGGGTGACGACGATCGGGATCTGCGCCCCGCCAAAGCTGGCGGACTCCGAAGAGCTGCTGACCTCAGGCTCAACGGTGAGCTTGATGAAGCCCTGTGCATTCACCTGCGGGGTGACTTTGAGGATGATACCGAGGGGCTTGTATTCGAAGCCGCTGACCTCATAGGTGCCCCGCTCTTGGTTGTAGGTGTAGTTCGGGATAGGGAATTCTTGGCCGATATTGATGGTCGCTTCGGAATTGTTGAGCGTGACCACCGTGGGGTTGGAGATGAGCTTGGTGTCGTTGGTCGTCTTCAGGGCTGACAGGATCACATTGAAGTCGGAGGCCGAGAAGACCGCCGAAGCGAGCCGGTTGGTTCCGCTGGTATTGGTGAGGCCGAGGAGATTATTGATCGTGTTGGAGGTCGTCGAGGAAAGGCTCGAACCCAATGCCTCGCTCAAAGTGTTGTTGGAGCCTAAAGTGGAACCAGAGGTGGAACCTGAGGTGGTGTTAGTTTGCGAGGAAGGCGTGCTGGTGGAAGTAATCGTGCCGATCGAGTCCACGTCAACGACTACAGGGAGGCCGGTCAGGCTATTGGTCCCCAATTGGTTGCCCACATTGGTCTGGGTTGTTGAAGTGGTTATCCCGCCGGTATTTTCGGTGGCCGAACTCCCGGTGGTGCCGCCGGTGGTGCCGACGGTGGTGCTGGTGCTGTTAGTGGTGCTACCGGTGGTGCCCTGATTGGAAGCGTTGCGGGATGCTGTGTCGCTGCCCGAGGTCCGGGTCTGACCGCGCTCACGGCTCCATTCCTGATTCAGGCCACCGGCGCCTACCTGCATGCCGGAAAGCGAGGTCCAGTTTACGCCGATGTTTTTGACGTCAGTATTGGTCACTTCGACAAACTTCGACTCGATCATCACTTGGGCGGTGGCCTTGTCGAGCTGCTCGATGATCGGACGGATCTTGTTAATCTGGGTCGGGCGTTCGGTGATAATCAGCGCGTTACTACGGTTATCCACACGGATGCTGCCGCCCGGGGAATTCGCCAACGCATCAAGCGCGGGCTTCAGCTCACCGGCAGGAGCGTAGTTGATGATAAAGACTTCGGTCGAGAGGGGCTCGGCAGCGAGGCTTTCATTGCTGACAATCTTGATGATATTATCGTCCTCAATGTAGGTGAAGCCGACGGGCGAGAGCGTCACTTGGAAAATTTGCCGCCACGAGACATCGCGTAGCTTGATCGAGGTGCGACCTTGCAGGGTATCGGGGATCACCAGATTTAACTCAAACAGATCGGCGACATTGCGCAGGATGTTGCGGATGTCCTCGTCGGGGAAATCCACCGACAGGGTGTCTCCGCCGGTTGACCCCGCACTCTTGGTGACGGCGCTCGGGGCGTTAGCTGGATCGTCCTTGATGACGAAGTCAGGCACGGCTACATCAGCCGGCGGTTCGGCAACGGCTTCAGTCGGAATTGATTGAGTCCAAGCACTGGCCGGGATAAGCAGAGCAAGCAGCGTGGAGGGATGAGGGAATGTGTTCTCATGTTTACTTTCCTGATTTGATTGGCCGGGTGATTTCCTCGCGATTCAGGCGAAGGGTAAAGGTGGTGCGTCCGATGTCGGTAATGTCCAAAATATAATCAAAGCCTTCAAAGGTAATCGTCAGCCGATCACCGACTCTGAGCTTTTTTTGACCGAAGAGCAGGATGGCTTCTCCGGCAAGGATGGCGGTGCCCGAAGGTGCAAGCCGCCCTGCGAGGGCCTCCAGAATGCCGCGGTCACCGGCGGTGCGCACCGGCGTAGGCGTGGAGGCTATCGCCACCTGCTGCGCCTTGATTTCCTCAGGGTCGGGCTCTTCAAAAGCCGGCGGGCTGAAGGGCGGGATCATTTGGGCAGGCAAAGGAGTTAGCTCGCGAGGCTTAAGCAACTTGTCGGCCGCCGTCACTGTGGTTTCCCTTTTTTGCGGGGTCACGATGTCGGACTTCTGCGCCAAGGCACTCGTCACGCCGCCCAGGGTAATCGCGGCTAAAATCAATGCGGAGGTGGAAATCTTCATGGCGTTCCCAGCAGTTCGAGATTGAGCGTCAGCCTAGCGTTGGTTGGGCGCAACAGCCCAGTCGGGCCCACTTCATCGATGGGAGCTAGACTGGCACTCATCACCCGACAATAGTACGTGCCGCTTTCAAGGCGGCGTAAGAATTCAAAAACCTGCAGATAACTGCCCTGCACCGCGACGGTGAAACCCACAGGGACTTTTGCGGTCTTGGGCACAACACGCGGTGGTGCGGATTGGCGCAAATCCAGCAGCTTCGCTCCCGTGTCGGATTCGAGCCGATAAAAATACTGAAGATTGTTCGCCAGCTGCCCTGTCCGCACGAGGCGGGTGTCGATTTCCTTGTTGGCTTCGGTCACTGCGGCAAGCTGCTCGGTCAGTTGCACGGAATTTTTAATATTTTCCGCCAAACGCCGACCTTCGTCCGACCTTGCCTCGAGCTCAGTCGTCGCTTCAGGCATGGCATCTAGTCTGAAATAGATGGCACCGATCAAGACAAGGCAGACGAAAACAGCTCCGGTCACGACCGGATTTTTCTTAAAGAGCGCCCCCACCTGTTCGTTGGATATCGCCATGGGAATTATTTCTTAGCCGGCGCGGCCGGGGCTTTGAGTTTGAGCACCAGCTCGATCGCCAGCCGACCCGTGCTGGGCACGCGATTCAGATTGGTGAGGGTGACTTCGGTCACCACAAGGGAGAGCGCGGGGTCGGCTCTAAGTTGATCCACGTATTGTGAGGCGTAACCGCTGGCCAAGTCAGGCGCTCCGCGCACGGTCGCACGCAGATTCATGTTGGTCTCCCTAATATCCAAGGAGTCGATGGCAATATTGGCCGGGAGCGTTTGGCCGAGCTGCAGGACTAGGTCGGACAACACCGGTCTGCCGGCTTGAAAAGCAATGACCTGATTGATCTTCGCTTCCTCAGCCTGGAATTGTTTGAATTGAGCCACCGCACGCGTGCTCGCAGCCTTATCGCGATCAATTTGTTTTCCCCAATCCGAAATTTGGGCGTTAACCGAGTGCAGCTGCAACTCTTGGATCCCGAAATAGACGAGCAGGACCAGCGCGGCCATGATTGCACCGCCATTGATAAAGAAACTGGTGCGCACCGCCTTGATATCCGGCAACTGATCGTAGTTGCGGAAGTTCGGATGCCACGCAGGCAACCGGTTGGCTGCGGGGGTCGCGTCAGTCTTTTTTTTCAGCAGTGACAGCATTGGCAGCGGGGGTTGCAGTATCGTGGTGCGCCATCAGGCTTAGGAGGCTAAACCAGTGGGTATCGAGCACGGCCTTGGCCGCATCCGCGACGGTGATTTGCCGGGAATCAAGCCAAGGTTGTAAATCCAACTTGAGTGGAGAAACCCCCAAGGAGGTCGCAATCGCTTGATTCAGCCAAGCTAGCTTCGGAGACAGCAGAGTGGTAAAAAGTAAGCCAACAGACTGGCCGGTCTGCACCTCATAGAAGCCAATCGACGATTGGAGTTCTTTCAGGAGCTTTTTAATCAGTAATGGCCCCATGCCTGTGAAATCAAACGTGTTAGAGTAGAACAATCGACGGGCCGAATCCTCATCTTTCAAACCGAGTTCCTTTTGCACGACTGGAATCATTGATTCCAAGCCTTGGGGGATCGGGCGGGTCGCCTCCACTCCTTCGCTGCTTACGATGTAAGAATTCGTAGTCTCTGCCTCAATTTCCAAAACCAAAGTCGGGGTCTTGTTCTTGGTAAAACTCAGATAATTAATCATCGCACCCAAACCCGCGACCGAACCAAGCTCAAGGCGTTCAGGATAGATTCCTCCCTCAAGTAACCCATTTTGGGTCGCGACCACATCGTCACCAGGCAGGCCGGCGAACAAGACTTCCTTCTGAGTGGCCGCCTTCGCAAGGTCGTAGTCCGTGCCATCTGTCGCGTTGAGGGAAATCGTGACACACTTGTCAGTCTCAATCCGAAATTGCTGGGTCAGCAACTCGGAGAAGTAGTTGGCATCCTTGAGCCGCTTTGCGTCGATAGTCACCTTCCGCACGAAACGCTGAGCGCCATAAACCCCGCAGGTAGCGTGCAAGTATCCGCTGGAGGACTTTTTGGGCTGCAGTTGCTTAATCGCTTCAAGCAAGGCTGCGGTATCGCCGGTCGGACACTCACGCACCTATTCGATCACCATAGGCGCCACGGTTGACGAAGTGCGAGCCAGCAGGAAACGCTGGTCGCTTTTTTCGACAAAATACCCTTTGGGCTTTGCTGAGAAAAGCATGCGTCAATAGGTGTTAATGAGACTGTGGTAGGTGAATCACTGAGGCAGGACTTCGTAAAGTGCCTGCTAAGGTGACAGGTGGTAGCTAATAGAGAGGAGCTGAGATGCCGCATTACATCGGGTATTACAAGGTAAAATATAGGCACTAATCCCTAGCTTGGTGCCATTTACCCTTATTTTAAGGCCAAGGAGCAGGCCCTACATATAAAAACGGTAAGCCCGCCGACTACGCGGCGGGCTTACATGCAATAGCAACGGTTGTGCCGCGGCCTATTTTTGCCACGTGCGCTTCTTGTGCCGATTGGCCTTGAGGCGCTTGCGGCGCTTATGCTTCGACATTTTCAGACGACGTTTCTTTTTCAGATTACCCATGGAGTTAGTTAGTTGGTGAAGGGGCAACGTGCTGACCCACTGGATGGCTGTAAAGCTAGAATTTACCCTTGATCGGTGAACTCCACCAAACGGCGCTGGCCGGTCAAAACCAGCTTGCAGGCTACCTGCGCTTCCAGAAGTCCGGTCAAACGCGCACAAGCTTGTCGATAGAGCTTCAGTTGCGCGGCATGCCGCGGCAAGGCGCGCCCGCCATCCGCCTCGGTTTTGAAGTCATACACCGTCGCCCGCTGCGCCCGGCCCTCGACATCATACTCCACCACCACGCGATCAAACACACCCGTCACCCAAGCCCCAGCAAGCACGACCTCAAATGGCTGCTCACGCCAGACCTCGATTCTAACGCTTGCGGGAGGGCGCATCCAGACTTCAGCCAATCCCGGCTCCGCCAAGCAGGCTTTGGCCACCTCACCAGCGGATCCCAACCAATCATTTGGTTGAGTAAAAGTATCCGACCATTCCACTTGGGCCAACATGGCATGCACGCTCGCCCCAAACTCTCCCGCCGCCCAAGCGGCTGAATTAAAGAGCACTCCAGCCTCAATTTCGCTTGCGCGGTCGCCCGAAGGTCTCCGCACCGGCAAGCGTATCACTCGCGCCCATGTTGGCAAAATCAGACCGCCGATGGCCACCTGGGCCGGTTCCGACTTCTCCACGGTGGCTATGCTTTCAAACCACTGCTCGTCACCCACCTGCCAGTTTTCCCCCACGGTAACCGCCAGCAGTTTTGTAAAATTATTTGAGCTCGATTTGGCGGCTCCGGGTTGGGTGATGAGATACATACCCTGCTTTGCCCGCGTCATGGCCACATAAAGCAGCGAAAGGTTTTCGTAACAGGCGTCACCTTCCGCCGCCGCCAACTGCTCGGCCAACACCGGGTCGCGTTCTATGAACAGCCGGGGCGGCAGATCCAACACCCAATCCACCTGCCTATCCGCCGTGCGCTGCACCGCCAGTCCATCGCGCCGCGCAGTCAGCTTGGTGCCCTCCAAATCGGGCAGAATCACCAAATCAAAACCCAACCCCTTGGCCTTATGCACGGTCATCACCCTGATCACCGCCGCCGGGTCACTCCCGCGCACTTTGTAGCGCTCCATGAAAGCCACAAATTCCGCGACCGACCGACTGCCGGTAGCGTCAAACTCCGCCGCCGCCGCCGTGATCTGGCGCGCCCGCAGTCGGCTGAAAATATCATCCGCCGTCAGCGTGGGCTCCAGTTGACCGATCCACCAAGCCATCGTGGATTCAAAGCCTTCACCATGGATCTGGGCCAACACCCGGCGCGTGATCATGTCCGGGCTGGTGAGACCCTCACGCACCAACACCGCGGCCAGCGGCGTCATCGCCACATGGGCACCCGCAAAGGTGTCACCGGGATGGGCCGCCGCTTGCACCAGCGCCAATAAGGCCGCGCCCAACGGATTATCAATGCACACCGGCACATCCGACTCGGCGACTGCGGGCAGTCCACCCTCGCGGCGCAAATAATCAGCCAAGCGTGCCGCCGTTTCGTTTTTCTGAACCAGCAAAGCACAGCTCAGACCCCGCTGCAGCGGTTCGATTGCATGCAAGATGCGTAGTGCTTCCGCAAAACGGCCGTCTTCATCCACCGCCTGTCGCAGCGCGACATAGCCGCCCAGTTGCGGTTTGGCCGATTGATGATCGCGCCATTCACGGCTCCAGCGCAGCGCCACCTCGGCCGGGAAAAGCGACCCCAGCGCACCGCCATCGCCAAACACCCGGTTCACGGTCGTGATCACCGCTGGGCCTGAGCGAAAGGATTGATCCAAATGCCGCACCTCGATGATGCCCGGCTGAGCCGCATCATAGCGGTCGTAAATCTCCCGAAATAGCCGGGGGTCGCCTTCGCGCCAGGCGAAGATCGCCTGTTTCACATCACCGACATAAAAAAAACTGCGAGTGTGCGTAGGATCCTGCACGACCTCATCGATCAGATTGCTGAGCACCGACCACTGTCCGAAACTGGTGTCTTGGAATTCATCCAGTAGCCAGTGCTCGATTTCGGCATCGAGCCGGTAATCTATGAACAACCGGCCATCTTCCGCTCCCGCTCGCGAGAGCACGCGCGCGCCATCCGCGCCGGGCCGGAGCAGGCGCTCGACATCGGCAAAAGTCAGTTTTCCAGCGCGCCTGACCTTGTCGTGATAAACGGTTTCGTAGCCCGCCAGAATGGCATAGATCCCTCGGGTTATCTCCATTCGTCGGGCTAACTCCCCACCGATGATCGCCGTGAGCAACTCCTGCATCGCCTTCTGGCTGGGCAGCGGCAACTCAAGCTTGCGACGTTCCACCGTGACGACCGCCAGATCCGGCCAGGCATCCAGCGCATTTTTGAACAGATAATTCAACCCCTTCCCCATCGGTGCGCCGGGTTGCCAAGCAGCGAGCTCGGTAAAGAAAATTTCCCAGCGATCACGCTGCTTTTCATTCATCGTCACTTCGGCCAATGACTCTTGCAACGTCGCGACAGCCGATTCCCGCCGCGGCACCGCCGCCAGCCAGGCACAGTCCTCCGGCCAGATGCGCGCTGGGTTGCCCCAGCATTCAGGTTGGGGGGCCGCGAGGAAAACTTCCTGATGCTGATCGATGAAGGCATCGAGTTGCGCGCCCAGTCTTTTTTCCTCGGCGCCGAAAGTTGCGCGCTTGAAGGCTTCGATGAATTCCCGCTGCGCCTCGGCCAGTTCCCCGGTGCGCTCGAACAGCTGCCGCAGCACCCGTCCACGCTCCGTGCGTGCCGCATGTTCCTGCAGGATTTCAAACGCCCCGTCCAGCCCGAGCTCCCAGGGAAAATTGCGCGCCACTCGCCCGAAGAAACCGTCGAGCGTCCCGAGCCGCAGGCGGTGCATCACCCCGGCAAGGTCACGCAACATGCGCAGAAAATCCGGCGCCCCAAAACCCGGTTCGTCAATCTCGCACGCCAGCTGCGCCGCCTTGGCCGGACTTTCCGCCGCGCCGGCGAGCTTGTTGAGAATCTCGTCAAAAAATTCCCCCGCCGCCTTGCGCGTGAACGTGAGCGCCGCGATCCGCTCCGGGCGTGCGCCCAGGGCCAGCAGGCGCACAAAGCGATTCGTCAACGCGTAGGTTTTGCCCGAGCCAGCGGAGGCGAGAATCATCACATGACCGATTGATTTCACGGCGCCTCCTCCCAAGTCGTGCTCGCCGCCACGCCTTCGTGAAACAGCGCCGCAAAATCATCCGAGGGCGTTCGCACAACTTCGTTCGGCGGCCAGAAATCGCCGGCGCGGATGGCCCCAGCCACGCCCTGCGCGCAAGCCCAGGCCGCCGCTGCCAGCTCCGGCGTGTAGTCCGACCACTCCGCGATGCCCGTATCGCTAGTGGCCTTGGGCAGGTTGAAATAACCGCCGGTCGCCACGCCGCCGGGCAAGTCCGCCGCCAAGGCCCGCAAGTAGAGCGGCAGTTGCAAATCGCACCAGACGGTCTCCCGCCCGCCGGCGGTGCAATTGGCGAACGCGCGCGCGTTTTCGTCACGCCGGCGGATGGGGCGCAGATGTGCCGAGGATGGCGCCACCGGTCGGTCGGAGGTCTTGTAATCCAACACGCGGATCAGCCCCGACCCTTCATGGCGATCAATCCGGTCAATCTTTCCGCTCACGATCAGCCCCTCAACCTCGAGGGTGAATTTTTTCTCCACCTCCGTAATCACCCAACCTTCTTCACGTATTCGCGCCTGCACCACGGCTGCCCGCGCCAGTCGCTGGCGGGCGGACTCCATCTGCACCATCAGCGGCAGGGTCAATTGCGGACCGAAGCGCCGCACCGCCTCGGCCTCGAGCGTCGCCTCCAGAAACTCGCGGATCGGGCCCGGCGCCGTGCAGTCACGCAGGGCCGGCGCGCGCCCCATCGCCTCCAAGGCGGAGTGACAGAGCGTGCCAAAATCCATCGCGTCCATTTCCGTCTTGGCCGGATCCACCGCGTTCATGCGCAACACCCGCGCGAGGTAAAAACGATAGGGACACTCCAGCCAGGCGCGCAACGCCGTGACCGCAATCTTCGCCGGGGCTACCCGGCGTGGTGGCCGCAACGGCCAAGCCCGGCGCCAAGACGGATTATGCGGCGGCGGCGGCGGCCCACGAAAGAGAAATCGAATGCGGCGGGGCAATTGCGCATCACTGCAACACAACAACAGCCGCGAGGGCCGCAAGGGATCGCCCGCCGCCGAGGTTTTGCCATAAAGCAGATCGAGCCGTCCAGCCGTGTGGCGACATGCCGCTAGCGCTTGCAGCAGGTAGGCATCCCGCGCAAACCGCGCCGCATTATTTTTTAAACCCAGTCGTGCGCGCAGGGTTTCCGGCAAAAAGGCATCGCCCACCACGGCATCCGGCACCGCGCCGTCGTTCATGCCAGCGACCACGAGATGCGGCGCGTCCTCCCAGAGCAGTTCCAACCAGCCTTGCAGATCAATGGCCCCCGCCGGCTTGTCCTCGAAGCGCACGCTCTCGCCATAAAATCGCAGCGCCACCTCCCACCAATCCGCTTCGCTTAGCTCTGGAAACCGCGCCACCGCACCGACAATTTCACGCACCACCCCGGCCCAAACCTCCGCCGCCTCGGCCAAGGCGGCATCCACCGGCCGCGCCAACTGCAATCGCCGTGCTGAGAAAATCTCCCCCAAAGCCCCGCTCACATTGGCCGGGAATTTCTGCCGGCGGAGCGCGTCCCTGAATTCAGCCAGCAGCGCGAGTCCGCGATTGGCAGGCGCATGCCGGCGCGCCTCCGTCAAATCCGGCGGCAGGTGGTCCGCATGCAAGTCATCCAAATCGCGCAAAAATCCCGCCGCCGAAAACTCCGGCCCCCAACGCGCCTGCAGATACGTCAAAAAATCCGGACAACGCGCGAGCACGGCGACCGCTGCAAAAGCATCCGTCTGCGCCAAACCAGACAATGCGGTGAGCAATTGGTGGAGACCATCACCCACTCGGGCGCGGCCTTCCGGGTTGTAGCCCAGCCGACCGGCATGGCGCAGGTTGTTTTCCAACGGCGACAACACTTCCGCATCCGCCACCCCCACCCCCAGCACGCTATCCGGTTCGTCATAGCCCCGCACCAACGCAACCAAGTCCTCGGCTTGCGCCACGGGGTCGGCGCACAATCGCACGCGCTCCTCAAACTCCGTCAGTTCCAGCTCCCGCTCCATCCAAACCTCAGGACGCGCTCGGCCCCAGGCATCAAATGCCGACGCCGCCTGCTCGGGGGCGAAGACCAGCACCTCAACCGGTAGGTAAACCGCGTGGGCAGCCAAGGCCCGGAGGGCCAGCGGTAGCGGATCGGGCGAACCTGCCAGCACAATGCGTTTCACCCCGGTCAATGGCTGCGGTGCCGCTGCCTCCATGATCTTGGCCCCCTGCAGATCGCGCAGCCCCACAGTCCTGAGCCGCGCGGCATGGCGTCGCTCCAATTCGGCGAGTTGCTCCCAACGTTCAGTCTCTGGGAATTCCTCCCCCGCCCGCTCGGCTACGTCCGCCATCATCAGTCCGCCCTCGGCGAGTTGCGTCTGCAACCGGGCAAAATCCTGGGCCAGACGCCAAGCCCATGCAAAGCTGCGTGCCGGCGGGTCCACTGGAAAAATCGCCGTAAACTCCGCTGGCTCAAACTCCCGCAACACCTCCGTCCAGGCCAGCAGAGATTCCATCCGCGTGGCAATGCCCGCTCCTTTGGGCGGTTGCACCAAGACCTCCGGTGTCAATACCCGTGGCGGAAACACTGCCGAATCATGTCTTGCGGCGTGGGCCGCCAAGGCTTCGCGCAATCGCCGACCTGCCTGTCGGGTGGGCACGACGACAAGCTCAGCGGATAGGTCCAGGGCAGCCCCCCCGTTCCAACCAGCCGCAAGAAACGCCACCACTTGCGGCAGCAACGGTTGGTCCCACGGCAGGAAATGGCAGCGGATATTGTCAGGGGAAGTCACCACGATGGACCTGCATCATGGGCGGGGCGGCGACGCCACCGCAAGGAGAGTTAGTCCGAAGATTCCACGCCCACGGGTGCGGCAGTTTCGCCCAGTGCGTTGGCTTGCTCCGGGCAAACCGCGCCATGGTCACTCGGCCCACAAGGCAGACGGATATTTTGCGAAATTTACGATCTAGACCGTAAAATAACCCGGTTAGCTAGGTCATCAGCCGAGCCCTAAAAAAAGCCCCGCGGCCATGACGGCTCGCGGGGCGGGAAAATCAAACCGCCGGATGAATTACTTCTTCACGAAAAGATGCTTCGCTACATGCGCCTTGGCACGGTTGGCGGCATTGCGATGGACCACACCAGACTTAACGGCCTTGTCCATGGCAGAGGCGTAGGCACCAGCTGCGGCCTTGCTGGCCAACTCGTCGCTGCCCTTGAGGGCGGCATCGAGCTTGCGATGGAGCGTCTTTAGGCGGGTTTTGGTCGCCTTGTTGCGGTCGGTCAGCCGGATGCTTTTACGCGCGGCTTTGATGGCAGATTTGGTGTTGGCCATAGTCAGATGAGAGTTAGTAGCCGGTCAAAGACTCAAACGCCCGGAGCAGAGTCAATGGTAATTTCCGTGGGTGAACCTGCGGAGGCTTTCACTTTGCGCCGCTCAGCAACCCTCATATCTTACCCATGCGCTCAATGTCCCTAAAAACCCGCTTCAACTTATGGGAACTCCTAAATTTTACAACTAATTGCTGGACAACGTGATAAAATGTGCGTATCTTGTATCTCGATGAGCATGAATCAATATACGTTCTTCG
>JBDNGL010000006.1:0-2584 GCA_041689285.1 Opitutaceae bacterium
CCCGCCGGGGGTGTCTTTCCAGGGCGGCGGGCCGCTAGCAGCCCTGGCCGACCGACGTAGCGGAGCGGCAGCCGGGACACAGGGTGCGGGGGAAAGGGGGCGCACGCTGTGGCCCGGATGACGCGCAGCGGCAGGAGGGAGCGCGAGGGCTGTGCGGCAGGCGCGGGTGGCCGACTTACTCCGGCGCGGCCTGAGCGCCGCTAGATTCTTTACACCGTTTGTGCGGGACACCGTGCGGGTTCACTCGCGACGTTGGACACCGGCCAAATCCCAAAAGAGGGCGTCCCTTTCATCAACATCGGCCTCCTTCTTGGAATAAACCACGCCTTGAAGCTTGTGTGTGAACGCCCCGCTTTGGGTATCGTATTCGGCAACCCTCTTGTTGCCTTTGCTCACGATGACAAGGTTTCCATCGAAATGAAGATTCGCCTTTCCCCAACCGCGTGATTCGTGCGCGAGGTAATAGGCAAGCCATTGTGTTTGGTTGCCGCGGTGAAGGAACGCAACATCCCAGCCATTCAAAAAACCGTCGTAGCGGCCAAGAACATACACGTCACCGAGCTTGCTATCGTGGAGTTTGGAAAATATTTCCACCGCTCCCTCCTTGCGCGTCGGAAGCAGGAAGACGGCTAGGATTCCAATGGACAGCAGCACCAGGAAACCTACGACGAACGCATTGCGCTTCATATCGTCGCTCCTGAACTAGCGATTGTGTTCAGCCCCAGGGCGCGGACTCTTGCACCCGCAAGGCGGAGGTGGGCCGTATTTGTAGCCGGGTGGCGTGTTGCCTTCCGTTGACCCACGGCCTCCAAGTCCTCCCGGCGGTCGGCCACCAGTATCTCCGCCGCCATCCGGCTGCCATCGCCGATTGTTGTAAGGAGACGAGTCACAGCCCGGAGTTTTGCAGTTGCCTCCTTCCAGCGCGGAGACGTAGTAGAATCCGCCTCCGCAGGTCATCCCGTCGCAGTCTCCAAAAACACCCGTGCATTCGCCGGGCTTGAGCTTCGTCCACTTCCCGCCTTCCAAAGCCCATTCATCGCCGCCAGAGCTGTTGCAGCAGCGACCGAAGTTGTGGCCGAGACCAAGCAAGTCGAGTCCGCTCACCGGGTCGTTGGCGACGAAGCCATACAACGCAAGTTCCTCACGGAGTTTTAACGGCCGTATCTCACCACGGAGCAACTTGTGCCCTGACTCGTTGATAGGGTCTCTGTTTGGCCACCTTGCGGCACGGGGATGGTCGGGCCTCCGGCACGATGGGCGGCGCGCGGGTGTTGTAGGCATGGATCGTCCGGGGCGACTCGTTGTCGAGCCGCCAAGTCGCTCCCGCGCATCGCGTCGTTGTCGTTGTAGTCGCATGGTTATCAAACCCGGCATCATTCAAAACCCGCCTACGTCCTGGGGCAAGCCCGTTTCAACTCTGGCAGCACGCTGTGGCCCGTATGACGCGCAGCGGTAGGAGGAAGCGCCAGGGCTGTGCGGCAGGCGCGGGTGGTCGGCCTTCTCCGGCGCGGCCTGAGCGGCGCTAGATTCTTTCTCACCGTTTGTGCGGGACAGCCGCTTCGTTCACATTAGATGGCGCGATCTCCTAAAGTCAGATTAAATCAGCGCCTCCCAAGAATTGTATCCAGTCTTTGCTCGGTCAGCGACTGTCGACTGGGGGGATCTGCGTAAGTTGCTCTGTAATCCTTCAGTTCCTCGCCATAAAGCTTCACAATCATCTTGCCTGTATTGTCAGGTTGCTCAAAGAGATCTGCTGCCGTTGAGTAACAGAACGCTTCCAACCGCCCTACACCGTTCGTGACATCACCCTCCCTGAAGAACCTAAGCGCCTGAAAGGTTGCAACAAAACCAGCCGATTTCGTTAAAGATGCAGCTTCGCTATATCCCTTGCTGCTACCGCGCTGCAAGCCCACCCAATACCCGCTTCCAAACAACACGGAAACAGCAATGGCGTATCTTAAGATTGATCGAATAGAAAATATTCTGTTCATGCCGTTTGTTTTGTTGTTTGGCGACATTGTTAATCTGCTTTCTTCCTGTCCTTCCACCAATCCCAAGCGGCTTTCGCACACTCTTTAATGATTGGCCAAAGCGGCTGTTTTGGCGGTTTTACAAGGCACGGTGTTGGAAGTGGTGGAATCGGAGAACCAGGGACATGTTTTGGATCTCGATCACACCCTTCAAGGCAGTTCTCGAGTGCTTTCGTAAGATTGAAGCCGCCACCGCCACTCTTGATCAAAGCGTCAATCCATTCGTGACAGCGTTGCTTGCATCGATCTGTATCGGTTTGGCCGTCTTGCAGACCAAACGAATCGAAGTGCGACGCGGGATTATTTCGGACAAAACCGTATAGGTTTGGCCCGTCGCTAAACACGTCAGGGTCACCACCTCGTAACACTTCAAACCCCGGTTCACCCAACGGATCTCTATTTGGCCATCTCCCCGTCGCCGAGCTGTAGTACCTAAACCCATAGCACACCAACCCTGACTCATCATCCGTGACCTTGGTACTCCAGCGGACTGGGTTCGCTGCGGCGAGCGGGCCGGTGTTGCGGAGGGGTTCTCCGAACGGCCCATACTCGTA
>JBDNGL010000007.1:0-4207 GCA_041689285.1 Opitutaceae bacterium
ACGCTGCGCACCTACGTCTGGGGTACCGACCTCAGCGGAACCCAGAGCGGTGCTGGAGGCGTGGGCGGATTGCTCTGGTTGAACAACGCCCAGTCCACCGGCGGGATGCCCACCGGGATCCAGTTCGTGGCCTATGACGGCAATGGGAACGTAGCCGGGCTTTTCTCCGCGACCGACGGCAGCAACACCGCACGCTACGAGTATGGGCCGTTCGGAGAACCCCTCCGCAACACCGGCCCCCTCGCCGCAGCGAACCCAGTTCGCTGGAGCACCAAGGTCACGGATGATGAGTCGGGGTTGGTGTATTATTGGTTTAGGTATTACAGCTCGGCGATGGGGAGGTGGCAAAATAGAGATCCGTTGGAAGAATTGGGTTTTGCGTTGCTGACAAGGGGCGAGCAGCCGTCGCTGGACGATTTCGATCCGAACTTTCGGGAGTCAGGTGGTGAAAACCTCTATGCCTTCGTTGCGAATGATCCAATCGCCCACTACGACCTTCTCGGCTTGGTCAAGACCGGCGATAAATTCAACGGAAGGTGTGGCGGATTCTTGGGCATCGGCGTAAAGATCGCAGGCACACTTACGATTCAGGCTTACAACCCGGTGCATGTTCCAGGCGTCAATGGCGGTGCAGAAATCAAGGCGCGATTTGACGAGAAGAACTCGTGCTGCTGTCCTGGAGGAAACTACCAGTGGATTCAAACGGTCACACGCGATTCGTCCCCGAAGAGACCCGCAACGCCACCTTACAACGACCCTCAGCCACCTGACGACCCGCTGCCGTATTACTGGACGAGCGCGCAGAACGCAGTTCACAGCGGGCCTGGCTGGACTGAATTCATTGACTATCCATCCGACCCCGAAAGGAATCTGTATCCCAACACGAGAGCGAAAAGCATCGTCGTTAAATTCAAGACCTGCCTCGTTTGCGGTTCGAGCAAAGACAAAGAACTGAAGTGCTTCAGTTGGGGATTCAAATACTACCGGAAGCGCGACGGAACGACTGCGGTGAAAACCCTGTGATGGAGGGCTTATGCAAACAACGCTACCAATCATTGCAGCATTGGCCGTAGTCTTCTTCGTCGGTTGCCAATCGTCTGGTCAGGACTCGCCCACAGGGCGGGATTCAAAGGCGAACCTAATGAAGTCAGATTCTACAAACCGCCCGCTATCGGTCTTGATGATGCATGTAGGGCCGGAGCGGAAG
Organism: Opitutaceae bacterium; assembly: GCA_041689285.1. Lineage (GTDB taxonomy): Bacteria > Verrucomicrobiota > Verrucomicrobiia > Opitutales > Opitutaceae > UBA2377. Next base: position 1,208 of record JBDNGL010000007.1, read on the forward strand.
CCTATTTGGCCGCTCATCTGGTATGCCGACGAATCGGGACTGAAACTAGCCACCGACAAAATCCCAACCACGCACCGGGACTACGCAAAAAAGGAAAAGGTCACCGGGTCGTTTCTTGAAAACCTGTATACGGAAACGAAACCAAAGCGCTCGACCTCGGCAGACCGACCATTCGGAAGCACAGAACTCACCTTCCTTTACGCGAGTCCTTCGCCACAGAGCTTCATTCTGAACCGTGACGACCTGAAGGCAGTGTGCGAAAAATTCCAAGGCGAAGTGCCAAAACAATCCTACATCGGGGACTATTTCGTGCGGATTGGTGTGAGCCAATTCAAGTAATCTCCAGTGTCCCGCACAAGCGGTGAGAAGGAAGCCCTTCGCGCTGCAACGCACCCGGACGCTCGCCGCCCCGCTGGCTGCGAAACCAAGGCCAGCCGTCCTGCCGTCGCGGGCCTGCTCGCAAAGACAACATCAGTCTGCCCGTGGCGTCGTCCGTCCCGTCCCGTGGCCGAGACGAATTGCTTTTTAATTGGAGTGTCCCGCCCGCGCGCCGTGCCGTTCGTCGTCACCGGCAGAAAGCAAACGACCGTTGACGCTGCCCGGAAACATCAGTTCGCTCCCGCTCAAAGTGAAAGACGAATGCGCGCAATTGAGGACGTGCTCCGTGGGGAAGCCAGGGTCGCGCGCGCCCTCGCGTGGCTCGAACGTTATCTCAAGGAAGTGCGCCCGCGGCTCTGCCTGGACACGCGCACGCCGGCGTTGTTCCTCACCGGCTACGGCGAGGCGTTCAATCCCGATGTCGTCTCGCGCAGGGTGAGCGGTTGGCTCAAGCAAGCCGGGTTGAAGCGCAAAGGCTGTTGCCACACGCTGCGGCACAGTTGCGCCACGCACATGCTGGAGAACGGGGCCGACATCCGGTTTATCCAACAGTTGCTCGGCCACGAGAAACTCGACACCACCGCGATTTACACCGAAGTCAGCATTAAACAACTTCAGGAAGTCCACGCTCGGTGTCATCCCTCGGCTCAGCAGGCCATTGAATCCAAACCCGAACCATCGTATGTTGAACACCGTGCCGATAACACTGGAACAAATCGTTGAGGAAACGCGTCATTGGCCACCGGAGAAGGTGGGCGAACTGGTGGGCCGTCTGACCGAGGACCTACACGCCAGCGACCCTGAAAACGAAGCCGCCTGGAAAGAGGAAACGCGCCGCCGCCTGGCTGAGATCGAGAATGGGACCGTCCAGCCGGTGGATGGAAACGCCGTCTCTGCCCGAATCCGTCAGATCGTTGGCCGGTGAAACGGCACGCTTTCCATCGCGAGGCAGAGGAGGAGTATGCCGATGCGGCAGAGTATTATTCCGGGAATGAGGCTGAGTTAGGCGGCCGGTTCTACGACGAGATCGAAGGCCTCATTCGCGACATCCGCCAGCAGCCAGAGAGGTTCCGAGTGTTTGACTTCCCGATCCGCCGACACTTCTCGGACGTCTTCCCCTACGCAGTCCTCTACGTGGATCAACCCGACCGCGTTCTTATCATTGCAGTCATGCACATGAAACGCAGGCCGGGCTACTGGAAAAAACGCCTCGGCTAAAGGAGCAAAAGCTGTTTTCAAAACGTCCAGAGCTCGCGTAGGTTTTGCGACGTGATCGGAACAGGTTGCTCTTCTTTTTTAGCCGCTGCTGACTCTCAGCAGCCGAGCCGTTTTGATCACACCAGAGCGACCTCCCCCCTCAAAACTCGCGTCTGGAGTTTTTGTCAGCCGCCATCGGGTCGGTTCTCTCGCCGTCATCGCCGGAGTCACGCAATCGCAACGGGTTCGACGCGGTGTGCCTACAAAATCGCGTCGGGTCGGCGACAATGGCCAAATAGGGATCCCATCGCTGAAAAAGGCGGACTGAACCTTTACGGGTTCGTTCGCAACAATCCAGTCACAGAATGGGATTACCTCGGCATGAAGGTTCGCGGTTGGCCGTTTGCTGGGGAAGCAGAAAACAAATCCAGCGCGACGATTACCATACAAGGGGACTGGACTGCGGGCGGAGTTGATCAAACAGGCACACACGATTTGCCGCCTGGTGCAACGATGGCTAGCGAGCGGAGTAGAGGTGCTACGTCCATTGTTGATAGTGATTTTCTTATCTTGGCGACCGCGAGCGTTTACAACAGTGCGAAATGTATCGTCGTAGCCAGGCTGCCTGTGAAAATTGGAGTTGGAACTCTCGTGGTGCGTGACTGTGCGTGCCGAATTGGAGGAAATGGAATTTACTACTCCGGCGGCACAGAAGCATCAGTGCCCCCCAGGGGACGTGGCGCGGCGGAGGAGTGATATGCCAGGAAAATCCTGGAACGCGACTCGCACAGTTACGGCGACAATAGTAGTCGTATTTGTGTTGGGGCTTGTGGGAATGGCGTCCTGCAATGGACCGGCCAAGAATCCCGTTGGTGTTGTGGAGCGCTGCCACGGCATCAAGCTGCCAGCTTCCGCCCGCAACCTTCAGCACAAGACATCTGGCGGATGGGGGTTTCTCGACAGGGGTGCTCTCTCGTTGTTCGAGACCGACCAGAAAGACGTGCAGAGTTTCGTCGCTCAACTCTCCATCAAATCACGCAAACCACCTGCGCGAAGCGGATCTGGTGATCCGCGCCAAAATGGCTGGAACGTGTGGCCTGAGAGGTCGGCTACATTCGTGCCTGGCAACACAGTCTTTGGCGGACTGAGGACTACCTGGCAAGGCGCAGCCACGCCTATCGAAATGTTCAGTTGCAGTTCGTCGAAAGGCGATTGGCTGCACGTCGAAATCTGGTCGGTGGAAGATCACGCGCTGGTCAAAATCTACACCGACTGGAATTGAACCCCCCGGCTATCCCGCACAAAAGGTGTGAAGGAATCTAGCGGCGCTCAGGCCGCGCCGAGGAAGTCGGCCACCCGCGCCTGTGCCACAGCCCTCGCGCTCCCTCCTGCCGCTGCGGGCCATCCGGGCCACACCCTGCGCCC
>JBDNGL010000008.1:0-2449 GCA_041689285.1 Opitutaceae bacterium
GGGAGCTATCCTGAAAAAATCCGGCTGGGCGCGCGACACCTTCCTCGTCTCCAGCAAGGTCTTTTTCGGTGCCACCCGGGAAGGCCCCAACCAGACCGGCTTGTCGCGTAAGCACATCATTGAAGCCTGCCACGACGCACTGCGTCGCCTGCAAGTGGACTACCTTGATCTCTACTACTGCCACCGGCCCGATCCCGAGGTGCCCGTCGAGGAGACCGCCCGCGCGATGCACGACCTCATCACCCAGGGCAAAGTCCTCTACTGGGGGACCAGCGAATGGAGCGCCGCCAATCTCGCCGAAGCCTTTGCCGTGTGTGATCAGCTCAACCTACACCGGCCCATCGTCGAGCAGCCGCAATACAATCTCTTTCACCGCAGCCGGGTCGAAAAAGAATATGCCCCGTTCTATCGTTCACCCGGGCTCGGCACCACCGTCTGGTCACCACTCGCGACGGGCCTGCTCACCGGGAAATACCGCGACGGCGTCCCGGCCGACTCCCGGCTCAACTCCCCCGGCATGGAATGGCTGCGCGACCGCCTGACCGCCGACCCGCAATTCAAGGGCAAGCTCAACGCCGTGCAAAAGCTCGCCGCCATCGCCAGCGAACTGGGCACCACGCTACCCCGACTCGCCCTAGCGTGGTGTCTCAAAAATCCGCACGTCAGCAGTGTCATTATCGGCGCCTCGCGGCTGGAGCAACTCCAAGAAAATCTCGGCGCGCTGGCCGTCGTGGATCAGCTCACCCCGGAGGTAATGAAACGCATCGACACCCTCACCCGCCCACTGGCGACCTAAACCTCGGTCCGGCCCATGAGTGCCGACACCCGGCCGCGTGCTCGCGCCCGGCGAAAGCCTCGACGGGTAGCGGTTTGCAAACGCTTCGCACAAACCTGCGCGCAGGCTTGCTCGCGGCGATTTGCCCGCCCAACTTCCCTGCTTGGACATGGCATTCCCGCACACTCCCACCATCCTCTCGACACGCAGTCTCTGCGCCGCCGAGCTGGAAAACTCCCCGACCGAAGCCCTTCTGCGCATCCACGCCTGGATGTATCTCGCGCGCACGGCCGACAACCGCATCCTCGATCTTTTTCGCCAAGGTCTGATCAAAGGCACCGTCACCGGCGGCATGGGCAACGAGGGCCTCGTGGTGCCGCTCGCCCTACTCGCCGACAAGACCAACGATGTCGTTTGTTTTTCCCATCGCGGATTCGGTGGCCACCTGATCTGGAGCGATCACCTCTGCGATCACCTCAACCAGTATTTCGCCAACAGCGGCAGTCCCACCAAGGCCCGCGAAGGCAACATCCATCACGGCGACCCGAAAAACCGCTCGCTACCGATGATCAGCCATCTCGGCATCATGCTTTCGAACGTGGCAGGCGCGACGGATTCACAACGCCGGCTTGGCCGGCCTGCCGTAGGTTTCGCCTTTTTCGGCGACGGTTCGTCCAGCACCGGCGATGTGCATGAATCGCTCAATCTCGCCGCCCTGCTCTCCCTGCCGGTAATCTTCATCATCGAGAACAACCGCTACGCCTACTCCACCCCGCTGCACGAACAATACACCGGCGCCGAACTCTGGCAGCGCGCCGCCGGCTACGGCCTCGAGGGTTTCAAGGCTGATGCCACCGATGTCGAGGCCTTCAGCCGCACCCTTGCGGTGACCATAGACAAAGTCCGCGCCACCTCGCGTCCGGTCCTCATCGAGGTCAACACCCTGCGCCTGCGCGGGCATGCCGCCTACGACACCTGCGACTACATGCAGCCCGGTGAATCCGAGGCTTTCTTTGCCCAAGACCCGCTGCCCCGCCTGCGCGCCAAACTCGTGGCCGCCGGCCAAGGCGCACAACTCGACCAAAACGAACGCGAGCTCAACGCCTTCATCGAGACCTGCGTGAAAACCAGCCTCGCCCTGCCGCGACCCGATCCCGCCGGCATGGCCGCCGATCTCTTCGCCCCGGACTCCGCGCCGCTCGCTTGGCTCCCTGAGCCAGCCGCCCCGCGCCCGCTCAATCTGGCGCAGGCGCTCAACGCGGCCCAACGCAAAATTCTCACCGAGCGGCCCGAGTCGCTCATCCTCGGTCAGGACATCGGCATTTATGGCGGCGCCTTCAAGGTCACCGAGGGCCTGCTGAAAGAATTCGGCCGGGCCCGCGTCTTCAACACCCCGCTCGCCGAGAGCGCCTGCACCGGCTACGCCATCGGCCTCGCGGTCAACGGCCACCGGCCCATCGAGGAATTCCAATTCGCCGACTTCGCCACAGAGGCGGTCACCCAGATCACCCAGAACGCCGCGACCTTCTATTTTCGTTCCGGCGCCGCGTGTCCGCTGGTGTTTCGCTTTCCCTGCGGCACGGTCCAGCTCGGGTCTTTTCACTCGCAGGAACTCGAGTCGATGTTCCTCTCGATGCCAGGTCTCAAGGCTCTCTATCCCAGCACGCCGCAGGA
>JBDNGL010000009.1:0-4399 GCA_041689285.1 Opitutaceae bacterium
CGTTCACCCTCCTGACCCTCGCGCCCGGAGGCTCGGCACTTGCCTGGGTCTGGGATGGTCGCGCGCTTAGCCCGCGCGCCGCGCCGACCCCGGGTATCTTCTCGACCTCTTCCGTAGAGGCCGCGCGGATCGTGCCTGCACGCCTATCTGCGTTCGCCGCCTGGCGGGCCGACTCCGCCGCCGATCTGCCGGATTTTCACCGCGCAGCCTCCGCTGTCGCGGATGCTTTTTCCGTGCGCATGTCCCGGCCCGACGCCCGCACCGTCAGCCTGACCGAGGTGGTGTGCGCGCCGCATCTGGGCCGCCTGTCGATGAGCTATGCACCTCGCGAAGACGACGGGCATTTTACCGTAGGCCATACCTGGCAACTGCCGCTCAGTCATCCGCAGTTCTTCTCCTGAGCAACCCGATGTCAGCCGTCGTCCGCCCAATCGATACTGCCCTCGTCCTGCCCGCCCGCCTGCGCCGGCCCTACCGCGCGGTGCAACCGCTGGTCGAGGCCGCGTTTTCGTTTCCCGCGCTTTGGCGTCTTTACGACGATTGCGCCGCTACCGGACTCAAGGGACCAGACTTCGCATCCGACCTCCTGCGTCGCCTCGGCGTGCAGTGGATGCTGCCCGATGCCGATGCCGCCGCGCTGCGCGCCATCGAAGGCCCGCTCGTCGTCGTAGCCAATCACCCCCACGGCGGACTCGACGCCTTGATCCTCGTGCAAGTGCTGGCACGTCTGCGACCCGGCGCGTGGTCCATGTTTGCCAACCAGGCCCTGTGCGCGGTCCCCGAGTTTGCCGAGCGACTAATTCCGGTGGACCCACTGGGGCGCGGCGCGGCGAGTCTGCGCCTCAACGCCACCGGCCTGCGCGCAGCACGCCGTTTCCTGCAAAACCCGGACGCGCTCTTCGCCCTTTTCCCCGCCGGGCGCGTCTCGCACCGCGAGCCCGGGCTTGGCGGCGCGATCTGCGACCGAGCGTGGACCGATCACGGTGCGCGCCTGGCCGCCGCCGCCGGAGCCTCGCTGGCGGTGCTCCACCTCACCGGCGGCAACAGCCCCCGCTTCCTCGCGATACCGCCCGACTGGAAACACTTGCGCGCCCTCTGCCTGTGCCGGGAACTCGTTCACCCGCCAGCGCGCCGCGTGGAGGTCCGGCTCGCCGCCGTGCTCCCGCCCTCCGAGGTCGTTCGTCTGGTCAAAAACTCCCCCGTGACCGCCGGTGCACGGCTGCGCGCGCGGTGTTTTCTACGGGCCGATCGCGATACGCCCCGCGCACTCGTTTCGGATCGCGACTCTGCCGCCGCGCCACCGCCCGCGCTCTGTCCGCAGACGTCCCCCGATATCCTCGCCGCCGAGATCGCCGCCCTCAGCGAAAAGCATCGGCTGCTGCGTTCTTCGGACGAGGAAATAGACGTGCTGCTCTTTCGCGGCGAACGCTCGCCCGCCTTGATGCGTGAGCTGGGTCGCGCCCGCGAGATCACCTTCCGTGCCGCCGGCCAGGGCTCCGGCCAAGCCTGCGACCTCTCACCCGAGGACGATTATTACGAACACCTCGTGCTCTGGCATCGCCCGTCGCGCCGTCTGATGGGAGCTTACCGCCTCGGTTTCACCCGCGACATCATCGAGGCGCGCGGTCCGGGCGGCCTCTATCTCGACCACATTTTCAAGATCGATCCGGCCTTCTACGAAAAGCTCGGCCCGGCGATAGAGTTGAGCCGCTCTTTCGTGTTGCCCGATTACCAACGCGACAACCGCGCCCTCGCCCTTCTCTGGCGCGGTCTCGGGGCGGCGGCCACCGCGCGCGCTTGCACCACGTTTTTCGGCTCGGTGACCGTCTCCAACCAACAACACCCGGCCACGCGCGCCCTGCTCTCAACCTACCTCGCCCGCGCCCACGCCGACACGCCGGCGCTGCGCTCGCTGGTGCGCGCGCGTCGGCCCTTCGTGCCGACGACCCGCTACCATGGGCTCGTCGCCGAGGCCTATTCCGAGGCGCCCATCGAGGCGCTGGCTCCGTTGGTGAACGAGATCGAAGGAGGCGCGCGCGGCATCCCACCGCTCATGCGTTACTACTGTTCGCTCGGGGCAAAGTTTCTCGCCTACCACGTCGAGCCCACCTTTCAGGACGCGCTCTACTGCCTGCTGCGCGTCGATCTGCGCACGATCCCAGAAGGTTATCGTCGGCGTTTTCTCGAATGATCATACGAGCCCGCCACCTTCTCGCGGGCCTGACCTTTTTTGCGTTTGCGATGGCCGAAACCGCTCCTACGCCCGAGCCGAAACTGGAGCCAACCGGCCGCTCCCTGCGCCGCAAGTTTTCTGTGAAAGTGTATGACATCACGCATTACGTCGAACCGCCCCTGCGTGGCGACGTGTTCACCCATGCGGGGCTACGGCGGGTCGAGATGGTTTTCGCCGTGACAGTCGGGCCGGATCAACTGAAGTCGGAAATCCGGCGAGCCCTGCAAGATCGCACCACACCGGAGATTTGGACGCGTTTGCAGAAATCACTTCAGGCTTTTGAGGAGCCGATCACGGCCGGCGTGAAATCGGGCGACGTCTTCACCCTGGATTGGTGGCCGGACGGAACCCTCGTCAGCCGTTTCGGCGACAGGGAGCTTGGCTGCATACAAGATCCGGAGTTCGCCGCCTCCCTGTGGGGGCTTTGGCTCGGCCCACAAAGCTTGGTGGACCGCGACGCCCTCAGCCCTGAGTAATTCGATGGTTCGTCTTAAATCTCGTTTCTCAGGAGTTTGAACCCTTCCGATTTTATCGGAAGGGTTTGTTTTTGCAGCAGGGCAGGAGCCTCATTGCATAAATTTGCCGCCATCCACGACCATGTTCTGGCCGGTGATACCGCCGGCGCTTTGCGACAGAAGAAACAGGGTCAGCGGGGTAACATGTTCCCCGGTTAGCAGAAATTTTAGTGCTTGGGCCGCAATCAACTCTTTACGATCACGGATCGTCGCATGCTCACGCAACTGCTTTTCCGTCATGATCCAGCCCGGTGACACGGTGTTGACGCGAAGGTTATGCGGACCGAGTTCGCGCGCGAGCGAGCGCGTGAAGCCGACGATGCCGGCTTTGCTGGCGTTGTAGAGGGAGAAGGGGGAGAGCCCCAGTAGGTAGTTGGTGGTGGCGACATTGACAATCGAACGGCCGGTGCCGCGGCGCAAGGCGGGCAGGGCGGCCTGCGTGACTATAAAATACGGCCGGAGGTTGATGGCGATCAACCGGCCGAAGTCCTCCACCGTGGCCTGCTCGAACTCGATACGAGGATCGATCGCCGCATTGTTCACGAGGTGATCAATATGCCCGCGGAAGGCGGCGGCTTGTTTCACGAAGGCACGCGCCGCAGCCGGGTCGCTCAAATCAGCCTGAATGAAATGCGCGCGTGGACCCAAGGCGGCTGCAACGGTCGCGCCCTTGGCGCGGGTTACCCCGCAGAAAAACACCTCGGCCCCCAGCTCCACGAGGGCGCGCACCAGATCGCGGCCGAGTCCGTCGGAACCGCCGGTCACGATCACGACCCGGTCGGCGAATTCCATGGCGGTCAGCACCGGTGGAGTGCGGGCGGCTTGGCCGGCCCAGTTTCTCCCGGGTGTCGGGTGAGCGCGCTTCACGGGTTGATGATGATCTTGTTCCGGGCGGCGCCGTCCATCACCGCGAGCGCGTCATTGATCTGATCAAGCTTGAAACGGTGCGTCACGATTTTGTCTGGATCGACCAGCTACCGTTCCATCAGGCGAATCGCGCTCTGCATGGCCAGCGGGGTGGTGCCGAAGCTCGCGTCCATGCGACCCTCAAGGAAATGAGTCAGCCCGCCATCGAGCTCGAACTTTTCGTGGGTGGTGACGCCAAAAAGATTCCACCTCGTGCCGCGGCGGCGTAGGTCGACCATCAGCCGCACAGCGCCAATCGGGCCGGCGGCCTCGACGACAAGGTCAGACCCGCCCGGGATGATGCCGTAAACGCGCGGCTTGGCCAGCCCGTCACTGTTGTCCACGGCGTGCGTGGCCCCAAAGCGCAGCGCATTGGCCCGGGCATGGGCACTGTTGTCTACCGGCGATGAGCCCGGCCGGCTCCGGCGGCTTTTGCCACCATCAGGCACAGCAGGCCGATGCTGCCAACCCCGATGATGACGGCATCGTCGCCGACCTTCATCTCACTGTATTGAATGATACCCTTCCAAGCACCGCTTAACGGCTCGGTGAGTGCGGCGGCATCAAACGAGATTTCCCTTGGTTTGTGAAAGAGGCACTGTTCCTTCGTGCGCATGTATTCGGCAAAGGCACCGGCCCAGACATCCTCCGGCCCGTCGCCACCGGTGGTGAACGCAGTGCCACAGTAATGGGTGTTGCCCACGCGACAATGTGCACAATAACCGCAATAGTCGGAGGGTTGGCA
>JBDNGL010000010.1:0-11597 GCA_041689285.1 Opitutaceae bacterium
AGAGCCCGGCGGGGGCGTCACCCCGTGGCACGCTGATCAGTATTACTGGCCGCTCAGCAATCCCAATACGGTCACCGCGTGGATTCCGCTCCAGGCCACACCTATGGAACTCGGTCCACTCGCCTTCGCCGTCGGCAGTCACCGATTCGAGGCCGGCCGCGAACTCGGCATCAGTGACGAGAGTGAAGAACGTATTGGCCGCTCCATGAAGGAGCAGAACTACCCGCTCGACGACACCCCGTTTGATCTCGGCGAGGTCAGTTTCCACTACGGTTGGACCTTCCACCGCGCCGGCCGCAATGTCTCCCAAAAGCCCCGCGCTGTGATGACGATCATCTACATGGATGCGGACATCCGCCTAATCGCCCCCAATACCAAGGCCCGCGAGGGCGACCGTAGCGCCTTCGCCGCAGATGTCGAAGTCGGCGAAATCATGAACGGCAAAATGACACCGATGATCTATTCGACGCGCTGAAATCAGCCGCCGTGCTTCGCGCGGTAGGCGATTGGCGCCATACCCGTGCGGCGCCGGAACTGCCGGTTGAAATTCGCCAGATTATTGTAGCCTGCGGCGAACGCGATCTGAGCCACCGTGTGCTCCGGGACCTCGATGAGTGCGCGGCAGATCCGCCCCGCGCGCACCTCGTTCACGAAATCCTCGAAAGTGTGTCCGAGTTTTTTCCGGAAATACCGGCTGAATGCCGCCGGACTCAGCCCGGCGCGGCGCGCCGCCTCACGTTGCTGCACCCCCTCCGCCGCCGCCCGGTTCACGTAGTCCAGCACGCGACCCAACCGGCTCTCGTCCTCCAAATTTAACTCCGGCGAAAATCCGGCGCTCGCCAGCGGGAGCGAACCCGCTGCCACAGCCAACGCATCAAGGGTCTCGAGCAGCACCTGTAGCCGGGGGAAAGGTGCCAGCCCGGTCATCGTCCGTAAACGTTTCGCGGCGACGGATGCCGCCGCACCGCGAAAATGCACCCCGCGTTGCGCCCGCGACAACAGCCGCCGCACCGCGCGGAATTCCGGTGTCTCCAGCCACCGCGGTCCGAGCAGTTCCTCCTGAAACTGCACCACGATTGAGCGCGCCGTCCCGCGCCAGTCCGGCGGGTTCGTCCAGTAGTGCGGTAGGTTCCGCCCCAGCAACACGAGGTCACCCGTCTCGAACCGAGCGATGCTGTCCCCTACAAACCGGAGTCCATAGCTGTTCTCAATCAACGTCAGTTCGCACTCGGGATGAAAATGCCAGCCCGAGTCGAACCGCGGGAGACAAAATTTTCGACAAGCGAAGGACTCGCCTAGGCGGATTGCTACTTTCTCAAGCGAAGCGCGCATGAATTAGTATATTATTGTTAATTAAGTATCGGTTTTCGTCAAACATGACGTATCACAACCGCCTCACAATGGATAATATGTCAGGGAATTTTATTCTATGAGCACCACCAAGCTATCCGACCTCGACACCCCCTACGCGCTCACCGCGGGCCAGATCGCGCAGTTTCGGCGCGATGGTTACATCAAGCTCAAGGATGTGCTCTCCGCCGATGTCATCCGGCACTACGGCCCCGTCATCACCGCCGCCGTGCACCGCGTCAACACTATGCATCTACCCCTCGAGCAGCGCAACACCTACAACAAAGCGTTCCTGCAGGTGATGAACATCTGGACGAAGGACGACACGGTGAAGGAGTTCTGTTTCGGCCAGCGGCTCGCCCGCATGGCCGCCGAGTTGCTCGGCGTCACCGGCGTGCGCATGTATCACGACCAAGCCCTCTACAAGGAACCCGGCGGCGGCGTCACCCCTTGGCATGCCGACCAGTATTACTGGCCCCTCAGCAATCCGAACACAGTCACCGCTTGGATCCCCTTGCAACCCACACCCATGGAACTCGGCCCACTGGCCTTTGCCGTTGGCAGCCACAAATTCGAGGCGGGCCGTGAACTCGGCATCAGCGACGAAAGTGAAAAACTGATCGGGCGCTCAATGAAGGAACATAACTATCCACTTCATGACACCCCTTTTGAACTCGGCGAGGTCAGCTTTCACTACGGTTGGACCTTTCACCGCGCCGGCCCGAACACCTCGGACCGTGCCCGCGCGGTCATGACCATCATTTACATGGAAGACGGCATTCGGTTGATCGCGCCCAAGAATCAGAATCACCAGCAGGACTGGGATGCTTGGATGCCCGGTGCCACGATTGGCGAACCGGTGGCCACGCCTTTGAACCCCCTGCTTTACCACGCCTGACCGGGCGACCCTTACCTATTTTTTATCCCGGGGACAGGTGCTGATGCCGAAAGGCATGTAGGCCGGGCAGGTTCCGAGGGCGGCGGTCAGCAGCGGCAGAATTCCGACCAGTCCCCACCAAGTTTGGTAGTGGTAGCCGGCCACAAGGAGGGCGACCCCGACGAGGACGCGCACAAGGGCATCGATTTTCCCGATATTTGTTTTCATTAAGATAAGAGGTTTGAGTGGGCTCACTCTACACCGTAGCCCGTACCAGCGCTGCGCAGATATTGCGCAAAACTGTGCTCGGGCTAACCCTGCCTCGCCGCGTGGGCGTTAGCCACCACGACATATTTTTCCGCCCACGGCCGCAATCCAGCCTGCTCTATTGCCGTCAGCGGCCGGATGATTTTCGCCGGAGAGCCATAGACCATCGAACCCGGCGGACATTCAAAACGCTGGGGCACAAGGGCATTGGCGCCTACAATACTGCGCGCGCCAATCTTCGCCCCATCTAGCACCGTCGCCCCCATGCCAACGAGGCACTCATCACCGATGGTGCAGGCATGAATGATGGCCGCATGCCCGATGGTGCACCAAGCCCCGATATAGGCCCCGTAATCATCGGCGAGATGGACGATGGCATTATCCTGAATATTTGTGCCCTCGCCTACCCGGATTTCGTGGATATCGCCCCGGAGCACCGCTCCGTAAAAAACACTGCTCAACGGCCCGAGCAACACGTCGCCGTGGATCGTCGCGTTCGCCGCCACAAAGAGCGCCTGCGCTGTAGCCGGGCTTTTGCCCAAATGGCGCGCAAGGCGTTCCTGAATCGTCATCCTGCCAATTTGGCCGGACGCACGCACCCCGCCAACCTCAATCTCGTCGGCGCATGGTCTTTGGTTCACTCCCGCCCAGCCATACGCCGAAGCCGACCACAATCAAGATAACGAGCAGCCCCACCCCCAGCAGACAGCCACCAACCACCAGACTTGTATAGAGAATTTGCGCCATGGATACATCCCTAAGACGCCAAAACTCCCAATAAGTAACTCGCACCCGATAAATCTTATCTCAAACTGCCTGCCACCCCACCAAACCCATGGATACCGTGATTCAAACCCTCCGCGGCCTACTCGGGCTCGCGGTGTTCATTGCCATTGCCGTTGCCTTTAGCGCCAACCGCCGGGCCATAAATTGGCGGCTCGTAGGCATGGGGCTCCTGCTGCAGTTTGTTTTCGCCGCCCTCGTCCTCCATGTCGGTCCGGTCCGGGCGGTCATCGAGTCAGTCGGGGCGTTTTTCATCCAGTTACTCGCCTTCACCAATGAGGGCACGCGCTTTCTCTTCGGCTCGCTCACCTACACCGACAAGCACGGGGTCGTCTTTGCCATCGGCATCCTGCCCTCGATCATTTTTTTCTCCGCCTTTACTTCCTTGCTCTATTACCTAGGTATTCTCCAGAAGGTCGTCTGGGTCTTCGCTTGGGTCATGACGCGCACCATGAAACTTTCCGGGGCGGAGAGTCTCAGCGCCTCGGCCAATATCTTTCTCGGGCAGACCGAGGCGCCGCTGCTGATCAAGCCCTACCTGCCTATGATGACGCGCTCAGAAATCCTTGCGGTCATGATTGGCGGCATGGCCACCGTCGCGGGCGCCGTGATGATCGCCTTCATCACCTTCCTCGGTGGCAGCGATCCCGCGGAGCAATTGCTCTTCGCCACCCACCTCATCACCAAGTCGGTCATCTCCGCCCCGGCCGCCCTTGTCATCGCCAAAATCCTGCTGCCCCAAACCGAGCAGGTGAATACCACCATGGAGGTTAATCGGGAAAAAATCGGCACCAATCTCCTCGACGCCGTCTGTCTCGGCACGACCGATGGCATCAAGCTCGCCGTGAACGTCGGGGGCATGCTCATCGTGTTCACGGCCATGGTCGCCATGGTCAACTATGGCCTCAACCACTGGATCGGCGACCTCTTCGGGCTCAACGTCTGGGTGGCCAGCGTCACCGGTGGCGTGTTCCAAAATTTCTCGCTCGAGTTCATCCTCGGCGTGGTCTTCGCCCCGATCGCTTGGTTGATGGGCATCGAATACGGCCAGCTCCTCCAATCCGGTGCGTTGCTCGGCACCCGCACAGTGCTCAATGAGTTCGTGGCCTTCCTCCAAATGAGCGAGTTGAAAAATACCGGCGTCTATACTGATCCGCGCACTCTCATCATTATGACCTATGCCCTCTGTGGTTTCGCCAACATCGTGAGTATCGGCATCCAAATCGGCGGCATCGGCGCCATCGCCCCGAGCCAGCGGGAAAACCTCGCACAGCTCGGCCTGAAAGCGCTCCTCGGCGGCAGCCTCGCCTGCTTCATGGCCGCCGCCATCGCGGGAATTTTACTGTAAAACTTCCCCTAGCCATGACCGAGCAAATCAAGATCAACTGGTATCGCTGCAAGGTGGACAAGACCCGCATGAGCGAGCTCATGCGCAAGCGTGACGCCCGCGCCTTTCTCCAAGTCATCCCCCAGCTTGGGCTCTTCGCGATCACCGGCACCTTGGCTTACCTCGCCTTCCTCCAGCTCAACGCGGCCAACTGGCCATGGGCGCTGCCATTGCTTTTGCTCGCCCTCTTCGCCCACGGCACCAATGCCGCGTTCTTCGGCGGTATCGCGTGCCACGAGTTCTGCCACAAGACGCCCTTCGCCACTCAGTTCTGGAATACATTTTTCCTGCGCATCTACGCCTTCCTCGGTTGGTTCGATCCCAGCGGCTACCGCGCCAGCCACATCCGGCATCATCAGGTTACCGCGCACCGTGGGCACGATGGCGAAGTCGAGCAGCCTTTAGGACTCGACCTGCACGGTCTGCGCTTCGTCGTCAGCAACTTCACGTTCAGTCCAACTTGGATCTGGAAAAACATCCGTTTCATGGCCCTCGCTGCCTGCAGAAACCTCACCCACGATGGCTTCTTTAAGTCAGCCTGGCTGCAGCGGGTTGTGCCGGAGACGGATGCGAGAACCCGCCGCGAACTCATCAACTGGGCGCGCGTGGTGTTCTTCGGCCACCTTGCCCTCGCCACCGTTTTTATCCTCACCGGTTATTGGTTCCTCATCATCATCGTCAATCTCGGCACGTTCTACTGCGGCTGGTTAGTCACCCTCTGCGGTGCCCCACAGCATGTCGGCCTCTCCTCCGACGTGCCCGACTTTCGTCTCAACACCCGCACCTACACCTGCGGGCCGATCCCAGCCTTCTTCTACTGGAACATGCAATATCATGTGGAACATCACATGTTCCCCGCCGTGCCTTTCTACAATCTCACGCAGTTGCGCGAAGCCATCAAACATGACCTCCCGCCGGTCACCCACGGACTCTGGGCTACTTGGTGCGACATCCAGTCCATCCTGAAGCGTCAGCGTGCTGAGCCCGGCTACGTCTTCGTACCGCCACTCCCCAAGAATGAAGGCGACCGCGCTACCGAGGCCACGCTCCTCTCCGAAGCCGCCGAGTCCTGATCCTCGTAGCGCCGCAGATTACTGAGAACTAGCTGTTAAAGTGATCGCAACGCGTATGTGGATGGATCGTTCCCCTGCCTCCGGCGCATCTTTGGCTAAGCCTCAATCGATGCGACTGTTTATACCACCCTCTTGCACCAGCGTGCCTATTCATCCAATCCAAGGCAAAATTTCAACCCTGCCGCGGCAGCGACCTCACAGCTGCCATGAAGTTACCCACCCCGAACACGAAACCTGAGTTGATAGCCACACGCCAGAGCGCCTGTTTTTTCTCCCACTCCTCACGCGCGGTCTCCTTATTTTCCACTGCGGTCACCGCCTCACGGATGGTTGAGCACATCACGCCGTAGCGGGTCATATCCACCATGCCACCGGGCGACATGAGCAGACACCAGTTGATCGCAAAACCGACATAGACGAGATGATTGACGCCATGCGCCCGGCACAGCGCCGCCAGCTGGTGACCGTCCTCCGCAATCGGTTCGCTCCCTACCGGGCGCGCCGGTGGCGCAAAATCCAGAAATTTCCAACCTGCATCCACGTCCGGTCGATTGGCTTCCCCAACAAAGACATTATCCCCACGAAATTTCTCCAATCGCGCATAAACCGGATCCTTGGCGACTGGCTCGTGCTGCGGCGAGGGACCGGCGAGTTTCACTGTATTTTGGTAGCCCGGCAAATGGGTGTAGTAGTCGCGTCCACCGACCACATGAAAAACCGGCAATGGTGAACCGCGCACTGCCGCTAAAAGCGGCGGAAACACTTCCTGCAATATTTTCAGCGCTCGCGGGTGATATTCCACGCAGCGTCGCCAGCCCGGCCACTGTTCGATCGTGCCGCACTCCCACGCATGCATCACCACCAACGCCGTATGGGCGGGGGCCAGTTCGATGTCGGCGGTCTTCCAGCCTCCATAGCCCTCGGCGGGCACGGCCCGCGCGTAGTCGGCATCGAATTGCTGGTAGAAGTCGGCGGATATTTTTACCGGAGGCATAAACTGGGAATGAGTGTTCCTTAGTGCCGGTAAAAGTCCAACTCTCTCCAGTGCGGGTCGGCAGGAATAAGTCGCGGTGTGCGGTAAAAACAGTGATAGCTTGCGCTCCGTCCTCGGAGGTCAGGCCCTAGTATGCAAAGGTCTCCAACGTCTGGCGCTAAAGCGCAAGACTGATGGCGCGAGGCTTCAATATCACGGCTCATCTAGGCTATCCCTGCAAAAACGAGTGAGGAATCGCCAGCGTGTGAGCGGCAAACCGTTTAAATTTTCCCCTGAACTCGTGCTTACTGATTACCGAATTGCACCAAAGGAAAAGCCGCACCCTCAGCCTGCAGGCTCAGATTGATAGCGAATCCGTTGTGCTCACCACGCACCTCCCAACTGCTACCATCTCGATTGATCGCCAACTGGCCGTGGACCAACCCAGTCGGGCGCGCCGTGCAGACGGTAAGTATTTCATGTTCGCTCGCAGCGGCCGACTCAATCTCTGCAAAGGGATAGATGCCGTCCTTCTCCTCCAAGGCCAATTTGCCGACGCGCACCGTGCTGGGGTGGCGGGCGGCCACCCGACCCTGCAACGACGCAGAGGGTCGCTTGATGGTGAACCCGTGATCGTCGGCACTCACTGCGGATGCGAAGTCTTCGTGATTCGCCTGAAAGCGCACTTGCACGGTCGCGGTCGCCTCCTTGAGCGCCACCCGGTCGAGAAACACGACCACATCGGGCTTCAAGTAAACCAGTGTCCGGTGCACCCGTGCCACTGCGGCATTGACCAGTTGGTAGGCCGCGGTCGCATCACTGGTCACGGTCATCCAGCCCGGACCGATGCGATAATCAACTACCCGGGCAAAGGCCCAAGAGGCATTCGTGCCTTCGCTCCCGTCGTGATACTGATGTCCTTGTCCATTGATGAGCACGGCGCTGTGTGCCTCGGTCAATCGCAGGATCCAGCGCGGATTCTGCACCATGTATGCGGCGCGGAAAGGATCGTGCAGCAAGCGCTCGCCGTAGGCCTTAAAGATGACGCTATTGCGGTCAGCATGCTCATGGTTGGCCGGACCGCCACTGCGCAGCACCAACACATTGTCCCCGGCATCCCAGCCGGTGCGCGAGACCACAATGTCATTACTCAAGCGCTGATCGAGCAATGCCGATACGGGCGTCACCGCCGGTTGCGCGGCGTCATACCAGATCAGGGCTGGCAAATGTTTCACTTCTCCGATGCTGCGGGCGACGAACTGCGCCACCGGATCGGCATGGGTGCGGGCCACCCATGCCGCGACCGACACTTCCACCGCGCCATTCGAATCTCCGAGGTTCACGATGTCATACTCCGGTTTCACGGTGGCCATCATGAAACCCTTTACGTGTTGGAAGTCGGCCACCTTCCGACCGCTGGGGTTTGTCGGCATCGTCTGGCCCAGCGCATAACGCACCGAGCCGGAATAATTGATCAGCTGCCGGTCATCAATCCCCTGCGTGCGCCAGAGCACTTCTGCAAAGAGCGCAAGATACAACGTGGTGTAGCCCCAGTAGCTCACGCCCTCGTCGTAGGCGCCGTCGCTGCCATACATGGTGGCGAAGGATTTCGCGCTCGAGCGAGCCAGTTCCAGCCAACTCTCGGCTTCGGCCACGCGCCCTCTAAAATAACAGGCCGCGATGCCCAGACAGGCCGTGGGAATGATTTTGAGATTCGTGGAGTTGAGTATAAGTGGCCAGCGCTTGAGGTCGATGTGCCGTAATTCATCCACCTCGCTGCGCGGACTCCACTCCCAGCCGCGCACACGGTCGGGATATTTCAGTCCGTAAACGGTGGCATGGCACGCCGGCACGCCTTTCATCAGCACGGCCTCCTCGACTTCCGCGACTTCGGCCACCGTGAGCGCATTGCCTAGGCAGTCCAGCGCGAGCAGCAGCGCGGCAGTGCCCTCCGTCGCTCGCTGCAAGCCGAGGATCTGCCGCCCGCCTTCGGTGAAACTATCCCACTCCGGATAATCCAGCATCCGCTGCAGGGCCAGTTTCGCCAACGTCAGTTGCGCAGGGTCACGATTAACGAGAAAGATAAAGGCGGCTCTTTCCAAAATCCGCTGCGCCCGCAGCAGATGCACCACATGGTTGGTCAGCCGCAGTTCCTTGGTGAGGAAAGTCGTGTCGGCCCCGACATCGGTCGCCAGTTGTTCCTGCCAGAAGGCAGCAAAGCGGGGATCCGTGGTGTTAGCCCGGATTCGCGGCAGATCACTTTCATCAAAGAGCAGGCCGCGGGAGCGGCCGGCGATAGTGGGGAGGTTGCTCATGAAATTTTCAGACGTGGGTGTGATACCGCGCAATGGCGACCGCCGCGTAACTGCCGATGCCGTCGCCCAACATCGCCGGTCGCACTGCGCAATCACGCACGCTGTCTGGCAGCGCCTCGCGGGCGATCACGGTCTGCATGCTAGGCGCAATGAAACGTTCGCAGCGCTGGTAGATGCTACCGATGACAATGCGCTCGGGATTCAATATATCGATCAACACCGCCAGCGCTTCGCCGAGTCGCTCCCCCACTTCGTGCCAGATGGCCAAAGCCAGTGCATCACCAACCTCGGCAGCCCGACCGACCTCTTGTGCCGTGAGTTTCTCCGGCACTAGTTGCTTCAGCGCGCTCACCCCGGCGAATGTCGCCACACGCTGCCGCGCCAGTTGCGCGATACCGCCGCCCGAGCAAAATCCTTCGAACGAGCCGGCTTTGCCGAAACCTATCGGACCTTCTGGAGAGAGGCGCAGGTGGCCGACTTCGCCAGCGTTGCCGCTCACGCCATCGTAGAGCCGGCCATCGAGAATGATGCCCGCCCCCATCCCCGTGCCCATAGTGAGAAACAGCATGCTCTGACAACCACGCCCGGCACCAAACTGCCACTCGGCCAGCGCGCAAGCATTGGCATCATTCATCAAAAACGCCCGGCCGCCGAAACGTTGCTTAATTTCATCACAGATTGCGATGCGATCCCAGCCCGGCAAATTCGGTGGCGATAGAATCAGTCCGTGCTTCGCGGCGAGCGGACCACCACAAGACACGCCAAAAACCGGATCCGGACCCGGTGCCAATTTTTTGATCTCGGCAAAAATCCGGTCAAGGGTAGCGCGCACCCCGGTCGTTGGAAACCGCACGACCTCCCGCACGCGGTCCGCGCCGTCCGGCACACTAAGCGCACATTTGGTTCCGCCGATATCGACCCCGATGAGGTTCATGGTTCAGGCCAGCAGTGCCAGCTTATCGTTGGTAAATCGAAGTTTTCCCGCCAATCGGCGCAAAACCGGTAGTGAGGATTGCTTGAGTAAGACCACCACGGTGCCACCGCTGCCACCGCCGCTCACCCGCGCACCGTAAAACCCCTTCGCCGGACCGAGAGCACGCACCGCCGCCACCATACCATCAGTCTCGGGACAACCGAGCCCGATCGACGTGTAACCGGCATGCGACTGAAATAGTAATTCACCTAAAATAGGTAATGAGGCCTCGCAATTGCGCGGGTTGATTCCGCGCAACAGCGCAAGGGCCGAGGTGCAGCGAAAATTCTCGCCAACCGGAAATGCCGCCGCCGTCCGCACCGCGTAGGTCTGCGCAGAATTGATTTTCGTCAGCGGATCGTCAACGCCGCCACAACGCGCGATAAAGGCGCGACCCGTAATGGCCTCTGGCAAAACTTTCGAGGGCAGGTTGCCCAGCTCTGACGGCGAAAGTTCGGTGACATGCGCGAGCTTTCGGCCGGTGCCATGTTCGATGAGTTTTTTCCCCATGAACGCACCGGCTCGAGCCGTAGCGTAAGGTGACGCAGTGACCGCATGTTTCACCCCGCTAGGCCAGCCCACCGCAATAAATCCGGCTGGCAGCTTTACCGGCGCAGCCACCACATCGGGCCGGCACAAAATCGGCAGCAGGGCCCCGCGCACGCCATTCGCGGAAGCGAGTTGATCCATCAACCCGCAAGGCGCACCGACAATCTCGTTTTCGGCGCGCTGCGCCAATCGGGCCAGTGCCGTGCCCCTAAATCTCATGCCGGATAATTTCTCGAGCGCGCGTAGCGTCGCGACTTCTAACGCGGCACTGCTGCTCACGCCCATTGAGGCCGGCACGCGCGACTCGATACTGAAGACGAGTCCACTCCGCGGTTGCCAGCGCTGCGCCGCGCAAAACAACAGGAAGCACCCGTAGGGATAGCGCACCCACTTCGGGATATCGACGAGACCCGTGCCGGGCGGCAACGAACAGTAGCCTTCATCGGCACTCGCAAATACCAGCTCGGCGGCGGCGGTTTCCATCAAGGTGACCCGCGTGGTCAGTGCCAGTGGCATTTCCAAAACCAGAGCTCCACTGTAATCCGCGACCCCGCCCATAAAATCCAACCGGCCCGGTGCCTCGCCTGTGACGGTCTTCATGTCAGAAATGTTTTTCCATCAGCCGCTTCAACACCGGTCGGACGGTCTGTGCCAGCGTGAGGTTGGCGTAGCCCATCCAGGCGATGGGCGAAGTCGTGTCGAGCGGCGCGCGCAGTGGCCGGCCATCGGGTGTCTCCACGAGCCCGCCCGCCTCCTGCAGGATCAACGCGGTGCAGATATCATAGGGATGGCAGCAAAGCGACGCCCCACCGAGCCCGAGCTTCGCATACGCCGCCGGCCGCAGATCACCGAGCATCCGGTCGTGGCCGATGAGGAGCTCGTAGATCTGACCGCCCGTGGTGATGTATTGGTCGTCGAAGACGAGCTGGCCGCCATTCTTACCTAGAATGCCGAGTTCGCGCCAGAGCGACTCCTCGATCGTCCCGAGCAGTCCCTTGCCCTCGGGAAAAAAGCGCGCGATGGACGCAAACCCGTGCTCAAAATTGCGCG
>JBDNGL010000011.1:0-2468 GCA_041689285.1 Opitutaceae bacterium
CGCGCACTCGACGTGGTTCGACGCGATACCTCGAAGACGTCCCTGTCTATCAAACTCAAGCGCGCAGGCTGGGATGATATGTTCCTACGCCAACTTCTGAACAACATATCAGTAACTTAGGCCAAAAGCGATTGCCCTGTCCACGTGCTGAGAGCGATCTTAAATTTGGAAGCGCGCACATGGCAGCAAGGTATGGTGAATGAGTGCTTACAATGGTTTGTCCAGTAGCGCTAAATAACTGAGTAAAAAGTGACCTTTGTGCGTTTGGATGCAAGTGTGCTTCTGGTTCTTCAGCGGCAATAATTGGATGGTAAGGTTCTGCTTCTGCTTTGTGCAGTTCTTCCATCAAGCCCGTAAATGCCTTGACTGCCAACATCGACGCCCAACTCCGTGTCCCCATCCCATGGTATTCCATAGAGAAGGAACTGGCTGCCGTGTTCCCAAAGTGAACGCTAAAATTCTTGGAGAGATCTCGTAGCTTTTTCGGAAAGGGTGTCACATCAGCGCTACCGCCCCCACCGAATGAATCGTTCAATGATTTTAAATGATCTTTAAGCCGCGCCAGTGGAACGCTCTTTGCAACTGCTTCATCGTTAATGTCTGAGATCATTTTTTCAAGAATATCAACGTCAGCTTTGTCGTATTTGACTTGTGAAAGCACCCTACCGACAAAGGATGATTTTTCGTTCAACTCTTGGTGGATGTCGCGTTGCGCATCAATAGATACAAAAGGAACAAATTCAGATCGAGCAAAGAATTTTTGACTCTGTAATGGGGAGACAGATGTCCAACCTGCAAAATCCACCCATTCCAGAAGGGTGTAACGTTCCACCAAAAAACCCGTCTTTGCTGGCTGGGGCTTCGCCGTGGTTCGGAAAGCGAAGAATTGATTGCCGGCTAAGTCTGCCTGTATCTTATCACCAAACTCGTTCTTCCACTCCTTCGCGAAAGCATTAACCCGCTCTTCTTTCTCGTTCGTTGCCACTATGCGGACATCAACGGTTATTTGCCCTGACCGATTATCGTTTTCATCTATGTGAAAATCTTCGTCCGAAAGGTAACGTCCGTAGTCACCTAATGAAAGTTGCAAGGCCTTTAGCACTGAGGTTTTGCCGCAATTATTCGGTCCGATGAGAACCGCAACACGTGGCAAGGACATTTCAAAGTTTCGAACTCCTCGGAAACCAGAAATTCGGACTCTGTCAACGATAATCGGCTTACAGGACCTTTCCGGGAGCCTTCCAAGCGGAGCTGGGTTTCAGTTCCAAATTGTCTGAAGCTTACACACCATAGCCATCCTTGTGCTAGCCCACATCAAATGTTGTGAGCGTCGATGTGTGCTGAGGAGTAACGCACACCATGTGTTCGCATCTCACGACCACGCCTACGCTGTCTCGCACCCGCAGCGAAGGTCCGCTTTCTGCCCTTTGCATACGGGCTGCAAATGTCGGCAAATCAGCATTGGCCATCACGGCAAGACGCCCACGTCACCGCCCAGCACCTTTTCCAGCATAATGCTCAGCTCAGGCGGGTCCAGCACTTCGACCGCCTTCCCCCACGAGACCAGGTGCCAGGCCATCTCCACCCATC
The DNA here is from genome assembly GCA_041689285.1 of Opitutaceae bacterium. Taxonomy (GTDB): domain Bacteria; phylum Verrucomicrobiota; class Verrucomicrobiia; order Opitutales; family Opitutaceae; genus UBA2377. The sequence goes on from JBDNGL010000011.1 coordinate 1,591, forward strand.
CGCTCGCGCTGAACTCAACCAGCAGGCCGCCATCTGGCATGTCCGTCATCACCTGGTTTGGATGGAACCGAAAGTCGCGCGCGACAGGCGCAGCGCTGGGCGCAAAGCGCCAGCGGACGGGCCCGTGCTCGGCCTCAGAGAAGAACGATCCAAAAGACTGTGCGCAGTGGGCGTTGATGCAAAAGTCCGGATCGCGCACGAAGTCCTGCCCCGTAACAGCCATTTCGCTGATCCGGTCAAATCGATACTGACGAATCCGCCGCTCCGGCGTCGTGTCGCGCGCCACAAGGTAATGCCGGGTGCCAAGGATGACGCCGTAAGGTTCCACAACCCGCTCGCGGGGTGCATCATCGCGGGCACTCCGGTAAGTCATGCGGATCGACATCGGCGCGATGAAGGCCTCGAACAGCAGCCGCAGATAATGCGGTGAAGCCTGACTCGCTGGCCCGGGGCGGCAGGCAAACCCATTCGCCTCGAGCATGACCTCGGAACTCACTTCGGCCGAACGCGCCTGCGGGGGCGACGCAGACGCCAGGAGCCGGTCGCGCATCTCGGTAAGAGATTTGACCTCGTTCGCAGCCCCGTCCCGCTCGGCCCTGCGGATCGCCAGATCCAGCGCGGCAATTTCACTGTCGCGAAACCCACGGTGGCGGATGTAATCGACATCGCGCAGAGACCACCAGCGGCGGCGCTCGTCATCCGTGGCAACATCAATCCGGGGGAACACGTCCTCGAGCGCACGTGCCATGCGTCGGGCCGTTCGCTCATTGACGGCGAACTCTTCCATGATGTCGCGCAAGCTTACGCCGCGGTAGCGCGCCTTGGCCATTTCGGCCAGTCGGAACAGGTCCTGCGCCTTGGCGAATGACATGGTGAAA
>JBDNGL010000012.1:0-21256 GCA_041689285.1 Opitutaceae bacterium
CCCGAGTGGCAAGAAAACTGTGCGCCTTGGGCTTTTGGAGCGAGGACGGGCCGACCCCACATTACCGGGGCAGTAATTTCCTCGTTCCGGTGATAATCCAAGCGCGCACAATCCGGCCGGCCTGCACCTCGTAGGTCATCACGAGTTCCACCTCGCCTGGACCTTCTTGGAAAGTCCGCGTGACCCGTTCGTGATCGAGCACCAGGGCTCCGGCCACGATGCGATGCAGCAGCGTCGCGTGCAGGTTGGGCTCGCGAAAGCGCGCGGCGAATCGCTCGCGCAGCGCTACCGTGCCTTCTGCGAGGAGTTTGTCGGGGTGCTCAAACATTTGCGCGTCCGCCGCATAGATCGCCATGAGGGCGTCTAGGTTGCGGGCGTTGTAGGCCTCAAGCTGTCGTTGCACGACACTGGCCGGGTCGCTGGTGATTGTGGGCATGGCAAGATCAGCTCGGCGGACGCGATTCAGCTCCCGGGTTGAGGGCAGCGGTTTTAAGCCGGCCCGCGGGAAACAGGGCCACCGCCAGCGTGCACGGAATCATCACGAGGCCGCAGAGCGCATAGAAAAGATGATAGCCACCGAGCCGGGCTGGACCCCAGCTCCAGTCGATTTGATTCAGCAGTCCCAGCAAAGGCACCGCCAGCACGCCGCCGACTGCGTAACATCCCAAGCTGACCAGATTATACACGGCAAAATAGGCCGGCCGTGAACCTTGCGCCGGAATCGTTCCATAGAGCGCCGCTGGTGCCGCCACCCCGTAAATCCCGTCGGCCAATCCCACGAAGGCCCACGCCAACATGAGGGGCCATGCCCGACCCGGCTCCGCGAAGGGAAAGCACAGGAAGAAAGCCGCATAGATCGGCGCCGTGACCCACAGCATCAGCCGTGGCCCCACCCGGTCACAGATTCCGCCCAGCCAAGGAGTGAGCAGCAGCTTCACGACCAGATAGCCCATCCCCATGGCGGCGATCATCCAAGGACGCATCACCGCCACCTCGAGGTTGAAAACCTGATAATACGCACCGGCAAAATAGAACGGCAGCATCAGCAGCACGGTGCCGATGGTCAGCCGGATGAACGGCCCCGTGCGCCACACCGCGCGTAAATCCGCCAGCGCAAAGGTCGCCGGCTCCTGCAACACCGGTTGGGTCGCTTTGACCAGCATCAGGGCGGCGCCCACGCCGAACAACGCCCCTAGCAGCAGCAACGCCGCGAGCCCGCCGGCGTTGTCCTTGCCCAATAGCTCCACCCCGGCACCCACCACCAACGTGGAGGCGATGATCGCAATGCTGGACACCCGGATGCGCCGGCCGATGTAGCGACCGCGCAAGCCACTCGGGATGGTCGTGGCCAGCCAATCATCCGAGAAAGGCCGGGTCAGGTGCAGACAGGCGGCGGCCGCAAACACAGCGAGGCCGAGCGATACCGGTCGCAGGGCGGGTGGGAGCCACGGCGTGACGAGCACGGCCGCAATCAACAGCAGCGGCTCAAACAGGGCGACCGCCAGAATGAAGCGCTTGCGCCGCCGCACCCGGTTGGCCAGCGGCATGCCCAGCAATTGCACGATGCAGGCGCAACTGATCACGGCGATGAAGTAGCCCATCGCATCCGGGGGCACGCCGAGCACCAAGGCGAAGGCCACGAAGACCATCGTCGTGCCACCACAGATCGTCTCGAACACGCCGCGCAGGCTGATGTTCCAGTTGAACCACGCGAGCGAGTCGCGGGTCTCGCGTTTGGTCAGGCGGGGCGTATAGGACATAACCACCCGCGGCGGTGCCGCGGAACCCCTAAAGCATCCTCAACCGTCAACCCACGCGGAAAGAAAGCTCGGTAAAGGCGATACATCAGGGTGGCGGAGAGATACCCGCCGGCCCCGCGCAATCAAGCCTGCGTTGGCTTCAAGTATTCTGCGGCCCTACCGGGGAACGAATAATTTTGAACGTCGGCCCCCTTGCCGCGTCATACCCCGTGTTAGTTACCCGTTCTTTGCTTGGTTCATAGTTTGTAGTTTATTAGTCGGCAAGGGCGCTCCGCCATCCAGTGGAGCGCCCTTTCTGGTTTTCAACCCTCGACACCACCCGTCAGCCGATTTTCCCTGTCGGGCCATGCCCGACTTCCGCGCCTACTGCTCCCCCGCATCCGCTGAACCCGCCGCCCTCACCCTGTCGCCCGAGGAGTCGCATCATCTCGTGGCGGTGAATCGCGCCAAGCCCGGCGACACCGTCGTCGCCTTTGACGGCCGCGGCACGGAGTGGATCTGCGAACTTACTGACGACCGCAAAAACGCCGCCGTCCTTACCGTGCGCTTTCGGCAGAAGATGAAACCTCTGCCCTACACCATCACCCTCGGACAGGCGCTACCGAAAGGTCAGTTCATGGATGCCATCGTGCGCAAGGCCACGGAAATCGGTGCCGCGCACATCGTGCCGCTGGAGAGCGAACGCACGCAGGTCCATCTCGACGGTGGTCGGCAAGACAAGAAAATCGAAAAATGGCAGACTGCCGCGCTCGAGGCCGCTAAACAGTGCGGCAATCCCTTCGTGCCGGAGGTGCAACCCGTGCAAGCCGCCGCCGCCTTCATGGAGTCCGCCCGCGGCTATGACCTGAAGCTCATCGCCAGCCTGCAACCCGGTGCGCGCTCGCTGAAAGCGGTCCTCGCTGCGTTTCAATCCGCCCAAAATCGTCCGCCTCGCAACGTGCTCTGGCTCGTCGGCCCCGAGGGTGATTTCACCCCGGCCGAGCTCAGTCACGCCAAGACCTGCGGCTTCGAATTCGTCACGCTGGGTCCGCTCGTCCTGCGCTGCGAAACCGCCGCCACCTACGCGCTCAGCATCCTGAGCTATGAGCTGCAAAACCAGTGACCAAGCGGGCGGAAGTTAACCGCAATGAAGCAAAGAGCCCGGAGCAGCCGATCTGTAGCCTCATCGCCCCCTCTGCGTTGTCCCAGATCCACTTTAACCCCACTAAACATGAGACCCATCAAGGAACTCTGCGATCAGGTCAGGCAGACGGCTTATGATATCCACGTCTATCACGCCCACGGTCATTTGGAGAAAGTCTGTGAAAACGCGCTGGCGCATCGTCTGCGTAAACTCGGACTGGCTGTGAAACAGCAGCACGGTATCCAAGTATTCGATGAAGCCGGCACGCTTCTCGGCGAGTATCTGGCCGACATGATCGTCGAAAATCAGCTTATTTTAGGATTAAAGACCGCAAAAACTCTGGCTTCTGAATCCGTGACTCAGATTCTTGGCTATCTGAAATCAGCCCGGATCGAACACGGCCTGTTAATTTACTTCGGCTCCTACAAGTTCGAGATTCGCAAATTTGTGTGGCCAGCCTCCTCAAGTCGCGACGGTTCTTCCGGTATGCTGGCCTCGTTCTCTGCGCTCCTGACGTTCTTTGTGGTAAAATAATTATCCCATGCCCGCGCCCACCGGACTGCTCTGCGACCTGCTGGCCCGGCCCGAGCTAACTGCCATCGCCACCCCACAGCCCACCTTCGGCTGGAGCTTGCAGGGCGAAGCGCAAACGGCCTGTCAGGTGATTGTCGCCCGCGACGCCAGACGGCTCGACCGCGGCGAAGGCGATACTTGGAACAGTGGCCAGCTTGCGCGCACTGAACCCATCAACCTCACCTATGGCGGTCCGCCACTTATACCCGGCGGCACCTATGGCTGGCGCGTGCGGGTCTGGGGCTACGGCGCTGAGCCCGGCCCTTGGTCGGAACCGCAAACCTTCACGCTCGCGACCCATCCCGATGCCACCACCGTGAGCCGTTACCCAGTGCTGCCGCGCCGATATGCGGCCACCGTCCTGCGCGCAACCGCGCCAGGCTGCTGGTTCGCCGATTTCGGCCGGCACGCTTTCGGCTGGCTGGAGTTGACGCTTGCATCCACGAGCGCGGAAACGGTGGCAGTTAGGCTCGGGGAGAAAAACTTCGGCGACACCGTCGACCTCCATCCCGGCGGCACCATCCGCGCCGCCAATGTGTCGCTCACGCTTCAGCCCGGCCGCCACCATTATCGCGTTGAGACACCTGTAGACCAGCGCAACACCACCGGCGCAGCCGTGCTGTTGCCGCCGGAGTTCGGCATCGTCCTGCCTTTTCGCTACGTCGAAATCATCGGTTACACCGGCACCCTCGCCGCCACCGATCTGGTGCAGGTGCGGCTGGAGTATCCCTTCGACGAAAGCGCCGCGACCTTCCGTTCCTCCGATCCCGCGCTCGATGCGGTGTGGGCGTTCTGCAAATACTCGATCCAAGGGACGACCTTTTGCGGCGTTTATGTGGATGGCGACCGCGAGCGCATCCCCTACGAGGCCGACGCCTACCTCAACCAGCTCGGCCACTATGCCGTGGATCGTGAGTTTTCCCTCGCCCGGCACAGTCATGAATACCTGCTCGCCCATCCCACCTGGCCCACCGAGTGGAAATCGCATTCGGTCATGATGGCGTGGGCCGACTACGAAGCCACCGGCGACGCCCGCTCCCTTGAGCGCTGCTACGACGTGCTAGCGCGCGAAAAGATTTATCTCCAGCGTGCGCGGCCCGACGGGCTCGTCGACACTAGCGACCTCCGCGACCTCGTGGACTGGCCGCCCGGCGAGCGCGACGATTACGACTTCCGGCCCGTCAACACGGTAGTGAATGCGTTTCACTGCCACACGCTGCACCTGATGGCACGCATCGCCACCGCCCTCGGCCGCGAAGTGGAAGCGACCAATTTCGCCAATGCCGCCGTCCACGCGCGCGACAGTTTTCACCGCGTTTTTTTCCATCCCGCTACCGGCCGCTACCGCGACGGCGAGGGCAGCGCGCATGAGGCGTTTCACGCGAGTGTCTGTGCCCTCGCTTTCGGACTCGTGCCGCCGGAGGCAAAACCCGGAGTCGTCGCCTTCTTAAAATCCCGCGGCATGGCCTGCAGTGTTTACTTCGTCCAGTATCTGCTGGAGGCGTTGTTTGAGGCCGGTGAGGCAGAGTATGCCATCGGCCTCATGACCGCACCGACAGATCGCAGTTGGCCCAACATGCTGCGGCAGGGCGCGACCATCACGTGGGAAGCTTGGGACAATCGCTTCAAACCGAATCAAGACTGGAACCACGCGTGGGGTGCCGCCCCGGCGAATATCATTCCCCGCTTTGTCCTCGGTGTGCGTCCGCTCTCGCCCGGCTACGGCCGCGTGCGCATCGCCCCGCAGCCCGGCCCGCTCCGCGATCTCCAAGGAGTAGTTCCCACCATCCGTGGCCCGATCAGAGTAAACGTCACGCGCGACTCAAGCGGTTGCTGGCAAATCGACCATCAAGTTCCCGCCGGCGTGACGGTTGAATTGATCCTGCCGGGGTAACAGAGAATGTCACAAATCCCTTCTCCGCGGATTTCGTTGATAACCGCTGATAAGAAATAGCCGCGTCTCTCCGCGTAATCCGCGGGACGGCTTTCTCCGACTGGTTCAACCCTTGCGATTCGCGAGGTGGCGCTGGACGTCGTCACCCGATACCCGGTTGCCGGGACCCGTGGCCTCGATGTCGGTGAGCTGCACCGGATCAAGTCCCGCTTCCTGCGCCAGTTTGGTCGCGCGCGGCGTCCACACCAATACCGCCGCCGGTTTGGCCACGGTGGTCGCCGAAGCCGCGGCTTTCATCACCGTCTGCGACTTGAGGTGCACTTGGCTTTCGTCGCTGGTCTCAAGCTGAAAAAACAAATCCCCTGAGGTCATCGTCTGCCCGGGTTTGCCGTGCACGGCGTGGACCACGCCGTCGCAAGGGCTCTCGAATTCAAACGCGGATTTGTCGCTCTCCAAATCGGCCAGCCGTTGGCCTTTCGTCACGCGGTCGCCGGGCGCGACCTTGACGATGATGACGTTGAGTTCGCTGACGGTGGCGCCCATGGAGGGCACGGGCACATCGATGATGAAGGTTTCCATTGGGGTCTTTTCCCAGCAGTGTGGGTGGGAAACACGGCGGGTCAACGCCGCACGGCCTGCCACACGCCGAGACAGCGTCCAATAAGCGCAGGCAGTTCGTCGAGGGGCACCATATTGGGTCCGTCAGAAAGTGCGTTAGCCGGATCGGGGTGCGTCTCGATGAAGAGCCCGTCGGCCCCGGCCGCGAGGGCCGCCTGTGCCAGCGGCGCCACGAATTCGCGCTGGCCGCCGCTCTTGCCGCCGACCGCGCCGGGCAGCTGCACGCTGTGTGTCGCGTCGAAAATCACCGGATAGCCATTCTGTTTCATGATCGCGAAGGCCCGCATATCCACGACGAGGTTCTGGTAGCCAAAGGTCGTGCCGCGCTCGGTCTGCCAGATCTCGGTGGCCTTCCCCTCGCGCAGCTTGCCGGTCACATGGACCATCTCCTGCGGGGAGAGAAACTGGCCTTTCTTTACATTGACGATGCGGCCAGTCGCCGCCGCCGCGAGGAGCAGGTCGGTCTGGCGACTGAGAAAGGCGGGGATCTGAATGATCTCGCACACAGCGGCCACCGCCGGGAGCTGCTCGCGCTCGTGCACATCGGTCAGCACGGGGAACCCGTATTCGCGCTTGATAAGCGCGAGGAGCTTCAGCCCCTCCTCGAGACCCGTGCCGCGCGGGCCGGCGACGGAAGTGCGGTTGGCCTTGTCGAAGGAGCCCTTGAAAACAAGGTTAAGCTGCGGATACGCCCTGCGCATCTCGGCGAGCTGTGTTGCTACCGCCCGGCACACGGTCTCGGATTCCAGTGAGCAGGGGCCGGCGATCAGGAGGAGTTTCTTGGGATCGTAAAGCACGGGGATGGGTCGCGGACTCAGGCCATCAGGGAGCAAGGCGGGCCACAGCGCAAACCCGTTCCAAGATCTCTGATGTCCGTAAAGGGGTCATTTCTTTTTCCGCTGCTTCAGCGCCGCCGCGATGAAGGCCGCGAAGAGGGGGTGCGCCTGATTCGGCTTCGATTGGAACTCGGGGTGAAACTGCACGGCGAGGAACCACGGGTGATCCTTCAGCTCGACAATCTCCACGAGATTGCGGCGCGGGTTGATGCCGCTGACCAGCAGGCCGGCGCGCTGCAGCTGGCCGACGTAGGCGTTATTGACTTCGAAACGGTGCCGGTGCCGCTCGCGCACGCTGTCGGCTCCATAGGCCTTGTGCGCCCGGGTGCCGGCGGTGAGGGCACACTCGTAACTGCCGAGCCGCATGGTCGCGCCCTTGTCGATGATCTTCTTCTGTTCCTCCATCATGTTGATGATGGGATGCGGTGAAGCGGGATCAAACTCGGTGCTGTTCGCACCCTTCAGTTTCAGCACGTTGCGGGCAAATTCAATGACCGCAATCTGCAGGCCGAGACACAGGCCGTAATACGGGATCTTGTGCTCACGGGCGTAACGCGCTGCGGCGATCTTACCCTCCGTGCCGCGGTCGCCGAAGCCGCCCGGCACCAGGATGCCGTCGAGCTTCTTCATGACCGTCAAGCCGCCCTTTTTTTCCAGATCCTCGGCGTCAATGCGGACGATGTTCACGCGGCAGTTGTTGGCGATGCCGGCATGCGTGATGGATTCATAGACCGATTTGTAGGCGTCCTGCAGCTCGATGTATTTGCCCACCACCCCGATGGTCACCTCGCGGGCGGGATGAATCACGCGATGCACAATCTTCTCCCAGATATTTTTCTCAGGGGCCGGATTTTTCAGGCCAAAGAGATCGAGCACCAGCTGGTCCAGACCCTCCTTCTGCAGCGCCAGCGGCAGTTCGTAGATGGAATGGGCGACATCGCGGCATTCGATGACCGCCTTCACCGGCACATTGCAGAACATCGAGAGCTTGTCGCGCAGGTCGTGCTCCAGCGGATGATCGGTGCGGCACACGAGGATGTGCGGTTGGATGCCGATTTCACGCAGCTTGGCCACTGATTGCTGGGTCGGCTTCGTCTTGAGTTCGCCGGCGGCCTGCAGGAATGGCACCAGCGTCACGTGGATGAAGATCACGTCCTTCGAACCGATCTCGAGGGCGAACTGGCGCATCGCCTCCAGAAACGGCAGGCCCTCGATGTCACCCGTCGTGCCGCCGATCTCCGTGATGAGGATGTCAGCACCCTTGCCGCCCGCGTAGATGCGCTCCTTGATCTCGTTGGTCACATGCGGAATCACCTGCACGGTTTTGCCGAGATAGTCGCCGCGCCGCTCCTTCTGGATCACACTTTCATAGACTTGACCAGAGGACAGGCTGTTGAGCCGGGAGAGTTTGCCGCTTGTGAAACGCTCGTAGTGGCCGAGGTCGAGGTCCGTCTCGGCCCCGTCTTCCAAGACATACACCTCGCCGTGCTGGAACGGACTCATCGTGCCGGGATCGACGTTCAGGTAGGGATCGAACTTCTGGATGCGCACAGCGAGGCCGCGCATCTCGAGGAGCGCCCCCAGCGACGCCGCCGTCAAGCCTTTGCCCAGCGACGAAACCACTCCGCCCGTCACGAAAATGTATTTCATCGGCAAGGGTTAAGCGGGGTGCTTTCGCGGAGACAAGAACAGAGTCCGTTTGCCCGGTAGCAGACGCAGAATCTTTGGCCTTTGACCCGGATTGGTGGAGTCGCCGCACCCTCGCCGCGTTTAACGCCGGCCCCCACGGCGCCAAGGATATCGGCGATGGCATCGTCTGGCGAGCACCGGGCCGTGCCCGCTCACCCTGTCAGGTGCGGTTAATTTCTCGGGCAGGGCGCGGCGAACCCCTCCACCCTCACTGCGGATTCACCAGCAGCCAGACCACCAACGCCGCTCCAGCGATCAAGACCAACGCTAGCAGTAGGTAGAGCGTCCACTTCAGCATTTTGATGATACTCCAGACGATCAGTGCCGCCACCACGGTGAGGCACGCCGCGACGAACCACCGCGGATATTCTGCAAGCGAATCGAAAAATGGCGGCAGGGGCTCCATGAACGCCTCCGTTTAAGCCGCGCCCCCGGCGCGCCTCCAAGCAAAATGATTTGCCCCATCCCGCCTCCGGCTTCCCACTGGCCCAATGCAATCGAAACCGCAGCTGCTCGCCTGGCTCACCTGTGACGGCGTGCATCTCGATCCCGCCACCGGCAAACACACCATTCTCGGGGTTTTCTCCAACATCCGCGCGCACCGCTTTCCGGTGACGCATCCCTTCATGGTGTGGTTCATCACCCTTAGCGATTGCTCGGCCGGCACCCATCGGGTGCGCATCTCCCTCGGTCTGGACCCGACCCAGATGCGACCCCTGCTCGAACGCAGCTTTGAATCGCCCGGCCCGCTCCAGCGCATCAACCTCATCAACGAGCTGCACAACCTCACCTTCCCGCAATCCGGGGAGTATTCCATCCTCATCGAGGTGGACGACGAACCGCTCCTCGCCACCGGCATGCACATCACCAACTGATTATTTAGCTTATGACGACCGCGCACACCTTCGACTTCATCGGTGTCGGCAGCCCTATCATGGATCTGCTCACGCACGTCGATGATGCCTTTCTCAAAACCCATGTCGCCGGCGACAAGGGCGGCATGATCCTCGTGGACGACGACGACATCGCCAGCCTTGTGCGGCGGGTGCACGGCAATATCGCCACAATGCCCGGTGGCTCCGCCGCCAACGCCACCCTCGCCGCCACCCGCTTGGGCCTGCGGACCACGTTTCTCGGCAAGATCGGCAGCGATACCACAGCGGAGCACTACCACGCCAACTTCACCGGCGCCGGGGGCGACGGCTCCCGCTTCAAACACGCCACCCTCCCCAACGGCCGCTGCCTTTCCCTCGTCACCCCCGATGGCCAGCGCACGCTTCGCACCCACCTCGGTGCCGCGATGACCCTGCATCCCGATGAAATCTCCGTCGCCGACTTCCAAGGCGCCCACCACGCGCACATCGAGGGCTACCTGCTCTTTAATCCCGCGCTCGCCAACAAGGTCATGACCTGCGCCCGCGAGGCTGGCTGCACCCTGAGCATCGACCTCGCGTCCTTCGAGGTCGTCGACGTCGCCCGCGACTGGATTTTCCAACAACTCAGCCAAGGTGTGGACATCGTCTTCGCCAACGAGGACGAGGCCGGCGCGCTCTTTCAGCGGCGGGATGATTTCGAAAACTTCGCCCGCGAACTCGCTGGCTTCGGCGGTATCGCCGCTGTAAAGCTGGGCGCCGAGGGCGCTTGGGTGACGCAGGGCCGCGACTGCCACCGCATCGCGCCCGTGCGTGCGCACCATGTCGTGGATACCACCGGTGCCGGCGATTCTTGGGCGGCGGGCTTTCTCTACGGCCATCTGCGCGGAGCCTCACTGCCCGCGGCTGGCGCCATCGGTTCAATCCTCGGCAGCGAAACCGTTCAGCACCTCGGCGCCGCCATCCCCGACCTCCACTGGCCCCGCATGCGCACTCTCGCCCATAGCCTGCTCGGTTCGTAACTGCTGCCCTCGGCACCCCGTCACCGGAACCACTTCAGGAGCCCCCGCGCCACTAGACGATGACCGCGCAGGTTCGGATGATTGCCCGATGACATCAACGTAGCCAGCGGCACCCCGGTAGCCACCTGCTTCCGGAACAACACGAGGCTGTCCACCAAGCCCGTGCCGAAATCCTCCGCGAGGGTCCGCACCTGCGTTGCATGTTGCACTAGAGGGTCGGTCGGATCATCAAGCGACGCCGCTTGGTCGGGCGTCGGAGTTAGCAGGATCACCGGGATACCCGCCACCTGTGCCTGCCGGATCATGGCGGACCATGCCTGCTTCGCGCGGTCCAGTCCGTCACCCCGGTCGTTCAGTGCATAGTCCAGCGTGATTACATCCGGCCGGTGCGGCAACACCTCAGTCGCAAAGCGTGCCGTGCCCCGCGCGGCGGTCTCGCCGCCGATAGCGGTCACAATAACGTTGATGGCCGCGTGCGGAAAACGCCGGCCCAGTGCCTGGTGCAGCAGGTGCGGATACGCCTCCAAAGTGCGGATTTCCGGCGTCTCGAAATAACCCGCCGGCACGCTGTGCCCGTGGCATACCACATTCAGGATCCGGTTGGCAGGCCAGTCCACGCGGGCCAGCCGGGAAAACTCTGCCAGATGGCTCTCGGGCTTTGCGACCACGACCGAAGGACGCTCAGCCCTTCACCGCGCCGATCTGGATGCCGCGGATGAGCTGCCGCTGCATGAAGATGAAGATGATGATCAGCGGCACGACCGACATCGACACGCCCGCCATCAGCAAGTGCGTGGCCTGACCGCGCTCCGAGTCGAAGAGCATCAGGCCCACGGGCAGCGGAAACTTGTCCACGGTCTTCATCATCACCAGCGGCCAGAAGAAGCTGTGGTAATTGCCCATGAAGGTGAAGATCGCGAGCGTGATGAGTCCCGGCCGGCTGAGCGGCAGGATGACATTCCAGAAAATCTGCCACTTCCCCGCTCCGTCAATCTCCGCCGCCTCGTCGAGCGCCTTCGGAATACCCAGCATGAACTGGCGCAGCAAAAACGTGCCGAACGCGCTGAACGCCGCCGGCAGGATGAGCCCGAGGTAGGTGTCCACCAGCCCGAATCGCACCATCAGCTGGAAGGTCGGGATGAGCATCACCAGTCCCGGCAGCATCATGGTGCCGAGGTAAAGGAAAAAGATGCGGTCGCGCCCCGGCCACTCCAGCCGGGCAAAGCTATAGGCCGCCATCGCGCTCGTGAGCACCTGCAGCAGCGTCACCCAGCCCGCGATTACCAAGCTGTTCGCCGCAAACCGCAGGAAGGGGATGACCCGGAAGACCTCGGGATAATTCTCCCAGCGGAAAGCCCCGGGCATCCATGCCGGATCCGCCGCCTCGGTGAACGACTTGAAGCTCGTGAGCACCATCCACACGAACGGCCCGACCATCAGCAGGCTCAGCACCACCATCACGGTGTGCAGGCCGGGACCGCTGCGCGGGGCTTGGGTGGCGGGGTCAGTCATTGGCGTTGCGGTTGCCGAAACGAAAATTCAGGAGCGAAAGGATGAAAACCAATGCGAAGAGCACCCAAGCCGCCGCCGAGGCGTAGCCCAGCCGACCGGTCTCGAAACCCTCGATGTAGATAAAATAGCTGAGCGTCGTCGTGCTGCCCGCCGGCCCACCGAGCGTCATGATGCGGGCCATTTCGAAGCCGCCCTGCAAGCCATAGATCACACCCATGACGAAGATGAAGAAGGTCACCGGCGCGAGCTGCGGCCAAGTGATGTGCCAGAACCGCTGCATCGACGACGCGCCGTCCATGTCAGCCGCCTCGTAAAGCTCGGGTGGGATGTTGCTCAGTCCCGCGAGGTAGAGGATCATGTTGTTCGAGCCGATGGCCGCCCAGAGCGCCATGATCATGATGGCAGGCTTGGCCCAGGCGTAGTCGCCCAGCCAGTTCGGCGGCTGGATACCGCCGGCCGCAGCCGCCGGCAACCCCGCTCCCAGCGCCACACCCGCAGCCAGCAGCAGCAGCAGCGGCACAAGGCCGAGCCCGATCGCAATCTCCGCACTCACGCCGGCATCCCGTGCGCACACCGGACCCCAAGGCCGTGGCCGGCGCACAATGAATATCGTCAAAGCCGTCGCGACCACGATCACGCCCGCCGTCGCGAGCGGCCTCGCCATACCCAGCCAATGCAGCAGAAAACCCGCCGGCAGAGCCAACAGCGCCGCCCCGAGGGCCACTGCCACCGACCCCGCCGCCGCATCATCCCATTGGCGGACCAGCCGCCGCACCTGCCAGCCGGCCAGCAACAGCGCCAGCACGCCGGCCGTCAGCGGCACGCCGACCGCAAAGACCGGGGCCGCTACCTGCACGGCTGCGGCGAATTGCTCCAGCACGGGCGTGAGCGCGAAATTGATCGGCCCGGTCTGCGGATTGTAGAGCTTTTTCCACAGCACGAAGGTCGCCACGCCCGCAGTGAAGTGCGGCAGGTAGAAAAGCGTGCGGTAGATCGTGCCGCCGGTGAGCACACCGCCCACCAGCATCCCGGCCGCCAGCAGGCCGAAGATGAACCATACACCCATCTCCGCCATGCCGCCCGCCAGCAACACCAGTCCGCTGGCGATGAGCACAAGTGTCGCGAGCACCAGCGCGCCCCGCAATGCCGCCGGATGCCGGCTGACGCGTGTGAGCAGCAGCGCCGCCCCGAGGCTGCCCGCGATGGCGAACGGCAGGCCGAGCATCAGAAAGAACGTGTTGCCCATGTAGTGCCAAAATTCCGGGTGCGTGAAGAGCCACGTGAAGTTCTCGAAGCCCACAAAGCTCAGCGATTCACGGCGAAAGATGTTGTGCCGAAGGATGTCCCAGTCGGTGAACGCGATAAAAAAACTCATCGCCAGCGGCACGAGGGTGAAGGCCAGAAAACCGAGAATGTTCGGCAGGAGAAAACCAACCCCGGTCAGGGTGCGGCGCAGTTCGGAACGGCGGTTGTTCATAGGGCTATCTCCTGTCGTTGTGGAACGGATTCGCCGAACCCCGCCGGTGTGAGCGCCTCCAGCCTCATGGCTGCGCCTCCGGCTCCAACCAACCTTGCACCCGGTAGTAGGTGCGGTGAAAGGCATCGGTCACCCAGGCCGCCGGCACGCGTTCGCCCGCGGCGCGCTTGGCCTCGATGTGGCTTTGCCGCACCACGCGCTCTTCGTAGAGCGCCCGCAGGCCGGGGTCCCGCCGCACGGCCTGTTGGATCTCGGCGTTGATCCGCTCACCCATCTGTCTGGCCGCCTCCGCCGGTGTCAGCCGCCCGGCCAGGAGCGATTCGTAAATCTCCATCTCCAGCCGGTAAACGACCGACTGCAGGACGAACGGGCTCTTGCTCACGGTGATGCCCGTCTCGGCCGTGGCCCGGCCGAACGCCTGATGCACCGGCCACTCGTTCTCCCGGCCAACCGGCCGCAAAAACTCGTCCGTCTGCGCATAGCGCGGCACCGGCGCAAGCGAATCGGCCTGCCGGACGATAAGCCGGTTGAAATGACCGCTGCCCAGAAATTGCAGAAACCGCACCGCGTGCTCGCGGTATTTTGTGCCGGCATAGACGCCGACGGAGCCACCGCCCATCTCGGTGTTGGGAAAGCCGTCCTGCGGGCCCTCGGCCGCAGCTAGCTCGAAGGTGCCGCGCGGCCGGAGCATGATAAAGGCCCAGTGGCCCGTGTAGATCAGCCCGAAACGGCCGGAGTCGAAATGCGAGAACGTGCTGCCCGAGCCACTGATGTCGGCCGCCATCGCCGCATCTTGCTCGCGCGTCGGCAACAGCCGGTCCTCAACCGTCCATTTGCGCACCCGCTCCATCACGGCGGCATTCCGCGGATCATCTAAGGTGCAAGTGGTGCCGGTCTCGTTGAAATTCGCCAAGCCCAGCCCGCGTCTCATGACATCAAGCGAGACCACATTGACGAAGTAAGCGCGCTGCCGGGTGCCGGGCGGGTTGGCCGCGGCCACGAACTGCTTTCCCAGTGCCTCGAACTCGTCAGGATTCCAACGAAACGGTGGCGGCGTCAGGCCCAGCCGCCGGAAAGTGCCGACATTCACCCAGTAAAGCGCCGAGCCGGTGTTGCGCGGGAAACTGTATTGCCGACCGTTCTGCGTGATATCATCTCGCAACGCCGGATAAGTGTCATCGGGTGAGAAACCCAGCCGCTTCCCCTCCTCGGTCACGTCGAGCAGCATGCCAGTCGCGGGGAAAAGGTCCTGTTGGAAATTGTAGAGATCCATCAGGTCGGCACCCACGCCCGACACACCCTGCACGAGTTTCTTGGTCGCGTCCTGATTGCTGTTGTCGATGCGCAGATCCACGTCAGGCAGCCCCTCGTCGCGCAGCCACTCGCGAAAGACCGTTACGATCTCCTGCTTGTAATGATCGTCCGCCGTGATCCACCACATGACCGGCAGCTCGCTCTGCTTGCCCGGCAGCGTCAAGTGGAGGAACGCGCTCCCCAGCGAAAGCGCTAGGATGCAGGCGACAAAAAACAGCTTCATACGCCAAACCTTTCCCGTTGGCTGAAAATCAGCGAGCGTGAGATTTGGAACAGTCGGGGATTGGGTAGGGGAAACAATCGCACCATGCGGAACGAACAACGAACTGCGGTGAAGTTGCCGGTGTCAATCACCTCGGCGATAAAATTCTATAGAAATTTTCAGGCAGCCATCTATACGGCCGGGCAGTTCTGTATCTGAGGGCTTTTCTTCTCCTCCCTAAACGCTACTGACTACCCGCTACCGATCGATGAATCTCACCAAACACTGGGCCACCGCGCTCGACGACTATGTGATCGACCTTGCTTGGTCGCCAGATGGCACCCTGCTGGCCGCCGGCTCCGCCGCCGGCCCGGTCACACTTTTCACTGCCATGGACGGCACGGTGCATCATGTCCTCCCCGGCCATGACGACGGCGCCAATTGCCTCGCATGGCAACCGGCCGGCAGCCCCCTAGCGACCGCCCTAACAAGCCCGCAACAACTCGCCACCGGCGGGCAGGACGGGCAGGTGAAATTTTGGGACACCCACGCCGGCCAGCACACCGCCTCGGCCCAGCTGGGCGGCGGCTGGGTGGAACAGGTCGCGTGGGTGGGCGCGAAACTTTTTGCCACGGCCGGCCGCAAGCTGGTCGCATTGCGGGCCGACGGCTCGGTGGCACACACCTTCAAGGATGCGCCCAAATCCATCTCCGCCCTCGCCGCCCAACCCGCCCGTCCTGAGCTTGCCGAACCGGCCGGCGGCTGCGTGGCGGTATCGTATTTCGGCGGCGTGTGCCTGTGGGACGCCGACGACTTCGTCACGCAAAAGGAGTTTGTTTACAACAACGGCATCCAAGCACTCGTGTGGTCGCCCGACCACAAGTGGCTCGTCTCCGGTAATCAGGACCCCTCAGTCCACCTGTGGATTCCTGAAACCGATCTCGAATTCCAGATGAGCGGTTACGAGGGCAAGGTGAAACATCTCTCCTTCGATCATACCTCGCGGTGGCTCGCCACCAGTGGCGGGCGCGACGCCTGTATCTGGGATTGCGCCGGTGCCGGACCCGAGGGTCGCGAACCGGGCATGCTCCCACACGACGCACCGGTTTGCGCGGTCGCCTTTCAAAAAAATCACGGACTCCTCGCCACCGCGTCGCTAGATGGCGTGGTGCAATTGTGGAGTCCGGAGCGCAAACAACCACTCCGCGCAACGGTGAAGATGCCGGTCGCCGCCACCAAACTCGCGTGGTCACCCGATGACCGTAGCCTCGCCATCGGCTCGGAAAAAGGCGCGGTTTACGTGCTAAAAACCGAGGGCTGACCAATTCCGTTTGTCATCTATTAGATGACAAACCGCGGGGGACGGAATCCTTCAGGCCGGCTGAACCAGACACGCGTCGAGCCTGGCTCGGAGCGACGGTTCATGCAGATGCGTGCCGATGAAGACCAGCTCCTGCCGGCGATCGCCGTGCGGTTCGACCCATTTGGACTGCGCGGCCGCGGGGATTTCCGCCGCGGTGATCACCCCGCGTTCGTGCAACGCCGCCGCCCACGTGCCCACCCACTCCAAACTCACGGTCCCGCCCGCCACGGAAATAAAACCGATGTCAGCCGGGCGCTCCGCCAGCCAGCAGTAGCCCTTCGCCCGCAGCAAACCCGCCGGGAGCGGCTCGGCCAGCCAGGCTTGCAGTCGCGCGTCGGCAAACGGTCGCCGCGCCTGATAAACGAAACTCGTGATGCCATAATCACGTTCGTGCCGGGCCACCGCCTCGAGGTAGGGCGCGACCGCCGGGCGCGCCATGGTCATCTTGCCGGCGGGCGATCCGCCAGGGCCGGCCATTCCGTCCAACACGCGGATCCAACGCGCCGCGCGCAGCGTCGCCATCGGCTCGAAGCGTTGGCGCTCCAGCAATACCTCGACCGGCAGTTGGCCGTGCTCCGTGTGAAAAATTTCCGCGCGCGAGTTCAGCCCGTGCAGCAACCGGGCGGCGGCCTCCCGTTGCTCACTGGGCACCGTATCGGCCTTGTTGAGTATCAGCACATCGGCACACTCCGCCTGTTGCGCCATAAGCTCGACGATCGGCTTCACCCGCTCGTCCGGTCCGCGGGCGGCGCGGGGCTTTTTCCATTCGTTCAAAAGCAAACGCACGTCCACCACCGTCACCAGCGCCGCCAGCCGCGCAAAATCTCCGAGGCTGCGGCCGAAGGCGTTTTTCCTGATGAACAAATCCGCCACTGCGCGCGGCTCCGCCACCCCGGTGGTCTCAATGAATATGTGCTCATAGCCACCGACCTGCCCAGAGCCAGACGTAGGCGTGGCCGCGAGTTCCGCCACCGTCTCGGCCAACTCGTCACGCACGGAACAGCACACGCAGCCGTTGCCCAGCTCCACCACGCGCCGCGCCCCAGCGTTCGCGACCAGTTGGGCGTCGATATTGAGCGCGGCCACGTCATTCACCACCGCCGCCCACTTCCGACCTTCCGCCTGCCCGAGCAGATGGCGCAGCAACGTCGTCTTGCCGGCGCCCAAAAAACCGCTGAGCACAGTGACGGACGGCAGGACTACGGGAGCGGCGGACATCAATAGCAGTGGTTGCCGGGCGATGCGCCCGAGCGCAATCAAACCTTGTCACGGCCAGCCTGCTGCCCGCAATGATGCCTACATGTCTTCCGTCTCTGTAACCTCGCCCGGCCCGGGCCTGCTCATTGCCATCACCGGCACGCCCGGCACCGGCAAGACGCGCCTGCTCGCCGAACTCGCGGCGTGGCACGGCACGCGCCGCGGACGGACGGAGGGCTTTATCGCCGTCGCGGGAGCACGCGCCGCCCTTGACGAAGGCGCGGCCGATTACCGTCTGCAACTGCTCGGCACTGGCGAGGAAGTCCCCTGGCTCGTCCGCGACGAAACCCTCTGCCCACCTTATCGCTTTGATGAAAACACCCGGGTCCGGCTTCACGCTTGGGCGGCCGCCCTGCCCGCCAGCCTCCCATTGGTCCTGTTGGACGAGTTCGCTAAATTTGAGGCGCGCGGCGAGGGGTTACTGCCGCTTTGGCCGTTGGTGCACACTGCCACCCCGCGCATCGTTGTGCTCGCCGTGCGCGCTGGACTGGAGGCCGCCATCGAGGAAAAGATCGGCCAACGTTTCGATCTGCGCATCGCGGCGGATGCGCCCGACGCCCTCGTGCAACTGCAACGCGCGTGCGCCGATTTCGGCGAGTGGACGCGCCTCGGGCTCTTCGGCGGCGCCGCCGGCGGCATCGAGATGACCGTGGGCTCCGCACTTCACGCGGCCAAGATCCCGCTGCGCGGGCTTGCGCTTTCCAGTCTGCAGGGCGCGATGATGACGTTTACCGGCTTCGGGCTTGCCCAGCCAGGCCGCGTCATCTGGGTGCCATTTATTTCCGCCGGCCTCAAGGCGCTTTCGCCCGCCGGCAATCGTCTGCGCCCGATGCTCGCCATCTGCGTGCAGGGGCTGCTCTACGGCACCGCCGTGCAAACCATCGGCTGGAATTTTCTCGGGGTTGTCATCGGCGGCACGCTCATCGGGGTGTGGGCCGCGACGCAGGGTTTCGTGCTGCAATATCTCCTGCTCGGCGGGGAAATGATCAAGGCCTACGACACGATGGTCCTTTGGCTCGCGGACGACTGGTCGATCACCGCGCCGGGCCTGCCATGGCTCGTCGGGGCATGGGCGCTACTACACGCGCTCGCGGCCGGCGGGGTGACAGCCACTGCGTGGCGGCTGCGCGCGCCGCCCAAGCGCTTGCGCGAACTGATCGAACGCGAAACCACGCGCCTCACCGCGACGGCACCGACCGGCGGCACCGCCGCGGCGCGCCCGTCGAAATGGCTCAGGGTGTTGCGCGATTTTTCGCGCTGGCAGTTTTGGCTGCCACTGCTCGTCGTGGCCGCTATCATGCTGACCGCCGGACGCTCATGGGAAGCCGTCGCCTGGCTCGTGCTGCGTTTTCTCGCCGTGGGCGTGGTGCTGCTCGCGCTCCTCTCACTCCTGCGCCCAGCCCGCTGGGCCGATCAATTACGCCGCCGCGGCTGGTGGGGGCCGGCCATCGCCGTCGGCAGTGCATTCTCACGTCGCCCCGGTGGCAAAGACTAATCCTGAGTGCGAGAGCATGAGCCAATTCGACCGGTTTTAAGCCGAGGCCCCACCGCTTACTTCACCCTACCCCCACCCATTTCCTAGCCGCCCGCCCCCTTCTGTCATGGTTCGTATTACGAACTTAGCTACGCACGGCGGGCACCTTGAATCTGGCCGCTGGCCGACTGAGCCAGATCAGCACTTGCCGTGCGCGCTCCGGGTCAGGCATCGCCGTCTTCAGGTCAAAGTATTCCCGGATGCGGGCACAGTGGACACCCGACTCCCGGGCCAGCAATGCCCGATCGCCGCGACGTCCGAGTTGTGGTCCCACCTGTGCGGCCACGGCATTCCATAGCAGTGCTTCTAAGCTTGGCCGCAGGGTCGCACCCCGCCCTCGTCGGGCGTTTTGCTTCGACCCACATCGGCGGTCTGCCCGGGCCAGTTCCCGCGCCGCCAGTTCCAGGACTTCCGCAATCGCGATCAATTCCTTCAATCGGGGATGAATGTAAAGACTCAGACTTTGTTCGCATTACGAACGTGTGGTCTTGAGCAAGGGTGAACGGACGACGGGGCAGTGGTTATGGTTGTCGCCGCTGCTAATTAGTCGCGGGCATTAGGCTTATAGCCGACGGGCATGCCACGATTTTAATTTGCGAAGGCCCCGGTGCGCACCAACTGATGGGTTCATGCGACGCCAACTTCAAGTCCTCACGCTGATCTTTGCGTGGCTTTGCGCCAATGGCGCGATGTGGGATGCGGTGCAGGTGGTCGCCTGGGGCAAGATGATGAACGACTACTCGCGCATCATGAGTTTCAGCCAGGCCGTGAAGAAAACCTTCGACGGCTCCGGCACCTGCGAAATCTGCGCCTTGGTGAATGACGTGAAAACGAATACCCCGGCGCAGCAAGTCGAGCGCAGCTACGAACGGGTGCTGCTAGCACTGCAGACGCCCGAGAAATTTGTGCTGAACGCCCCGGCGTTCACCTGGCCGGGAGTCGCCCACGACTCCGGCCTCACGCGCACCGATCCGGTGCCGGTGCCGCCCCCGCGCTGCTGAGCGGCAGCAACTGATCCGTCGGACCGCACCGGCAGGCAAATCCTGCCCGCGGCCTTTTTTCTTCTGTTCGCCCGTTGCGGCGATCCGTGCCCGCGGCCGCAGGTCCGCCTCCACGCGATTTTTCACCTGCACGCTTATCATGAATTTTTACCCTTCCCTCCGCCTTGCCACCTTGGGGCTCGCCACAGCCGCCCTTACTTTCGCCGATGATTTCGCCGACTCACCCGTCGAGCTCGCTCCCATCGCCATAACCGCCGACAAGGAGAAACTTTTCTGCCTGCCGCTCGACGCCGCGCCCTCCTCCGGCTCGCGGCTCGGCTTGACCAACCGCGACCTGCCTATCTCCGTCTCTATCGTCACCCAGGAGGTCATGCAACTGCGCGGTCTGCGCACCGCCGTCGAAGCCGTCGAATCCGCCGTCGGCATGACCGGCGGCACACAGTTTGGCTCCATTCCCTCCTACTCCACCCGCGGTTTCGGCTCCAACAGTGTTAGCATCTTACGAGACGGCATCCGCCAGAACACCGCCTCGCAGTCATCGCGCACCATTGACTCATTCCTGCTCGATCGCGTTGAGGTGCTCAAGGGGCCCGCCGGCCTGATGTTCGGCGAAGGCGCCATCGGCGGCGCCGTCAACTATCTCTCGAAGGCACCAGCCATCACCGCCAGTGGGGAGGCCTTCCTCAGCGCCGGTGCATGGGACAGCTACCGGCTCGGCCTGGGCTGGGGTGGTCCTCTGCCTGTCGGCAAGCCGGCCACCGTGACCGGCCGCATCGACTACAGCCACAACGAGACCGAGGGTTACGTGGAGAGAAACGCCCAACGTTACGACGCCGTCGCCGGCACGCTCGACTGGCAGGTCACCGAACGGCTCAAGCTCACACTCAACACTACCCTGCTCAAGGATTGGAACGAGTCCTACTATGGCAACCCCGTCGTCTATGATGCCGTGATCAACACGACCGTCGCTGGCGCTCAGCCCGAGATCCGGACCTTCAACAGCAACACCGACCGTATGGTCAACCCGCGCGTCCTCTCGGAGGCCCGGCGCACCAACTACAACATCCTCGATAACTATGCGAAGACGGAGAACACCTTCACCCGCTTACGTGCGGAGCTGCGCCTGAGCCCCGTCCTCGAACTGCGCCACGAGGCCTACGCAACCACCCAACTGCTCAAGTGGCGCAATCTGGAGACCAACATCTGGAA
>JBDNGL010000013.1:0-2697 GCA_041689285.1 Opitutaceae bacterium
GTCGTCACCGGCGACCTCGATGGTCAGGTCATAGGTGCGCCACGGGCTTAGCTCCGTGCTGCGCTCCAAATTGATGCGCCAAGCTCCGGCGATCGGGCTGGCGCTAGCCGCCGTAAGGCTGCCGAGCAGAAGAAATAGAATGAAGAAGCGATGCATCACAGCCCCTACCAAGGCGCGGCCGGGCAAGGGTTCAAATCAAAAGGCCGAAAAAGCCCCCACCGCGGGAATAATCAGCACAGCACGACCGCAAAATGGGTAACGAGGTCGAATGCGGAGTCGCCGGCCGGCCGGCGGCATTCCAAGTGCCAGACCGGCTCGAGGCGGTGGTCGATGGAGTCTTCGCGTTGACGAATTTCCTTCGCCCACGGCGCGTGGACGGTAAGCCGCCAGCCGGGCACCACCAAAGTGGCCGTCCGCTGTCCGGCATCAATCACCCAAGGCTCACGCGTGTGCAGGTGAAACCCGAGCGCGTGCGGCGAGCGCAGCACGCCGCGATCATGCACGGTGAAGCGCTCTGGAGCGTCTGACACGATTTCACGTTCGCAACTCGTCATCACGTGCGCCCACACGTCCGTCAGAGCAATGCGCGCGCGCAGGCGCCGGCCATCGCCCTCGCCCACCGGGATGATCGGCACCTCGGGCAGCGGCTGCACGCGGGGCACACCGGCGGCGGATTCAGGCGCGAGCACATTGTGCAGATCGGTCCGCTTGAGCGCAAAACCGCGGATGTCGTCGTAGCGGATCATGCCGCGATCGATCAGCACCGGCAGCTCGTCGAGTTCCAAAGTGAAGGCACCCTTGTCGAAATGCGTGTGGCTCGCGCGGGCCTTGCAGCCGCTGAGATGCAGCCGAACCGACCGACCCGGTGAAATTTCCCGCCGGCTCGTGAGCTGCCCGGTATGCGGCAACACGCCAAACTGCGGCACAATACATTCCGGCGCAGGCAGCTCGGCCGGCCCCGCGATGAACGCAAAGGGGCCATCAATCATGTATTGGCGGTAATAGGTGTTGCCCCGCATCTGCAGGAGCGTGCCCAAGGCGATCCGCGCATAGACATCCTGTGGATAAAACGCCGCCAGTAAGGCAATGGCATCGCCGGTGAAACGGTCATTACTGTTGTCACCATCCAGCAGCACGCCACCCGGACTCATGGCCGACATGACCGCGACGAAGTGCCCGCTCTGCGCCAAATTCGGCGGCAACACCTCTGCGATGGGTTTGCCCCGGGCCCGCGCATAGGCCAGCAAACCCGCGAGCACGGCATGCAGGGTGACGCTGAAATACCCCACGCCTTCGTCCACCCCACCATCGGGCAGAATGTAGTTGGCCATACCTTCTTGCATGTCGGCGTGGGCTTGCTCGACATAACTACGCGTCCGCGGCCAAGCCGGCTCCAGCACCAGCCCGCCGAGGATCCGTGCGCGGCAGAACCACGGACCTTGGTTGATGGTATAAACATACTCCCACTTAACCATGTCGCGTTGGAGGATGCTCAGGCCTTTGTCCCAGATCGCCACGCGCACGAGATCCCGGGCGCGCTCGGTGAGGGCGAACTGCAACCAGTCGAACACGAGCGCGCAGGTCGTGACCGTCATCTCCTCCAGAAAACAGCGTTGATCCCAAGTCGAACCTCGCGCCCGACTCTCGGCCGACTGGCACCACTGCTTGGTGTGCACGAAGCACATCAGAAACCGCAGCGCGTGCCGCAGCAGCGTGCGATCGTTGAGCACCAACCCGACCAACGCGCACAGCACCGGCTCGGCCATCCACGGATCGAGCCCCTGCTCCCGTTCGCGCAAATAACGATAATCCGACCAAGGCAGATAATCGCCGATTTCCTTTTCTGGGTTGCGCGCCAGCGACTGCCGGGCGCGCTCCTCGATGATTTTGAAATGCCCGCCCCAAGACGCCCCCGTGGCCCGCGCTCGCAATCCGGGCAGATCGGTCTCAGCGAACAGCAACCCGCGCACGAACTTCACCTCCGGCCATTGGTCATCGGGCAAGATCAGGTCCGCCCACACGGCATCATAGTGCGGCCGCGCCTGCTCAAGGCGGGACTGCAACCCACTGTCCGCCACGCCCCACCATTGCAGACTCACCATCTGCGTCCCTGGCTGCAAGGCGGTGAACACCGCGCGCACCGCAGTGGCGGCAGCTCCCCGCGGCAGATTGATTTCCTTTCGCAGACTGTTGCCCTGGACGGGAGCCCCAAGTGAGCTCCACGCCTCCACCCGGCAGGCAAAAAATTCCACCGTCACCTCGGCGGGCAGCACCATGCAGAAAATATAGCGATCATAACGCGCCGGCAGTGGATCCAATGGCAGAGTAAAAGTCCCGGCCATGGCGCCGGCCGCGCAATCATCCCAACGCGCTTTAGTGCTGTCCCAAAAAATCTCGCGGCGAAAATTAGCCGCCACTGCCGGGGTGATCGTCAACGGGATTTGTGCGGATATCTGATTATCATGAAACGGCGCGAAGATAGACTCGGCAGGATTGAGTTCGAAAAGTTGCATGGGTTAATTACCGGCAAGGAAGGGTCAAGCGGCGGAGCCTGTCGATCAGATGGTGGGCGTCACCAAGAAAAAACCCGCCCACCGAAGGGCAGGCGGGTGAAGAGCCACGGGCTGTTTATTTAGTCGTCGGTGCCAGCTCGGGCCAGCGGCGGAAGGCCGAGAAGCGCGCT
Organism: Opitutaceae bacterium; assembly: GCA_041689285.1. GTDB lineage: Bacteria > Verrucomicrobiota > Verrucomicrobiia > Opitutales > Opitutaceae > UBA2377. Next base: position 2,684 of record JBDNGL010000013.1, read on the forward strand.
TGCGTGCGGTCGTA
>JBDNGL010000014.1:0-8711 GCA_041689285.1 Opitutaceae bacterium
AAATCTCCAATGCTTCCTCAATGGAGGTCGTGGGCGTGATGGTCGCGACGCCGGCGGACATTACAGTGCTCACCGGCGTGGTCTTGGGGTTGAGATTTTCGCCAACGACCCGGCGCAGAACATCGCGCTCGGTGAAGATACCGGCCAGCCGGTCTTGTTGTGTGATTATCACCGAACTGATCTTCGCCTTGTTCATCAACTGCACGGCCTCGGCCACCGAGGCGGACGGAGCGAGGGTATGGACGGCGGAACCTTTACGTTCCAAGAGGATGGAGACAGACGCATTCATGAGTAACTTAAGGGGGTTGCCCCGAAGCTAGGCTGCGATCGGCACCGCCACAACCGCAAAAGCCCTCGCGCCTCGAAATAATCCACTATTTTTTAAAAAGCCGGTCGAGGGAGCCGAGACTTTTTAACGGGGTCGATTTTCCCGCCGGGGCCGTCGTGAGCGGACGGACCGGTGCCGGCTCGCTCGCAGGCCGTGCAGGGGCCGCGCCAGCCTCCGCAAAGAGCCGGTCGAGCTTCACCGTCGAAACCGGCTCCGCTGTGCCGAGCTCCTGCGCAAATAGGCTCACGCGAAACTCCTCGACCACCCAGCGCAGCCCCGCCGCGCCGGGACGCGCAAGGGCCTGTCCATAGCGGGCCACCAAACGCGCTCGTTCCACGTCCTTGGCCGGATTCTGCCGCCAGCGCTCGGCGCGTAATTTCAGGCCTTTCAGGTAACGCGGAAAATGCGCCAGTTGGGTGTAGGGCGTCTGTGCCAGAAAATCCGCCGGCACGAGGGCGGCGACCTCTTTCGCCAATCCTTCGTAGGGCTGCGGCTGCACCAACAACGCTTGGCGCAGTTCCAAAATCTCACGCAGCAGATCCACGAAGCGCGGCACCAACCCGCGCAGTTCAGCCTTCGCCCCAGCCAGCGCAGTGGCAAAGGCGGTGCTTGTGAGGTTGTAGGACGGAGTCTCCGCACCCCGCCGTTCCGACACCACACCGGATGTGGCGGAGGACGGCGACCCCGTCCTACAACGCCCCGGATCGCACACCCAGCGGTGAATCGACTGCAAAGCCTGCGCCTGCAGGGTCGCGACCGGGGCGAGGGTCGCGAGCAATGGACCGAGATCGCGCAGCGCCTTGAGATCGCGCTCCAGCCAACCGAGATCGTAGCGCAATTGCAGCGCCAACAGCGCCGCTAGGCCACCGGGGGTCGCCGCCTGCGCTTCCTCCTTCGTCTTGCCTAAACGCAGACTGACCCCGTGCGCCCCGACGATCAGCCCGGGATAAGCCAGCACGGGCATCCCGGCCTGCTCCGTCACCAACACCTCCACCGGCACTTCGCCGAACGTCCACTCGGTTTGGTCAATCTGCTCCCACTGCAACCGGGCACGGCGCCACGCCGCCGGTTCCTCGCGGGCCACGCTTGCGCTCATTTCCTGCCGGTGCCGGGCCAGCACGGCCTGAATCTCCGCGAGTTCCCGGCTCGCCGCCAGTTCACGGCCTGCGCCATCCAACACCCGCACGCGCACGCGTAAATAATCCGGCAGCGGTTTACCCGCCCACAGTGTGGGGTCGATCGCCACGCGGTGGCTTTCGCGCAACTGGGCCGCGAGCGCCCCCACCAAGTTCTCCCGGCGACCAGTCAGGCGGTCGCGTTGGGCTAGTTGCTCCGCCACCTGCTGCGCGGTCGCCGCCAGCGGCACGAAGACGCGTCGCAGTTCCTTCGGTAGGGCGCGCAGATAGTGCTCCACCTTCGCCTCCAAGTGACCCGGCACCGCCCAATCGAGCGCCGCCGTCGTCAACGTCTCGGCCTCCCGCACCTGCACGTCGAGCGTCACCCCATCATCGCTTCCGCCGGGCTTGTAGGCGTAGTTTAGCGGCAACGCGCGATTGTCCAAGGGCAGATTTTCGGGAAACGCTGCCGCATCCGGCACGGGCATTGCCTCCGCGCGCAGGTCCTCGGGCGTCATTTCCAGAAACTGTGGCTCCATCGCCTTGCGCGCCCGCACAAGGTCCACCAGTTCGGCCACGGAGGATACCGGATGGGCGGGCAGGTTCCTCTGCCCGCTACGACCGACCGCGGGGGCGGAACCTACCACGCTGCCCTCCGGCATCAGCCGCGCAGCGTAAAACCGAAAGACCGCTTCGTCGAGATTGAGATAGCCGCGGTCGCGACTGCGGGTGAGGAGGCTCTCCACTTCGCGCCGCACGGCGCGGTTGTGCGCTAAAAAATCGAAGGGCCACGTCAGCGTGTCGTTGACCAGTCCTTCCCGGATAAAAATCTCCGTGGCTTGCACCGGGTTGACTTGGCCGAAACTGACCGCGCGCATTTCCAGTTCCAAACCGTAGAGCCGGCTGCGCCGCTTCGCAAGCACCCGGGCTTTTTCTGCATCCCAGAAGGGTTCGCTGTGCGCGGTCCGCACGATGTGAACCCCGAGCTCCAGTGCCCAAGCCGGGTCGAGCCGGGCGCAGGTGCGCGCATAGAGCCGCGTCGTTTCCATAATCTCCGCCGCCATCAGCCAGCGCGGACTCTTCAGGTCTTTTTTCTGCGCGGGTCGCTGCCCGGAGTCAGGCCCGCGGCGCTTGGGTTCTTCCCGCCGGAACAGCACCGAACCCGGAAACAAATTCACGCGGCGGTCATGCGTCGCCTTGTAGCCACCTTTTTCCTCGTCGAGCTGCGCGATATTGCCCAACAAGCCGGCGAGGATGGAGCGATGGATGGCCCGGTAGGGCGGCGTGCCCAAGGCCATGGCTTTCGCATCCACGGTCATCAACCCGTCAAATGCTGAGCTGAGTTTCTTCTCCCCGCGTTCCCGCACCACCTCGGCCAGTTGCGTGTGGATATCCCGCCATTCGCGCATCCTCGTATAGCTAAGAAAATGATCGCGGCAGAAGCGGCGCAGTTTCGCCTGCGACAAATTCTCGAACTCCTCGTGATAGGTTTCCCAGATGTTGAACAACGTAAGAAAATCCGAATCCGGATGCACAAAACGTCGGTGAGCCGCATCGGCCGCGGCCTGTTTTTCCAGCGGCCGCTCGCGCGGGTCCTGGATGCTCAGTCCCGCCGCAATCACAAGCACCTCGCGCAACGCCTTCTCCGTGCGCGCCTGCAAAATCATGCGGCCCACCGTCGGGTCCACCGGCAAGCGCGCGAGTTCTACCCCAATCGGGGTGAGTTGTTGAGTGTAGGGCGGGGTCGCCGAAAGCCTCCTTCCCGCCGCAACCTCGTCAGTGGAGGATACGCCCCCGTGACCGTCATGACCGGCAGCGGGACCTGCCGGTCCACCTGCCGCAATCGCCCCCAATTCCTCCAAGAGCGCATAACCGGCGCGAATGGATTTCGCCGCCGGCATGTTGATGAAGGGAAAGCGCTCGATGTCGCCCAGCCCGAAAGCCTTCAGCCGCAGGATGACGTCGGCGAGGTTCGCCCGCTGGATCTCGGGCTGCGTGAAGCGCGGCCGCTCCAGAAAGTCTTTTTCTGAGTAAAGCCGGATGCACACCCCATCGGCCACGCGACCGCTGCGACCCTTGCGTTGGTCGGCGCTCGATTGCGCGATAGGCTCGATCGGCAGGCGGCGTGTGCGGGCCTGCGCCGCGTAGCGGCTGATGCGCGCCAGCCCGGTATCCACCACGAACCGAATGCCGGGAATCGTGAGCGAGGTCTCGGCGATGTTCGTCGCCACAATGATTTTCCGCACCGGCGAGGGTGCGAACACGCGCTGCTGTTCGGCATTCGTCAGTCGGCCAAACAGGGGCACCACCTCAATTTTAGATTTTTGATTCTTGGTGTTCGCCTGACCGCCTTCGAGCAGATCCGCAGTCTCGCGGATATCGCGCTCGCTGGGCATGAAAACCAGCACGTCGCCGCTAGGACTCTCCCGGATAATCCGCTCCACCGCCTCCACCGCACCGTCAATGTAGTGCAGCGCCTCCGCCTTCGCGGTGCGTTCGTCCCCCTCCGCCGCATCACTGCCGAGTTCATCCAGCGGCGCATAGATGACCTCGACCGGAAAGGTGCGGCCCGAGACCTGCATGACGGGCGCATCGTCAAAGGCCCGGCTGAACATCTCCGTGTCGATGGTCGCCGAGGTGATGATGATCTTCAGTTCCGGCCGCTTGAATCGCAGCGTGCGCAGGTGCCCGAGCAGGAAGTCGATGTTGAGCGAGCGTTCATGCGCCTCGTCGATGATGATGGTGTCGTATTCGCGCAGCAGCGGATCGCCCTGCACTTCCGCGAGCAGCATGCCGTCGGTGAGGAACTTGATCACCGTCGCGGAGGTGGTCTGGTCGTTGAAGCGAATCTTGCACCCCACCTCGCGACCCCACGTCACGTCGAGTTCCTCGGCCACGCGCCGCGAGACTGACAGCGCCGCCACGCGCCGTGGTTGCGTGCAGGCGATGCGCCCCGCCACGCCTCGGCCGGCGGCAAGGCACATCTTGGGGATCTGCGTGGTTTTGCCCGAGCCAGTTTCGCCGGCGAGAATTACGACCGGGTGCTGCTGGATCGTCGCGACCAGCTCCTCCGCCCGCACGCTGATGGGCAGCTCGGGTGGAAATTCGAGACGGAAACGGAAAGGTTGGCGCGGAGGAGCAGGCACGGAAGAGACTTGAGATTCCGGGTCCGGCCGGGAATGACAACTCTGCGATGCAACCGCCCGTCCTCCCCGAAGTCACCCTCGCTCGCGTCCTCCGCATGGCGAAACTCGACGGCACCAGCGTGCTCGCCCTCGCCGGCAGTTTTGCCGTGGCCCTGGCCGCCACGGGCGACCGCGGCGGCGCGCTTATCGGGCTTATCATTTCCGCGGCCGGCGCCATCGAGTTGCACGGCGCCGCCCTGCTCCGCCGGGGTGACTTATCCGGCCTGCGCTGGCTTATCGGCAGCCAGCTCTACCTGCTCATCGCCATCCTGAGCTACGTCGCCCTGCGGCTCACCGGCTACGACCCCGCGTTGATCAACCTCATCATGACCGACAGCCTGCGGCAGCGTTATCTCGATGCCGGTCTGCTCAATGAGGAAATCGACCGGGTCGTGCAATTCAGTTACTACGCCACCTACCTTCTCTTTGGTGCCCTGACCGTGGTTTACCAAGGCGGCATGATGCTCTACTATTCCCGGCGGCGCTCCGCTGTGACCACGGCGCTGACGGACCAAGACACCTGAAAATGAATAGGGAACTCAGGAATCGATTTTCCTGAGTCGGCACTCAAAAAGTGAAACGCGTTGCCCTCGCCGCGTTGTTAGTTGCCCGCAGTACTGCATTTTACCGGATTTCCTGATTTCCACATAGAATCCCCGCCGTGCCGGGAGGGCCCGCTTACCGACACTTGCACCCGAACCGGCGCCGCTTAACGTGCCCCCATGTCGAAAGCGCGCTATATTGAGGCGAAACAAAAATGGGCGAAAAAACAAAAGGCCCGCGGCGTGACGGCGCACGCCGTCCGCTCCACCGACCGGCTCCCGCCCGGACAGAAACTCACCGAGGGGTTTCCCGTGCTCGACCTCGGCGTGCAGCCCGAAATCCCGCTCACCGAATGGACGCTCACGCTCGACGGCGCGGTGGCGAAACCCGCCGTGCTTTCGTGGGCGCAGCTCAACGCCCTGCCGCAGGTCGAGGATGTGAGCGACTTCCACTGCGTGACGACTTGGAGCAAGTTCGATTGCCGCTGGGCCGGCGTCGCCTTCACCACGCTCTACGAGCTCGTGCAGCCCAAACCCGAGGCGCAGTTCGTGTATTTCACCAGCTATGACGGCTACTCGACCAACGTGCCGCTGGCGCAATGCCTCGATGACGATGTGCTGCTCGCCACCGCCTTCGAGAGCGCACCCGTCAGCCGCGAGCACGGCGGCCCCGCGCGAATCATTATCCCGAAACTCTACGCATGGAAGGGCGCGAAATTCGTGAAAGCCATCACCTTCCTCACCGAGGACAAACTCGGCTTCTGGGAAGTCCGCGGCTACGCCAACGGTGGCGACCCCTGGACTGAGGACCGCTACGCGTAGAGTGCAGGGGCCTGCACCCGGTTGCTTGATCTTCGTGCAGCGGGAGCCAGGTTTTCACTATAAGCATCCTAGAATTAGAGCAGGCTGCCAGCCGGCCAATTCTATGGGCAATTCTATGGGGTCAGGCTGTTTATTGTTAATTAAAGTCCAGCATGAAGTCTCACGCGCAGGCTACCCGGGCTGGGATAGCCCAGTTCTTGCGCGATCCAGGCATAGGGTGCTCCCACTCGGCGCAATTGCGCGGCCAGATCGAGCCGCCAAGGTTCCCCGCGCTGCCGGGGTTTCAGCCGGTCCAGTCCGGCCGGAGTTTTGCCCGACGCCGCCAGCCGGGCCGTCAGCTCCGCCATCCATCGGTCTCCGCGCAAGCTCCGGGCCTCGTCACGACCTATCCCCGCGAGTTCCTTGTGCGAAAACTCTTTCGCCAGCGCGGATCGCCACCCGGCCGTGCCGATCGCCCAGCCCTTGCTCATCTGGTCAAAGCCCTGTCGCTTTTGCTCGTCCTCATCGGCGGCCAATGCGCGCAGGCGCACTTCGTCGTCGGCCCACCCCGCCGCATTATCCGCCAAGCCCCGCAAGGACATCACCAGATCGCCCTTCAGCCCCGGCCACCGCTCGCCCTTAAGGAACTTGCGCAAGCTGCTCCAGCGAAACCCCGCCAGTTGCGCCGCCCCCACAAGGCCCGCGCGCACGGGATTGAGGTGGATGTAGTCAACCACCCGCGCCAGCGCCGCCGGGTCTTCGATCGGCAACGCTTGATAGCGCCCCTGAAACAGATGCCCACGCTCTCCCCGAAGCCGGTTAAAGCGCGTCGCGAACGTGCTCTGCAGCCAATGCATGCCAGCGACCAAGTTCGGCTGCGGTGTCTCCAACGCTAAATGATAGTGGTTCGTCATCAGCACATAGCCATGCACCCGCCAGCAGAATCGCGCCACCCCCTCCCGCAGCGACGTCTCAAACGCCTGCGCCGCCCCCACCGTGCCAAACACCGGCTCCCGGTAATTCCCCCGGTTGATCACGTGATACAACCCGCCCGCCGTCTCTACCCTCAATTTTCTGGCCATGGCCCATCCTCGACCACGCTCACCCGCTCATACCTGCCCTTAATTAACAATAAACGGCCTGACCCCATTGGTTTGACCCCATTGGTTTGACCACCCCATTGGTTTGACCGTCATCTCGGAGTTTACCGGCGAGAGCCAGCGACTCCAAGCCGCCCGGCCGCACGCCAAGCCCTGAGCCCTACGCGGACCGCACTCGACCCCGAGCGGGCCGCAGACGGCAACCAAACCGGCCGCCTTCGGCGGCGGTCAGAGCGGGGAGGGAGCAAGCTCCCTCCCCTGCACCCCTCCCTATATATCTTTATTGGGACGGAAGGACTCGAACCGGGTGGGGAGAAGGCTTCGCCTCCTCCCCTACACCCCCTCCGCCAACAGCCCCTGCACGCGTTCACTCCGTGTCGAAGTCTGATTGTCGTCAGTGTCGAAATCAGATTGTCGTTGAACAGTAACCGGCGTTAATGGATTTCCGTGAGCTTCATGGCCACGCTCAATCGCCCGGACACCACTCTCTACTATGAACTTGCCGGAACTTCCGGTCCGCCGGTTCTGATTGTGCAGGGAATCGGCGCAACCGGTTAGGCGTGGCGGCGACAGGTGGAGGCCCTCAGCCGTAGTTGCCGCACGCTGGTGTTCGACAATCGTGGCATCGGGCGCAGCCTGCCGTGCGCGGGACCCATTTCCATAACTGCCATGGCGGAGGACGCCCGCGCGTTAATGGACGAGGTGGGCTGGGAATCCGCTCATGTCGTAGGCCACTCGATGGGCGGACTGATCGGCCAGCAGATAGCTATCGACGCACCCGACCGAGTCCGGAGTCTCGCGTGCGTCTGCTCCTTTTCCCGGGGAAAAGACGCGGCCCGGCTCACACTCCCGGTTCTCTGGATGGGCATTCGGACCCGACTCGGCACCCGCAAAATGCGGCGCTGTGCGTTCCTAAGAATCCTCTACTCCGCCGATCTTCTCCGCACGGCGGATCTTCCACAGCTCGCCGCCGAAACCGCCACCATCATCGGGCGCGATCTCGCCGATAGTCCGCCCATCCTGATGAAACAACTCCAAGCCTGTGCCCGCCATCACCTCCGCCTGCGGCTTGGCGAACTTGCCAGCATCCCGACCCTGGTTGTTAGCGCGGAGTTCGACATTATCGCGCTTCCGAAATACGGCAGGGATCTGGCAGCGGCCATTCCGGGCGCGGAATTCGTCCAGCACCGGGGCGTGGCTCACGGAAATCTGTTGGAGCAATCCGCATGGTTGAATGAACGGTTACTCCACCATTTCGATTTAACCCGAACGCCGACGGGCAAGCGAAGGGGTCAGGCCGAGTAATGTTATATTTTGATCTGGAGTATGAGAATTGGCGGGTCTTGAGTAGGGGGTATGGCGAGAAAGCTACGAATTGAATACCCCGGAGCGCTTTACCACGTGATCAACCGAGGGAATTACCGGCGCGACGTTTTTGAGAGTGCGGGATCGGCGGAGGCGTTTGTGACGGCATTGCGGGAGGCGGTCGCGCAGTATGGCTGGCGGGTGCATGCCTATGTGGTGATGCGCAATCACTACCACCTGGCGGTGGAGACGCCGCAGCCCAATCTCGTCGAAGGCATGCATTGGCTGCAAAGCACTTTAGCGACGCGGTTTAATCGATTCCGAAAGGAGCGCGG
>JBDNGL010000015.1:0-5441 GCA_041689285.1 Opitutaceae bacterium
ACCGGTCCCCGTGCTGCGTCAATGACTCCAGCGCCGCGTGATCACCGAAGAACGTATATTGATTCATGCTCATCGAGATACAAGATACGCACATTTTATCACGTTGTCCAGCAATTAGTTGTAAAATTTAGGAGTTCCCTTTACCTGGAACATTGGCGTCGGTTACACCTTGAGCGAGCACTTCAAAGCCATGTTGACCTACTCCCACTATCGCAACTGGTCCAACTTCGCCTTTTCCGATTTCAAACGCAGCTCCGTCAACCTAAACTTGTCTTCCCGTTTCTGATGACGAAATCCTTCCCTTTATTAGTTAGCCCACTCAGTCGTTCCTTTCTACTGATTGCCCTAGCCATCAGTTCATACATCGCTCCGATCGTGGCACAAACCGCTCCAGCCGGCATTCTCGATCCATCGAAAGTGGTCACCTACCGCATTGCCACCAATGATCGCCTCCGCGTAGGCGTTTTTCAGGAACCGGATCTAGACATGATCGGGCGCATTGACGCCAAAGGCACCATCAATCTGCATCTGCTTGGTTCCGTCAAACTCTCCGGCCTGACCATCCCAGAAGCTGAACGCTCCATCGAGTCCGCCTATCGCGACGGGCGTTTTCTGCGCAGCCCACAGGTCACCATCACGATCGAAGAATACGCCGCCCGCGAAGTGACGATCCAAGGCCAGATCAAGAATCCCGGCCGTTACCCCTTGCCCATTGAGCAAACCATGTCGGTGCTGGAATTGGTCACCCGGGCGCAAGGCTTTACGGACACCGCCCGCGGCACAACTGTGGCGATCACCCGCGTCGATCCCGACGGCATTCGGCGGGTATTCACCGTGGATGTGGACAGCATGATCCGGGGTCGCAACCGCAACCGGACCGATGAAAGTTCCTTCCTGCTGATGCCAGGCGATATCGTATTCGTGCCCGAACGGTTTTTCTAACCCGAGCCGACCCTCCTTATGGCCGAAGCCACTGGCAACCATCCCGAACCGGACAAGAAAATGGCCGACAATGACGACCAGATTATTGAGCGCCGCAGCCTGCGGGATTACTACATCATCCTGCGCGAACGCCTTTGGATCGCCCTGCCACTGGCCTTGCTCGTGGCCATCAGCGTCGGATATTACCAAGCACGGGAAATTCCGATGTATGCCAGCAGCGCGACGATGCAGTTCGAAAAACCTGAGACCATCGTCACGACTCAGGGCGTGGTCGATTCCTCCGTCCGATCCGACATCGATCTAAATACTTATCTCCAGATACTCAACAGCAACCGTCTGCGCGCCAAGGTCGTCGAGTCGCTCACGCCGGATGAGGTCAAGATTTTGCAGCGCCCCTACCTCAAGGACCTTGCCCCCGGCGCCACCCTCCCTCCGGCTGGCGCACTCCTCGGCTCGGTCAGCATCGATTCGATCCGCAATAGTTTTCTCATCATTGTAACCGCGCGTAATCGTGACCCCGAAGCCGCCGCCCTCATTGCGCAGCGCTTCGTGGACCAGTTCGTTCTCTTTCTGCTCGACAACCTCAGCGGTCGCAACGAGTTCGCCGTCGATTTTCTGCAACAGCGGGCTGAACAACTGCGCTTGGAATCTGAGGAGAAAGCCCAACGCCTGCAGGCCTACATGCAGAAACACAATCTCGTCTCGCTCGACAACAGCATGAGCATAATTGACGACCGGCTGCGCAGCGTGAACAGCGCCCTGACTTCCATCCGCCTCAAGCGGATTGAATTGGAGACCTTGGTAGCCCAGATGGAAACCTACCGCCAAACGGATCGGAATTTGCTGGAGATCTCCTTTATCGCCGCCCACGGCACGGTGCCCACCCTCAAGAACCAGCTCGCCATGCTCCGACAGGATCAGGCCCGGCTGGCTGAGCGTTATCTGGAGCGTCACCCCAAGATCATTGATGTCGGCAATCAAATCGTGGTGACCGAGGAGCAATTGGAACGGGCCATCGCCCTCGCCATCGCCGACCTCGGCACCAGCCTCAGTGAAGTGCGTGATAGCGAACTCAGCCTGCAGGCGGAGTATACCCGCCATGAGCAGAATGCACTCAATCTGCGTGAGCTCAGGGTTGATTTCGATAGTCTCAAAAACGAGGCCGATGTCGCCCGTAATAATTACACCCAGATTCTTGATCGGCTCAACCAGACCAATACCACTAAGTATCTTGAACGAGTTCCAGTCCGTCCGCTTGATCGTTCGCAAGTGCCGGGCTCGCCCTATGCCCCCAATATGCAACGCATTCTGCGGACCTGCATCGGCCTTGGGCTGCTGGTTTTCGTCGGTGTCGCGGTGGGCCTGAGCTTCATCGACGACCGCATCAAGAGCTCTTGGGATGTTGAGTCCTTCATCGGCGTAAACCTGCTCGGGATCATTCCGGATCTTTCCGGCATCAAAGATAGCGAAAAATCCACTCTGATGCTGTCGCAGCAGCAGGCGCCGGGAGTGGAGGCTTTCCTCAGCGTTTACAGCGCGGCCAAGATTCATTCCAAACTCGATTTCCCCAAGTCCATCCTCGTCACCAGCACCATCCCGGGCGAGGGCAAGACCCTGATATCCTGCAATCTGGCCGGATGCTTTGCCCGACATAATCGCAAGACACTGCTCATCGATTGCGACCTTCGGCGCCCCATGCTCCACCGGCATTTTAATCAGGAAAACAAGCTCGGTCTCATTTCGTGGTTCGAAGGCGGCGCGGGGCTGGATGGTGACCTCACCACCGATCCCAGCCTGGGCATCATCCGCATTGATGAGAACCTCTCCCTGCTCTGCTCTGGCGGCCGCTCCCGCAGCCCGACGGAAATCCTCGAAAATCCTGCTTTCGGCCACCTCCTCGAACGCCTGAAGAAGCACTACGATCTGTTGGTGGTGGATTCCCCGCCCCTTGGCGCCGTCTCGGACAGCCTGCTCATCGCCGAGCGCACCGACGAGGTGATCTACGTATGCCGCTTCAATCGCGCCTACCGTAAGCACATCAAGCTCTACATCCGCGCCCTGCGCAACGCGAAGAACGAGATCCTCGGCATCGTCCTGAACGGCCTCTCGCCGCGGCGCATCGAGTATTACTCCAATTACCGCTACTACCCGTAGCTACAAGAAATATTACGGCTCACAATCCTGAGCTTCCCGCCCTCTCGCCGCACCCTTTCCGGTGTGGCCTTTTTTTGCCCTGATTTCCGGCTTCATTCTGCCGCTCGCCCCCGTCAGTCTATTGCTGTGTCCACCCTGTCCGCCTTTCTTCCTTCCGGCTATGATCGCAGTCGACCGGTCGTCCTGATCGCAGGGCAGGGCCTTTATCCTGTGCTTATTGCCCAGGCCGTGCGCCGGGCCGGGATTCCGCTAAGGTTGGTCGGCTTCGAGGAAGAAACTCGCCCGGACCTTATCGACACATTCCCTCCTGAAGAGCGTCGCATTTTGCTCGTCGGTCAACTCGGTAAAATGCTCAAATCTTTGCGTGATTTCGACGTCGGATACGCGCTCATGGCTGGACAGATCACACCGCGGCGCCTGTTCAAGGGCCTCCACCCCGACCTTAAAGCCACGCAAATCCTGCTCTCCCTTAAACGTCGCAATGCCGAAACCATCTTTGGCGCCATTGCCACCGAGATCGAAAATCGTGGCGTCACCTTGCTGGATGCGCGCGCCTTTATTGATGACCAAATGGCGACCGCTGGCTGCCTGACCGGGCGCAGTTTTCCCATCGAGGATGAATACCTCCGTCATGGCATCCACATCGCCCGCGAAAGCGCCCGGCTCGACATCGGCCAAGGCTGCGTCGTCCGCAAAGGCACCGTTCTGGCGGTTGAAGCCTACGAGGGCACTGATGAAATGCTCCGACGCGCCGGTGGCTTCAAGACCGACGGTGCCTTGTTTGTCAAAACCGTGAAATCCACTCAGGACTACCGCTTCGATGTGCCTTGCTTCGGCCTGCGCACCCTCGAAGCCATGCGCGAGGCCGGACTAGCCGCCGCTGCCTTAGAGGCCGGTCGCGTCATCATGCTCGACCGGCCCGCCGTCGTTGCCCAGGCCCGCACATGGGGCATCAGTCTGCTCGGTTTTGCGTAAGCGTCTTTGCGTCGCCTTGCGTCTGCGGTCCACCCCGTTATCCTGTGCCTATGTCCAAGGATACCGTCAGCGTCACCGTCAAAGGCGTCATGCCTACTACCAACGGTTGTGCCGTCTTCCTCGGTCATGAGACCAAGACGTTTCACATTTACGTGGATCATTCCGTGGGCAACGCCATCCAGATGTCACTCGAAGGTGTGAAGAAGGAACGTCCCCTCACCCACGATCTTATCGGCAGCATCTTGCTCGGGCTTGGCGCCAGCTTGGATCACGTCGTGATCAACGATGAACGCGACCGCACCTTCTATGCCCGCATCATCCTGCACATGGAAAATGAACTGGGTAAAAAAATCGTCGAACTCGACGCCCGCCCCAGTGACTCCATCGTCCTCGCCCTCCAGCACCAACGGCCCATCTTTGTGTCCCTTCCCGTCTTCGATGCCGTGGAAGATATGAGCGAACTCTTTGAGCGCTACCGCAAGCAGCAGGCCGGCGAATCTGAAACGGAAGATAATCCCTGAGCTCCGCCGTGATCGCCTCTCATGCCGTGCCCCTGCCGGTGGCCATCGTTCCAGACCAGCCGCTCACCGCGCTTGCGCCCATGCAGGATGTAACCGACCTCGCCTTCATGCGGGTCATCGCCCACTACGGCGCACCGGATTATTTTTTCACCGAGTTTTTCCGGGTCCACGGCCAGTCGCGTCCCGAAAAGCACATCCTGCGTTCCATTGATGAAAACACCACGGATCGGCCGGTCTTCGCCCAATTGATCGGCGAGGACATCACCCACTTGGAGCGCACGGTCAGCGAACTGCTGCGCCATCCCGTGGCCGGTATTGACCTCAATCTCGGCTGTCCCGCGCCCAAGGTTTACAAGAAAAATGTCGGTGGCGGGCTGCTCCGAGATCCCGCCCGCATCGATGAGATCCTCGCGGCCCTGCGCGCCGCTGTGCCAGGACTGTTCACGGTTAAGATGCGTATCGGGTTCGACTCGACCCAGCACTTTGAGCGCATTCTCGATTCAGTAAACCGCCATCAGGTGAACCTGCTCAGTGTCCACGGTCGCACAGTGAAGGAGATGTATCGCAGCGAAGTGCACTATGATTTCATTGGCACGGCCGTGCGCAAAATCCGTTGCCCCGTGCTGGCCAACGGCAATGTCACCTCCGCCCCACGCGCGGCGGCCATCCTCGGCGAAACCGGCGCTGCCGGGGTGATGATCGGTCGCCACGCCATCCGCAATCCGTGGATTTTCCGGCAATGTCGCGAACAATCCTCCGGCCAGCCGGTGACCGTCGTTACCCTCGCCGACGTGCGCGACTATGTGGAACGCCTGTTTGCGGCTACCCAAACGGACACGAACCCAGAGC
>JBDNGL010000016.1:0-7104 GCA_041689285.1 Opitutaceae bacterium
GGCGAGTTTCCGCGGCTCGATTTTCGCGGGGCGGTTTTTTCCGCGGTGAAATTCATGGTCTCACCCGCCACCACCAACAGCGATCATTCCGTCCACGTGCACTGACCGCCCGCCCCAGCCATTTGCCCACCCTTGACGACTTTGCTAAGCTCATCGGGCCATGAACCTATCCCTCCGAACTATTCTATTTTTACTTGCCTGTCTCCCGGCCCTCGGGGCTGCCCCGCTGCGCGTGGTCACACTGCACACGGTCCTCACCGAACTCGCCCAGGAAATCGGCGGTGAGCACGTGGACGTCGTTCCCCTGCTCAAGCCCGGAGTCGATCCGCACGTCTTTGAACCCGCACCCGGCGATATCCGCCGGCTCAAGTCCGCCGACTTGGTGCTCGCCGCCGGTCTGGGCTTGGAAACCTACCTTGATGGCATCGCCCCGGAAATTCCCTCCGGTCGGCTGGTCCGTGTCGGCGACGATCTGCCCGGTCTCATCGAAGGGGTGTGCACCCACGCCGCTCATGACCACCACCTTGACCACGGCTTCGACCACCACTGGTGGCACGGCAGCACCCAGATGCTGGCGGCGGTGAATCGCGTCGCGCAGGAACTCTCCCTCCGCCGGCCCGGGGCCGTGGCGGATTTTGCCCGCAATGCCGCCGCCTACCGGGAGCGCCTGGAATCCTTGGGCGCTTGGATCACCGCGGAGCTCGCGGTGGTGCCCGGCGAACGCCGCCAGCTCATCACCTCCCATGCCGCCTTCGGTTACTTCGCGGTTGAGCATGGCTTCGCGATGCATCCCCTGCTCGGCAACAGCACCGCCGCCCAGGCCAACGCCCGCGAGGTCGCCCGCATCGTGCGGCTCATCCAACGCCGTGGCATCCGCACCGTGTTTGCCGAGAGTTCCGTGAATCCCCGACTGATCGAGGCCATCGCGCGTGATACCGGCGCCCGGCTCGGCCCACCGCTTTACGCCGACGGTCTCGGCACCGGTGATACCGCCACCTATGAGGGCATGATGCGGCACAACGTCACCGCCATCGTCGACGGCCTGCGCTAAATGCACGCCCAGCCGCATCACCACGATATTTTCCGCCTGCGCGATGTCACCGTGCATTACGGGCGCCGCTGCGCGCTCGAGCACCTCACCACCCAAATCCCCTGCGGCGGGCTCGTCGCGCTCGTCGGTCCGAATGGCGCCGGCAAGAGCACGCTCTTGCGCAGCCTGCTGGGCTGGCTGCCGCTCACCACGGGCGAAATCCGGCTCGGCGATCATCACCCGCGCCACCTGCATCCCCGGCTCACCTACGTGCCGCAACGCGCCGACGTGGAATGGGATTTCCCCATCTCGGTCCGCGAGGTCGTCGCCCAGGGCCGCTGGCCGACACTCGGACTCTTCGGCCGCTTTCAGCCCGCCGACAACACGCTCGTGGACCGCGCGCTCACCGAACTCGAACTGACCGCCCTCGCGGGTGAGCAGATTCGCCGCCTCTCCGGTGGCCAACAGCAACGGATGTTTCTCGCCCGCGCCATCGCGCAGGGGGCGGATATTTTCTTACTCGATGAGCCTTTCAACGGTCTCGATCTGAGTGCGACCGCCGAACTCATTCACCTCTTGCAAGGTTGGCAGGCGCAAGGCCGCACGGTCATCGCGGCGATTCATGACCTCACGCTCGCTCGCAAGTATTTTCCCCACGCCGTCCTGCTCGACACCCGCCTCGTCGCCGCCGGTCCCACTGCTGATGTCCTGAGCGAGGCCAACCTAGCAATCGCCTACCGTCACCGCTTGCCAGTGTTGGGCGCCCGGCCATGAGCCTGCATGCTTTAATCATCGAGCCCCTCAGCCACGGGTTCATGCAGCGCGGCCTCGCCTCCGCGTTGTTGCTCAGCATCAGCGGCGGGCTGCTGGGCAGCGTATTGGTGCTGCGGCGCATGGCCCTGATGGGCGATGCGCTGGCGCATTCGTTGTTGCCGGGCATCGCCCTCGCCTGGCTCGTGCTGGGCCGGGGTCCGCTGGCATTGCTCACCGGTGCGCTCGTCGCCGGTCTGCTCACGGCGCTGGGCAGTGCCTTGCTCAGCCGGCTCACGCGCCTGAAGGAAGACGCCGCCTTCGGGGCCTTCTTCCTCATCGCCTATGCCGGTGGCATCGCACTCATCAACCAGGCCGGCACCCGTGTGGACCTGCTGCACTTCCTCTGCGGCCACATTCTCGGCGTCGGTCCTGCCGACCTCTGGCTCTCGGCCGGGGCGGCCGGCCTCACCGTGCTGCTCTTCACCTTGGTGCAGCGCGGCATTGTGCTCGAGATTTTTGATCCCATTTTCGCGCGCGCCGCCGGGTTTCGCGGTGGTTGGTTTCACCTCGGCTTTCTCGCCCTCGCGGTCCTTAACCTCGTTGCAGCACTCCAGACCATGGGCGTCATCCTCGCCCTCGGCCTCTTTCTCCTGCCCGCCGCCACGGCCTATCTGTGGTGCGACCGCTTCCGCGGCATGCTGGTGCTCGCCGCCCTCATCGGCATGGCCGGTTCCACTGCTGGGCTGCTCCTCAGCTATCACACCGGCCTGTCCAGTGGCCCGGCCATCGTGCTCAGTCTCGGAGTCGCTTTTCTGGCGTCCGCGCTCGGCAGCCCGCGCTACGGCTTGGTGTCGGCCCTCCAGCTCGCCTGGCGCGAGCGCCGCGCCGTCCGCCACACCGCCGACTGACCTCCCGCCCCTCCCAGCACCCAAAAGGCAAAGTAACCTAATAGGTTACTTTGCCTTTCACAGCGAAAGGTCCCGCCCGCCGCGTTTGGCGGCGAGCCAATGCAGGACCCGCAGCAAGGTCTCAGCATCGGGCATGCGACTGCCATTCCTCAGAAAGTCCGTCACTCGTTGCTTCGGAATGCCCAGATAACGGGCCAGTCTCACTTTCGCGCCATAGGGCTTTAGCTCAGGACCCAGCAGCTGGGCGCAGGCGTTCCACATCGGCGTGCCAGCCCCCGGCCGCAGCGTCCGGTAGGTGCCGCGGCGCTTCGGCTTCGCCAACTTTTCCGCGTGCTTCAACCCTGCTTCCGCAGCTTCCGTCAACACTTCCGCGAGATCCATCCATAACCTGAGATGTGGGTGAATGTATTCCATACAAAGTAACCTATTAGGTTACTTATTGCGTGCAAGCCTAGGGTCGGCAGAAGGAGCGTTGAATGGCGGTTTGCATTTCACCGGACCGGTTGCACGCTTCAGCCGACATGTCCTCGTCCATTCCCGTCACCGTCCTCACCGGCTTCCTTGGCGCCGGTAAAACCACCCTCCTCAACCGCATCCTCACCGAGCAGCACGGCAAGAAGATCGCCGTCATCGAAAACGAATTCGGCGAGGTCGGCGTGGACAATCAACTGGTCATCTCCTCCGACGAGGAACTCTTCGAGATGAACAACGGCTGCATCTGCTGCACCGTCCGCGGCGACCTCATCCGCATCCTTGGCCGCCTGCTCAAACGCAAGGACAAGCTCGACGCCATCCTCATCGAGACCACCGGCCTCGCCAATCCCGGCCCCGTCGCCCAGACGTTTTTCACCGACGACGAGATGAAGGCCAGCTTCCGCCTCGATGCGATCGTCACACTCGTGGACGCAAAGCACATTTCGCAACACCTCGGCACCGACGACGAGGCCCTCAAGCAGATCGCGTTCGCCGACGTCATCCTGCTCAACAAGACCGATCTCGTCGCCCCCGCCGAGCTCACCACGCTCGAAACCCGCATCCGCAGCATCAACGCCGTCGCCAAGATCCACCGCACCCAAAACGCCGATGTTAGTATTACGAACATTCTCGATGTCGGCGGCTTCAACCTCTCGCGCGCTACCGAGCTCGACCCCAAGTTCCTCGAGCCGGAATATCCCTTCGAGTGGGCCGGCGCCTATCCGCTGCCGGCCGGCACCCACGAACTCGAGATCGGCCACGGCGACGAGCCCCATGATCACGACCACCCACATGAGGGTAGCGACCACGACCATCACCACCACGGCAACGAAAACGAACTCGATGTCGTGATCCTGCCGGTGAAATCGCTCGACGAAAAAGACCTCGCCGCCGCGCGCGACGCGGCCGTCCCTGTCTTCGCCGACTGGGAAACGCGTCTCGCCGCCGGCGACACCTTTCTCCCCGGCGCCATGCTCCACCGTCTCCTCCTTAGCGAGGGCAACGGCAAATTCCCGCTCAAGATTGACGCCGCCGGCCACTACGTGGTCTTCGAAGCCTGCGGTGAACACCCGTTGCACCTCAACGTCGCGAAAGCTTTCGTGAAGCCCATCTGGCAGCAGGATTTCCACGCCGCTCACACCCACAGTGAAGCCGTCACCTCCGTGGGCATCAGCACGCCCGGCGATCTTGACGGTAAAAAGCTCAATGACTGGATCAGTGAGCTCCTCCGCGTGAAAGGCGGCGATATCTACCGTATGAAAGGCGTGCTCGCCGTGAAGGGCACCAATAAGCGCCTCGTCTTCCAAGGCGTGCACATGCTCTTCGATGCCAAGTTCGACCGCGAGTGGGGCCCCGACCCGCGTAACAACACCCTCGTCTTCATCGGCAAAAACCTTGACCGCGCCGCGCTCACCGCAGCCTTTAAAGCGTGCTTGGCGTGAAGCGCCGACCGGCTTAATCCTGTTCCCATGCAAGCCCCACCCCCCCTCGATGCGGCCATCGCCGCCGCCGAACGCGCGGGCTTCGATATCGCCATGCTCGAGTCGAATCTCGCGCTCACGCCTGCGGAGCGCTGGCGCCAACACAATCTCGCCTTGGCCATGGCGCTCGAACTTCAGCAAGCCCGTCCCGTCCATGACCCAAGACTTCGATCGTCTCCTGCACCGTCTCGCTGATTCAGGTTTAGACTTCGTGATTATCGGTGGCTTCGCCGCAATCACACACGGCTCGTCCCTGATGACGCGCGATCTTGATATCTGCGTCCTGCTGACAAACGAGAGCGTCGAAAAACTCCGCGCGACGCTGGCGGACTGGCACCCCAAACATCGGATGACCCCCCAGCGACATTCCTTCCTGGATTTCCCCAAAGCAGGCCCGGTGCAGAATCTCTATCTCGAGACTGACTATGGCATCGTTGATATAACTTCGTCCGTGCTCGGTGTCGGCGACTTTAGCCGCCTGAAACGCCACGCCGAGCACTACGAAATCGGTAGTCGCACCTATAGCGTCATCTCTCTCGAGGATTTGATAACAGCCAAAGAAGCCGTCGGGCGCGAAAAAGACCTGCTCGCCGTGAAAGAACTCCGCGCGATCGCCGCCAAACGCGCGCCACGCTGAGCTGCACCCCATTCCGGGTTCTCGCCCGTGACGCCATTTGCGCATGAGTTCCCGTCCAGTTTGTCCCTCGGCCTTGATCCGGTTTGATCCCTGAAAGTTGTGGTTGAACACTCTCGTCAGGGGCTCGGCTCGCAGGGACACGAGCCCTCCACCAGCAAGGTTTCCGGAGTGGCTCGCAGGCATCCGGAATTTTGACTACGGCTTTCACACATAGCGCGGATTAGCTACCTCCTTGATCAGCGGTCACTGGTGTTTTCAATGGCTTAACGCTCTCGTCAGCAAACCCGCGGTCCCTCCCCAAGCCGGAATACTCTGCGGGCTCCGCGCCTCCGCGTGAGCCTCTTTTCAGGATTTGCCCTCAGCCAGCTATGCCACGCCGCCCCTTCCACGCGCACCACCTCTTACCACCGGGCACGCGCTGGAGGCCGCCGACACGGCCTCACCACTCCCCCCTCGCACTGTCCGTCAGGCGGCCGCCGGCAGCTCGATCCAGAACCGCGCGCCTTTGCCGGGCTCGCTGTCGCACCCGACCTTCCCGCCCATTGTCGTCAAGACCGGCGTGGGCACGCTCGTGCTGGGCGGCCCCCAGCAATTCACCGGCGCCACGGTGGTGTCCGCCGGCACCTTGCGCATCAACGGCTCATCAATGTCGGCGACGACCATTCAAAACGGTGCCACCCTCGGCGGTTCCGGTTCTTTTGGCGGCCTGACCACCATCCAGTCCGGCGCCCACCTCGCTCCCGGCAACAGCGTCGGCACGCTCACCTTCAACTCCGGCCTCACGCTCAACACCGGCTCCATCCTCAACTTCGAACTCGGCACCACCAGCGACCTCATCTCCGTCACCAGCGGCATCCTCACCGGCCCGAGCGGTATCGGCGGCGTCACCCTCCACTTGAGCAACTCCGGCGGCTTCGCCGCAGGCACCTACACCCTCTTCGACTTCAACACCGGCGGCACGACGACCAGCGACTTCGAGGCCTCCGACTTCGCCCTCGGCTCCACGATCTCCGGCTTCACCTACTCCCTCGCTCTTAACGGCAACACCCTCCAACTCACCGCCAGCGCCATCCCCGAGCCCAGCACCTACGCCGCCATCTTCGGCGCTCTCGTCCTCGGTCTCGCCGCCTACCGCCGCCATACTCGTTCTCGTTCCTCGTAATCGTCCTCTTTCTCTCCGTCCTCCGACATCCGTCATCCGCCCGCCCACCGGCGTCCACCACCGGAAATAATCGTCCCGCGCCCTCCGTTTGGTTTCGGTCCACGCCCATGCGTTGGCGCACGATCCCGTTTGCTTCCATTCTCGCCTGCGCCGCGTTGCTTTCCCTCCGCGCGGCCGAAGCGGCGGCGATCACGCTGAATCCCCGCTCCACCGGCTCGCCCTTTGTGCGCACTTGGAACGACGAAGATTACGCCGCCGCGCCGGTGAACTACGCCGTGCTCCCGCACTCGCGCAACGGCTTCATTTACGCGGGTAACAACTACGGCGTGCTCGAATTCGACGGCGCCGCTTGGCGTCTCTACCCGCTGCTCGGCGAGGGTCCGGCGCGCACCCTCGCGATCGACGCCACCGCCCCCCCCTTGACGACTTTGCTAGAGTGACCCTCACGACATGAACCTCCTCCGCCTCACCGCCGCGCTCTCCCTCGCCTTCCTTGCTACCTTCACCTGCGCCCAGACTTCGCCGGTCCTTCTGGCCGGGTCCGCGCCCGCCGCGCCGCCACGCATTCTCTCCCTCCACCCCCTCCTCACCGAACTCGCCCTCGCCCTCGCCGACCCCGGCGTCACCGTGACCGGCCTCGTGCGTGGCGGCGTGGACCC
>JBDNGL010000017.1:0-8404 GCA_041689285.1 Opitutaceae bacterium
AGGTTCACGTTTGCACTGCAACGGTGAATCGGAACCACCGCCAGCGCGAACTCACACAACAAGCGCAGGCTGAAACCAAGTATTCCGGTTGCGGTCGTGCACGATTCCGTTGTCGTAACACTTTTCGCGATTCCACCTGTTATGATGAACATTTTCTTACCTCTACTTGTTGGCTTTATTCTGCTGGTCGCCGGCGGTGAACTACTGGTGCGGGGGGCCGTGCGCCTTGCCGAGCGGCTGGGCATGTCTCCTCTGCTGATCGGCCTGACTCTGGTGGGCTTTGGCACCTCCACCCCGGAACTCATGACCAGTGTGCAGGCGGCGCTCAAGGGTTCCCCCGGCATCGCGGTGGGCAACATTGTCGGTTCCAACATCGCCAATATCCTGCTGATATTGGGTCTGGCCGCGGTGCTGAACCCGATCCCCGTCGGTCCTTCGGCCTTGCGGCGCGACGGTGTTTTGGGATTGGCCGCGGCCGTGGCCTTCGCTGGTCAGGCTTGGCTTTGGACGCTGGATCGCACCGTGGGCGTGCTACTCGTGCTCGGACTGGTGGCTTACTTGGTGCATGCCTACCGGCAGGAAACCCGCACCGCCAAACCGGACCATACCGCCGCCTTCGAAAAGGGTGAAGCCCTCGAAGAGTTGCTGCCGCATCAACACCGCAAGCACACGCGTTCAAAATCCATGGACATCACCTTGTCCCTAGTGCTGGCAGTAGCCGGACTGGTGCTAGTGATCTTTGGCGGCAAATATTTTGTCTTGGGGTCCATCGGCCTTGCCCGAAGTTTTGAAATTTCCGAGGCTGTTATCGGGCTTACCATCGTCGCCATCGGAACGTCGATGCCGGAACTGGTCACCTCAGTGGTGGCCGCCTACCGCAAGCACTCGGATGTCGCTCTGGGCAATGTCCTCGGCTCCAACCTTTACAACGTGTTGGGCATCGGCGGCCTGATCGGGATCACCGCCCCGATGGATTTTCCCGCCGAGATGGTGCGCTTTGACAATCTGGTGATGGTCGCCGCCGCGGCGCTCCTCTTGTTTTTTGCTTGGACCGGGCAACGGATCAGCCGGCGCGAGGGTGGCGTGCTGCTCGCCGGATATTTCCTCTATTTGGCGTTCATTTTACGCTGAACCACCGCACTGACGCAGCGCTGACTTGCATCCCTGCGCTTCCTGAATGTGCTACCCGTGCACATGACCGCTGCACCGTCTATCGTTGAATTCCGGGAGGTCGAAAAACGCTACGGCGACGGCCCGCCGGTGCTCGCGCGCATGAACCTCACGTTGGCACGCGGGGATTTCATCAGCCTGATCGGACCGAGTGGCTGCGGTAAATCCACCGTGCTCAAGCTGGTTTCAGGACTGAACCCGCCAACCAGCGGCGATTTAACAGTGCTGGGCACGTCGCCCCGGGCCGCGCGCGACCGCCAGGCCTTCATCTTTCAAGACGCCACCCTGCTCCCCTGGCTCACGGTGCAAAAAAATACCGAACTGTTGATGTGCCTGCGCGGCACCGAGGAAAGCGAACGACGCCAACAGGCCGAGGAACTGCTGGCACTCGTCGGCTTGGACAAGGTGCGCGCCTATTACCCGCGTCAGCTATCAGGTGGCATGAAGATGCGGGTATCCATCGCCCGCGCGCTTTCCTTGGCGCCTGAATTGCTGTTACTAGACGAACCCTTTGGTGCGCTGGACGAGATGAGCCGCTTCCGACTCAACGAAGAATTGCTCGCGTTGCGCAGCCGCAAACCGTTCACCGCAATGTTTGTCACGCACTCGGTCGCCGAGGCGGTGTTTTTATCCAACCGCATTCTCGTTATGGGTGCGCATCCCGGTCGCATCGTAGCGGAGGTCGCGGTGGACTTTGGACCAGAGCGCGGACCCAACCTGCGAGCAGGCCACGCGTTTCTGGATAAGGTCAACGAGGTCACGCGTCTACTGCACCGCGTGGAGGCGGCCGTCGCATGAAACGCGCTCCGACTTGGATGATTTGGCTGCTGCCCGTGGCAAGCGGCTTATTCTTTGTCGCCATCTGGCTCGGCGTAAAGAAGGTCGGTGGGGTCAGCGATTGGTTGCTCCCGACCCCGGGGCAAATCCTTAACGCCGCCGTGCAGGAGCGCGGCCGATTGCTGGCGGCGGCGGGCAATACCGCGTTGGGGGCGTTGGCCGGATTTTCACTCGCCGCGTCCGGCGGTATGTTACTGGCGCTGTGCATCGGCATCTCGCGCCCACTCCGGGCAGCGTTTTATCCGTGGCTGCTGGTCCTCCAAATGACACCCGTCATCGTGCTCACGCCAATCATTGTCCTGTGGGCGGGGCCGGGGTTTCCGGGCATCGTGACGATCACTTGGCTCATCAGCTTTTTTCCCATTGTCGCCAATACCACCCAGGGCCTTCTGTCGGCCGACCAAAATCACGTCGGTCTCTTTCGCATGGCGAACGCTTCCTCTTGGCAGGAACTGTGGCGGCTGCGCGTGCCGTCGGCGATGCCTTATTACCTCGCGGGTCTGCGCATCGCCGCGACGCTTGCGCCCATCGGCGCGATTTTCGGCGAATACATGGTGGGCAACGCCTCCGGCGGCTCGGGCGGACTGGGGTTTCTCGTCTATGTCTACAACACCCAGATCAAGATTCCCGCGCTGTTCGCCACGGCGTTGACCAGCTGTCTGCTGGGTTTCATCTTCGTGGCCACGGTCGCCTTGCTCAACTGGGCGGTGTTGCACAAGTGGCACGATTCGTTCGAGCGCAGCGACCACTGACCACCATGAAACTCCCCGTATTATCCCACCTGCTGTCTGTTGTCTCCTGCGCTGGACTGGTCTTGTTGGCCAGCTGCGCCAAACCCACCGAACCGCCGAAAACCACGGCCGGCTTGTTCAAGGTCCGCTTTCAAACCGACTGGTTTCCGCAACCGGAACACGGCGGTTACTATCAGGCGCTGGCCAAGGGCTACTACGCGGAAGAGGGCCTCGCGGTGGAAATCCTGCCCGGCGGACCCAACGCCCAGGTCATGTCGAGTGTGGCCACGGGCCGCGCCGATCTCGGCATGACCAACGGTGACGACCTCATCGTGGCCATCGCCCGAGGGGTGCCGCTGCGCATGATTGCCGCCGAGATGCAGCGCGACGCCCAAGGCATCCTCTTTCATGAGGCGCACCCCCTCAAGAGCCTGCGCGACCTCGACGGCAAGACGCTCATGGCGGGTGCCGGTTCCACCTGGCTGGAGGTGGCCCGTCAGAAACTGGGCATCAGCTTCAATATCCAACCACTGGTCGGCGATCTGGCGCGGTTCATGAACGACCCCCGTTTCATCCAACAGTGCTTCGTGACCAACGAGCCCTACTTCGCGGCCCAGCGCGGCGCTAAGGTCGGTGCCTTGCTCATCGCGAGTGAGGAACTCGGCTACGAACCCTACCGCGCGATGTTCGGCAGCCGCGATTATCTCGCCGCCCATCCCGAGGTCGCCGCGAAATTTGTCCGGGCCAGCCTTCGCGGCTGGATCGAGTATCTTACGGGTGATCCCGAACCCGCCAACGCGCTACTGCGCCAGCTCCGGCCTGACCTCACACCAGAGTTCGTCGCCTACAGCATTCGGGCGATGAAGGAATACCAGCTCGTGCTCGGCGACCCGGCGCGTGGCGAGCGGATGGGTCAACTCGATCCGGCACGCTTGGAACGCCAAATTAAACTCCTGCAGGAAATGGGCGCTCTGGATCGCCCGGTTACCCTGGCCGACGTGGTCACTTTCGAATTCCTGCCGGCCGACACCGCCTCGCGCTAGACCGGTCCCACGATGAATCCCAGCGAGGGCCGCAACCGCTACGCCACCGGGACGTGGCTGTTCCTGCGCACACTGGCCGTCGTCCACTTCATCGCCTTCGGCTCGCTGTGGTTGCAGCTGGAAGGGCTGATCGGACCCCAGGGTGTGCTACCAGCTGGGGCTTATCTCGACGCCATCCGCGAACACCTCGGCGGCTCCGCGTGGGGTCGGTTGCCCACATTATGTTGGTGGCTCGGCACTGACTGGGCGTTGCACGCTTTGTGTGCCTTGGGCTTGGTCAGTGCGGTCATGCTGTTTCTCGGCGTCGCACCCGGCCCGAGCTTGATCGCACTCTGGCTCGGCTATCTCTCACTCGTTGGTGTCGGTCAGCTATTCTTTAATTTTCAATGGGACGCCCTGCTGCTTGAGGCCACCTTCATGGCTCTGTGGGTGACCCCATGGTCATGGCTACCCGGGTGGCGGCGCCACGAACCACCCTTGGTCGGACGTCTCCTCATCGTGTGGTTGTTGTTCCGACTGATGTTTCTTTCCGGCGCAGTCAAACTCGCGAGCGGTGATGCGACGTGGGCCACCCTAACCGCCCTCGCCCATCACTATGAAACCCAGCCGTTGCCCACGGTGTTTAGCTGGTATGCCCACCAGTTGCCGGTGTGGTTTCAGCGGACGAGCTGCGCGGTCATGTTCGTGATCGAGCTCATTCTCCCGTTCTTTTTTTGGCTGCGCTGGCGACAGCTGCGGCATGGGGCAGCGCTCGCCACCATCGGCTTCATGGGACTCATTGCACTCACCGGAAATTATACATTTTTCAATCTTCTCACGGTCGCCCTCTGCTTGCCGTTACTTGATGACGCCTTTTGGCGCCGAAGGGCAGTGGTGCCAGTGGCAACCGCCTTCCATCCGCGCTTGGCCTCACGTTGGCTCGCTGGGCCCGTGGCGGCATTTGTCGTTGTTTTCACCGCGATCCAGGCGGTGCCATCCGTCTGGCGCGCATGGAAACCACCCGAGCTTTTTACGTCCGTCGCCGGGGTGATCCAGCCCTTCCGCAGTCTCAACAACTACGGCCTGTTCATGGTCATGACGACCACACGACTGGAGGTCGTCATCGAGGGCAGTCGGGACGGCCGCTACTGGCTGCCGTATGAGTTTCGCCACAAACCGGGCGATCTCGCACGTCGGCCAACCTGGGTGGCCCCGCACCAACCCCGGCTCGATTGGCAAATGTGGTTTGCCGCGCTCGGCCGGCTTGATCACAACCCGTGGGTGCTACAACTCGCCGAACATCTACTCAAGGGCACGCCGACGGTCACAGACTTGCTGGCGCATAATCCCTTTCCCGAGGGTCCACCTCGTCATCTCCGCGCAGTGCGCTACGAATACCGCTTCACCACCCGCGTTGAGCGCCGCGAGTCCGGGCAATGGTGGGAACGCACCCCCGTTGATTACTATCTCGCCCCTGCCTCGTTGCGTTGACCATGTCCGGCGCCCCACTCGAACAATTCCTGCAACTGCTGCATGCGTCCGTCGAAGCCGGCACGCTCGTTAAGCTGACCTTGGGCAAACCCCGCGGTGCCGACGCGACGCTGCGCAATCTGCACGTTCGCCCCGTCACGCTGAAACGCGGACCGCAGCTGACATTCGTCTGGCGCCACGCCACCCGCGATCTCACCAAAAACCTGCCATCCGCCGATGCGTTGGTTTTGCTCACGGCGCTCATCGGCGGCGATTTTCTTGACGCGCATCTATTCGCCGCTGATCGCCACGCCCAGTTGGAATGTCAGCCCGGGGGCACGAGCCGCTTGAAAATCACGGCCACCACCCTCAACGCCCCGGCCAGATCCGGACACGATCAAACTAAGCAGCACCTCATCCCGGCGGCTGCGCCTTGGCTACGCGCTCTCGGCGTTACCAACGACCGCGGCCAACCCCGCGAGGGCATGGCGGACAAATTCCGTCAGATCCAGAAATTTGCCGAGCTGCTCACCCACCTCATCGCCGAGGCGCCACTGCCAAACGACCGGCCCCTGCGTATCGCCGACATGGGCTGTGGCAAAGGTTACCTCACCTTTGCCATCGCCGCGCTGCTCGGTCACCGGGCCGCCGTGACCGGCATCGACCGGCGTCTCGAGTTGGTCACCATGGGCAACGAATTCGCCCGCACCTGCGACTTGACCAATTTGCACTTCACCGTCGGCGACATCGGCACGACCGAAGCCGGAGCCATCGACATCCTGATCGCGCTCCACGCCTGCGACACCGCGACCGACGACGCCCTCGCGCATGGCATCCGGGCCGGGGCCACACTACTGGTCGTCTCGCCTTGTTGCCAAAAGGAACTGCGCGCCCAGCTCACGGCACCGCCAGTACTCAAGGAGGCGCTCCGTCACGGTATCTTTCAGGAAAGACAGGCCGAGTTTGTGACCGACGCCCTGCGAGCCGAACTGCTGGAATGGGCCGGCTACCGAACCAAGGTCTTCGAATTCATCTCCACCGAGCACACCGCCAAAAACCTGATGATCGCGGCCAGCAAGACCCACCCCGCCGGGGATGCCGCGCGCGCCGCCCGCCTGCAAAAGTTGGCCACCTTCTACGGCATCCACACCCAACAACTCGCCACCTTACTCCACTTCCCTTTGCACCCGTGAAACCAACCCCTCCAAGCCAGTGTCACGCAATGCGTGACACTCGATCGATTGCATGAACTGGACCGAACTCGACTGGCCGGCGCTGGAGCGCCTGCGCGATGGGTTTCTTCACGGCGGTGCGGCGCAAGGCCCGTATTGGCGCACCGACTCGGCACTCGCAAGTTACGATCTTACTTATGGTGAGCGCATCGGCTGGAAGTGGGACCATGTGCTCACGGAGCTGCGACTGCGCGGTTGGGCACCGTCGGTCCGTTCGGTCGTGGACTGGGGCTGCGGCAGCGGCATCGCCGGCCGGCGCGTGATCCGGGCTTTCGGCACATTGTCGTTCGACGAACTCATCGTGTGGGACCACGAGGCACTGGCCACAGATTTTGCCGCCGCCGCCGCGAGCCGGGAGTTTCCCGAGCTGCGTGTGAGCCAGGCCACGCCAGACTATCTGCAAGCCGCCGAACCCATGGGTCTGCTGGTGCTTAGCCATGTGCTCAACGAGCTCTCCGTCGAACAACTGGCCGCCCTGCGCGCGCTGATCCAACGCGCCCAAGCCGTCATCTGGGTCGAGCCCGGCACGCATGCCGTCAGTCGCGGGTTGGGCACCATCCGCGAGGCCCTGCGGGGTAGTTTTCAAATGGTGGCACCTTGCACCCACCAAGACGCTTGTCCCGTGTTCACCGCCGGCCACGAGCGAGACTGGTGCCACCAATTCGCGTTCGCCCCATCCGAGATTTTCGCCAACCCCAACTGGGTGAAATTCGGTCAGCGCGCCGGTATCGACCTGCGCAGCCTGCCCTACTCGTTTCTCGTCATGGATCGGCAACCGCCGCGCCATGCGGCCGGTTGGTCGCACCTCATCGGCCGACCCGAACACTTTAAGCCCTACGCCCGTTTCCTCAATTGCGATGCCACTGGCCTGCACCACCTCACCGTCCCCAAGCGCCAGACCCCGGCAATATTCAAGGAACTCGGCCGCACCAAAGCGCCGCTCGTCTATCGCTGGATCCGGGAGGGCACGCAAGTGAGCGCAGGGGAATCTATTGCCACGTTCAATGCACCGACACTTGACTAGCACGCGGATGCCCCAAATGCTTGCCCTTCATAATTTTTCACACCCATGAGCAAACAGTATAACAAGACCATCAAAAAGAAACGTCGCGTCGCCTACCTGAAGCGTAAGCGGGCTCGCACCAAGACTGCCGCCAAGAAGAAGTAACGCCACCTATCGCGTCTTGATTTTTAACCGCGGCCCACGTGCCGCGGTTTTTCGTCCCCGTGATCAAAGTCAGCCTCATCTCGCTCGGTTGCGCCAAAAATCTCGTCGATAGCGAGATCATGGTCGGCCATCTCCATCAGGCCGGCATGACCGTCATTCCTGACGCTACCCAAGCTGACGTGGTGATCGTCAATACCTGCTCGTTCATCGACTCCTCCAAGGAGGAATCGATCAGCCATATCCTCGAGGTGCACCAGAACCGCGGCATGACCAAGCGGCGCAAGGAGCAGAAGCTCATCGTTGCCGGTTGCATGGCGCAGCGTTTCTCGAAGGACCTGCCCGGCTCGCTACCCGAAGTGGATGCCTTCATCGGTCTTGACCAGATCACCAAGGTCGCTCCCATCATTGAGGAGATCTTCGCGAAAGCACGCGGCGCACAGGAGGCACCGGTCTCGTTCATTGAGGGACGCTCCACTTATATTCCGGACTACGACACCCCACGGTTCCGGCTCACGCCAAAGCATTTCGCCTACATCAAGATTGCTGAAGGCTGCAACCACCCCTGCACCTTCTGCATCATTCCGCAGATTCGCGGTCGCCACCGCAGCCGCACCGTTGAAAGCGTCGTCGCCGAGGCACGCCAGCTCGTCAAGGAAGGCGTCAAGGAGCTCAACCTCATCTCCCAAGACACGACCTTTTTCGGCATGGACACGTGGGAGCAGCGCCCGAACTCGCGCACGCCGGTTGACTCCTCCCGGGGCACTGCGCTCACCA
>JBDNGL010000018.1:0-20239 GCA_041689285.1 Opitutaceae bacterium
CTTAGTCATCATGCCATCCACATTGCCGGTGGACTCACCCGCCTTGACCATGTGCTTCATCATTGGCGGGAAAAAAGAATTCGCCGCGAGGACCTCGGACACCTGACCACCCTGACTGACGTGCTTGGCAATTTCGTCGCAGGCATCCTCAATTTGCACCGTATTGCTGGCCGCCGCGACAATTTCCAAAGTGCGCAGGATGGGCACACCGGAACGGATCAGGGTGGCGTAAGTGCGGCAAAAGCGAGAAAGGGCGATCTTGTGGATCAAATTGCCGAAAATCGGCGCACGCACGAGGAAGATGTCCTTGTGGCGGCGACCCCTCGGGGTGGCGACATATTTGGACATGCCCCAGAATATGGCATAGGCACCGGCGCCGATGGCCCACCACCACGCCTTCATGAAGTCCGACAAATCGATCAGGAATTGCGTGGGCGCAGGCAGCTTGGCCCCGAAGTCCGCAAACATCGCGGCAAACACCGGAATCACGAAGATGAGCAACACATTGACCAGCGCCACGGCCAAGCCGATGACCGCGATCGGGTAGGTCATGGCGGATTTGACCTTCTTGGTCAGTTTCACGGAGGCCTCAAAGTAACTCGCCACCTTGCCCAGAATTTCCGCCAAACTACCGCTCGCCTCGCCGGCCTCGACCATGGAAACAAAGAGGGTGTTGAACGTATTGGGGAATTTTTTTACCGCCGAGGAGAAGGAATTGCCCGACGAGATGTCGTTGCGCACATCGCGGATCACAATGCGGAAACACTGGTCCTCCGTCTGGTCCTGCAAGGCCTCCAAACACTGCACCAAGGGCAGGCTGGCCAAGAGCAGTGAGGCCAGCTGCTGGGTAAAGATCGCCAGCTCCTCCATCGGGAGCTTGTATCTCTTGGACTTTTTTTCGAGTGCCTTGAGCTTGGCCAAGGATTGGGCGGCGGTGAAACTAGTGCGCCCTTTTTGACCAGCTTTTTGCCGCTGCGCGGCACCCTAACCAGTCGTCGGTGAAATAATGGCCATGGCAGGGATGCAAACGATCCGCGTCGGACCGCGCAACCCCTATTCCAACAATAGTCGGTAAAAATCCCCTGGACCGGGGGTCACGACAGACTTGACCACTTTCAGCTCTGGGTGATGCTACCGGCGCGCCTGCGGGTGTAGTTTAGTGGTAAAACTCCGCTCTTCCAAAGCGGTATCGTCGGTTCGATTCCGTCCACCCGCTCCAGCGTCAACCGAGGCTCAACGCCGCCCGATCACGATATTCGCCACGGCCAGTGCACACACCCGGCCACATCACGGATCAGGGCAAAATCCACCTGGCCTTTCAGCACGAAGGGCAAAACCTCCCTGTCCGCCGGCAGCAGAGCCCGTGCCGCCTGCCAGCTCTGACCGGATACATAGACGTCATCCACCAACAGCACTCGCCTCCAATCGCCAAGCGTCGGCACCGGCGAAAGCAGTTGCGGCGTCGTATGGCGTGGTTCGTTGGCCTCGTCGCGATAGTTGAGGGCAATGAGTTTCAGCCCCACGCCCAGCCTCTGAGCCACGAGCGCCGCCGGCACGATGCCGCCATTCGCGATGCCGATCACGCCATCGATGTCCGGCGGAAACGTCCACGCCGCGAGCCGTCGCCCAATGTCTTCAAACGCCAGTGGTGTCATCCCGAGCTCCAAGGATCGGTTTCGGATAAAACTTCAAGAGTGCGAAATTGATGATCGCCAGCACCGCTAACCCCGGCAGCGCGTTGCGCAAGGAACCCAAGAGAAACGCGCCCGGCGCGCCGAGGTCACCAAAGAGTGCCAAGAGGGTTTGTAATCCGGTCGAAGCGAGCTTGGCCGCGAGGTAGCCCGCCGGAGCGATGAACCAAAGGGCTGGCCGGTGACGCACCGCCCACCACGCGAAGAGGGCAAAAACTACGAGTTCGAAACTCAGCACCGAGAGCCAGCGCAACGCGGGCAACCCGGTGAGCGCCAGATTAAGCGCGGGGGCAAACAGCCCGACCAGGAGACCAACCCGCAACCCGTGCAGATATACCGCCGCGAAAGCCGTCCAAAACATCGGCAGCAGATGGGCCCCGAGTGGGCGGGGGCCCGACCATGGCAGTAGATGCACCACAAACGGCACCAGCCAAGCCACCGCGAGCAACCCGGCGGTGCCGCGCAGGGTGGCGCGCTTGAATAAAAATCGGTCCGGTGTCACCGCAGTAGTCATGCCCATGGAATGAAGAATACGGCGCGACTATGCTGGCGCAATCCACAATCTGTTCCCGCCAACCGTGAATCTCATTCTTTTCACCGCCGCCGAAATCGCCCGCCCCCTCCCGCGCACAGACTCACGTGCGCGGCACCTGCTTGAAGTGCTGCAGCGCCAGCCGGGGGATACCTTCGACGCCGGCCTGCGCGATGGACCACGCGGCCAGGGCACCGTGGTTGCTGTTTCCTCGGCCGACATAACGCTCGATTTCCAATGGGGCGAGCCGCCACCACCGTTGGATGACCTCACGCTTATCATTGGTTTGCCGCGCCCACAGACGGCGCGCAAAATTATGCGTGAGGCCACCGCGCTCGGCCTTGCTCGATTGCATTTTGTCGCCACCGGTCGCGGCGAGCTTGCCTACGCCCAGAGCAGCCTTTGGACCAGCGGTGAATGGGAACGCCAGTTGGTAAGCGGCGCCGAACAGGCTTTCTGCACACGCCTGCCAGTCGTATCGCACGGCCATGCGCTCACCGATATCCTGCCCACCCTCCCCTCGTCCGGCGCGCGTCTCGCCCTCGACAATTATGAAGCCCCCCAAGCGCTCTCGCAGTTTCATTTATCAAGTGAAATGCCCGTCGCGCTGGCTCTCGGACCTGAGCGCGGTTGGTCCGCCGCTGAGCGCGACCAATTGCGCGCCGCGCGCTTTGCGTTGGTGCATCTCGGCCCACGGGTGCTGCGCGTGGAAACCGCCGTCGTCGCCGCGGTCGCCATCGTCAAGGCACGGCGGGGACTGATGTAGTGCGACGGAAGAAAGTGACCGTCGGTTGATGCGCGCCCTTGCCTAGGCGTTTCACCACGGTCCAGCCTGTCGGGGCGAGGGTGATTGCACCCGGCATTTCAAAAACGATGACCGGGTCCGGATGCGCCGCGAGCACCTCGGTCAAACGCGCAAACAGCCGCGGCGCCACCTCCTGGATCAATTCGTAGGGCGGATCGATAAAAACCAGATCGGGGGGCGTCGCTTCCGGCCACGGCACTTGCAAGGCATCGCCAGCATTCACCTGCAAGGCGGCGGGGTCGGTTTTCATGCTGCGACAGGCCGCGCCCATGTTTCGCCGCAGACAGGCCCCCGCCTCGGGATTTTTTTCCACAAATAACCCGCCTGCCGCGCCGCGGCTGAAAGCCTCCAGCCCGTAGCCGCCGCTCCCGGCAAACAGATCGAGAAACCGCGACCCCGGCACCCGGGCCGCGATACTGGAAAACACCGCCTGCCTCATCCCATCGGTCGCCGGCCGCACGACGTCGCCCTTGGGCACCTCCAAGGTAATACCGCGCGCGGCTCCACCAGTGATTCGCATGGGCGGAGACAAAAGCGCCCCCGGTGCTTGGCAAATGCGAAACCTTCCCACCCCTCGGCCCTAGGCACACTCACTATTCCATTTGCGGTGAAAGCTAAACCCGCTTAGTTAGGTTCCTAACCAGTTGAAGGCGTGCAAATGGCGACTGTTTGTTTGTTACCAAGCTCGGGTTCCCCGTGTCCGTCTTCTGACCTAACTATGCTCCGCCCTTCCTCAATCTGCCGTCAGGCGCTCATCCTCCTGTTGAGCACCTGCCTCGGTGTGCAGTTGGCCGGCGAAAACGCGTGGCCGGTATGGGTCGCGGAAGCCGATGCGGCGGGCATAGCGCGTTCTTGGCAGGCAGCCGGACCCTTGCTGTTCATCAACTCGGCCCCGGATGGCGGAACTTATCACGGCTTTCGTCCATTTTATATGCGACGCGAGGCCGCGACTGGGCAAACCAAGAAATCTTCCTTCCTCTATCCGCTCTACATTCGCCGGCAGAGCGAGACGCACACGAGTTGGAGTGTGCTCAATCTCATTAATCACAACGCACCTCTGGCGACCGCCGGTGACGCTGACGGACCAAAGTCGTTTGATGTGTGGCCGTTTTATTTTTCCAGCGACACCGGCTCCCCGGACACCTCCTATCGTGCCCTATTTCCAATTGCCGGCACTGTGAAATACCGCTTCGGCTACGATCGGCTGAGTTGGGGGCTCTTTCCGCTCTTCTGGCAATCGGTCAAAGCCGAGGTGACCACCACGTCCACGCCATGGCCGTTTATCAAACACCGCACCGGCGGTGGTCATGGTGGATTCGCGATCTGGCCGCTCTTCGGGCACAGCGAAAAACCCGGTCACTACCGCCAGCAGTATTACCTCTGGCCGTTGATCTATAAAAATGAATCCCGGCTGTCCGAGCCGACGCCCACGGTGCAGCAGGGGTTTCTGCCCTTCTACACCCGTGAACAATCCGCTGACTCCGTCAGCGAAAATTTCGTCTGGCCCTTTTTCGGCTATACCCACCGCACCGCGCCGACCCGCTACCGGGAAGTGCGTTACCTCTGGCCGCTGCTGGTGCAAGGCCGCGGCGACGAGCAATCGACCAATCGCTGGGCCCCGTTTTACTCCCACTCCGTGCGCAAAGGCGTGGAAAAAACCTGGATTGGCTGGCCGCTGCTCAAAGAGGAACAATGGGCCGAAGCCGACGTGATGCGCACCCGTCACCAGTTCCTCTTTTTTCTCTATTGGTCCGAGGAACAGCGCAGCCTGACCAACCCGGACCTGCCGACCGCCGAAAAAGCGCACCTGTGGCCCCTCCTCAGCACTTGGGACAACGGCGCCGGCCGTCGGCAGGCGCAGTTTCCCAGTCCGCTGGAGGTGTTCTTTCCGCACAACGATACGATCCGGCAACTCTACAATCCGTTGTTCGCACTGTATCGGTATGATCAACGTTCGCCTGCCGATGTGCGCACCGCATTGCTTTGGAACGCCGTCAGCTGGCACCGCCAGCCGGCCGGCCACAAATTTCACCTCGGCCCGCTGTTCAGCAGCGAGCGCAATGCCGCCGGCCGCCGCGTGGCGCTCGGGCGCGGGCTGATCGGCTTCCGCCAAATACCGGGCAGCCGCACGTGGCGATTGTTCCTGTTCGATTTTCCCCCGCGCCCCCGCCCGCCCCAAAATAGCTCCCTCCCTGAAGCATGAAGCCACTTATCGCAGTTCTCGAAGGCATCGGTGACACCGTGCAACTCCTGTTACGCACGCTGCGTTTCGTGCCCAGTCTACCCCGGCAGTTTCCACGGTTCATGGAGCAATGCTATCAGATCGGCTACACCACCCTGCCCATCGTCGCCATCCTGAGCTTTTTCATCGGCGGGGTCCTCGCGCTGCAGGCCGGTTACAGCATGTCGGATTTCGGCGCCAAGGAGTTCATCGGCTCCCTCGTCGGCCTCTCGATGGCCCGCGCCCTCGGCCCCGTGATGGTGGCCGTGCTGGTGGCCGGGCGGGTCGGCTCCGCCATCACCGCCGAACTCGCCAGCATGAAGGTTTATCAGGAAGTGGATGCGCTGGTGACGATGAACATCCCGCCGGAGCGCGTCCTCGTGCTCCCGCGCCTCGCCGCGATTCTCGTGATGATGCCCGTCCTTGCCATCATCGCCAACCTCGTAGGCTGGTTTGGCGGCGCCCTCGTCGCGAGCACGGTGGACTTCATCGCGCTAGAGCCGGATAAATACTTCGAGACCCTGCGCCGCTACACCAAGTTCAAGGATGTGTTTGACGGCCTCATCAAGGCCCAGGTCTTCGGCTTCGTGGTGGTGCTCGTCTGCTGCAGCATCGGTCTGCGCACGCGCGGCGGCCCGCGCGAGATCGGCGCTTCGGTCACCAAAGCCGTCGTCACCTCGCTCATCCTCATCCTCGTCCTCGATTACTTCCTCACCAAAGCCCTCCTCTAAACGCCATGGAAAGCAGCCCGCCCGCCCCTCAGCCGTCCAGCGACACCCAAACCTCAGCCGTCGGCGTGACCGTGGAGAATCTTTGCAAGAATTTCGGCTCCCTCGTCGTGCTGCGTGAAGTAAGCTTGGAGATCCAGCCGGGTGAAATCTTCGTGCTCATGGGGGCCAGCGGCTCCGGCAAAAGTGTGCTGTTGAAACATATCGTCGGACTGGAGCACCCCACCTCCGGCAAGGTCATGGTCGGTGGCTTTGATGCGGCTGATCCGGAAACCCGCGACCAGGTTCGCATCGCGATCGTCTTCCAGGCGGGGGCCCTCTTCAACTCGCTGAGCGTTTACGACAACCTCGCCTTCTACCTGCGCGAGCATCGTCTCGCCGATGAGGCCGGCATCAGGGAGAAGGTCATGCGCGCCCTGCAAATCCTCTCGTTGGAAGACACCGCCAAAAAATTCACCTCCCAGCTCTCCGGCGGCATGCGCAAACGCGTCGCCATCGCGCGTGCCCTCGTGCAGGAGCCTCAACTCATGCTCTACGACGAGCCGACCAGCGAACTCGATCCCGTGATGGCCGCCACCATCAGCGAGATCATCGCGACCCTGAAGGACGAGTATCACGTCACTTCCATTGTCGTCTCCCACGACCGCGAACTGGCGCTCAATATCGCCGACCGGATCGGCATCCTGATGGAGGGTAAACTCGCGGTCGTCGCCACGCCCGCCGAACTGCGCCAAAGCACCGACCGACGCGTGACGAATTTCCTCCATCCCAAAATCGACCTCAAGAATCCCCGCTTCAAGGAACTCGAAACCTGATTCCACCCAGCATTTCTCCAACCACTAATCGCCATGACTACCACTCAAAATACCGCCCGCGTCGGGCTCTTCTTCCTCCTCGGTGTCGCCCTCATCTGGGTCACCTTCGAAACCCTTGGTGACGGCAACGCCCTCAAGAAAAACGGCTACGCGCTCATCGCCGGCTTCGAAAATCTCAAGGAATTGAAGTCCGGCGACGATGTCCGCATGGCCGGTGTGAAAATCGGCGTCGTCGATACCACCCGACTCGAAAACACCCGCGCCGTGGCGGAGCTGCGCATCGATCCAGCCGTCAAAATCGCCGGCGATGCCCTCGCCAACATCGGTTCCGCCGGTCTGCTCGGCACCAACTACATTGCCATCACCCTCGGTTCGCCCGACGCCCCACCGTTGGCCGCTGGCGGGGAAATCCAGACCACCGCCTCCGCTGATCTCAACACCATCATGACCCAAATCGGCGAACTCGGCGGCAAGCTGGAGGACGCGCTCGGCTCCATCAGCGGCGTGATCGGCGGCAAGGAGGGCGAGCCCGGGATGTTCCAGCGGCTCGACACCTTGCTGACGGAAAACAGCGAGAAAGTGAACGCCACCCTCAGCAACCTGCAGGCGATCACCACCAAGGTAAACGCCGGCGAAGGCACCCTCGGCAAACTCATCAACGACCCCCGGCTGCACGACGAGCTGCTCGCCTCCGTGGACGAAATCAAGATCGCTGCCGGTGATGCCCGCAATTTCATGAAAGAAGCCCAAGTGATCGTCAGCCAGATCAAGTCCGGTCAGGGCACCCTCGGCGCCCTCATCTACGACGACCAAGCCGGCAATGATATCAAAGCCGTCGCCGCCAACCTCAAGGAGCTTTCCGACAAACTCGCCAAGGGCGAGGGCACCCTCGGCAAGCTCATCAACGACGACGGCCTCTACTTGGAAGTGCAGGGCACGCTCCGCAAGGCCGACCGCGCGCTCGACGGCATGAGCGATTCCGGCCCCATCACCGCCGTCGGCGTCGTCGCCGGCGCGCTGTTCTGAACAGGCATCCTCGCCCCGGCCATTTGGACTCCGGGGTGGTGTCCGGTCTGATCGCCGCAGCCGCATGATGCCAGCGTCCGAGATAACGGGACGCTCAAATTGTAGGGCGGGGTCTCCGAACCCCGCCATTGCATCGCTCGCATACGTTGGCGGGATTCGGAAGCCCCGCCCGACAGGAAAAACCTGAACTTCAGTGGAGGACCCGCGTCTCTGCGGGCCGGCCAGCTCACGGCGCTTCCGGCCCAGAAGTCACCGGGCAACCGGCGATCCCGGAAACGACGGTGCCGCTCAGCCTCGTGCGAACAATGGCGCTTTCAGGGCCGCAACTCGGACAACTTGCGCACGAGGTCCACGGCTTCGCCGATGGCGGCACCCTCCCGCGCCACGCCTTCCGCCTCGATGCGCTCGAAAAGCGGATACGCAAAGACGGGCGACTGCACCGGCGCGCCGCCGTCACCCTCGGTCGCATCCCGCATCGCCCCCGCGAATCCAGCGACGATTCCGTTCATCTGATCCACGTTGCGCCGCAGCTCCGTCTCGTCGCGTGCGGCCAGTAGTTGCCCTCGTCCATTATCCAAACCTTGAGCCCGAGTCCGCGCAGCGCCAAGAGCAGGTCCACCGCCGCCAGGCGACAACGCCGGAAATGCTCCCACCCGCGCAGGCTGGCGTATTGCGTCTTGCAGAAGCCGGCGAGCCGCAAACCCCGCCGCCGCACGGTGCGCGACCGGCCGGTGGCGTGGTCCATCGTCTGCGCCGGGTAGCGGCAAAGCCCGAGCCGCAACGGTTCGCTGTCCGTCCCGAGCGCCACGGTGAAAACCCGGCCGGCCTGCACCGGCACTTCCACCCCGCGGCGAGTGTCGGGGTCGCCGGGTGTCTTCACCATGAGGTATTTCGACAGCCACAGGAAATCCCCGGGTACGGAACCGATGTTGCTCACGGCTGCCACCCGCCCGGTTTGCTGGAAACGACGCGCCAGCCGGTGCATGGCCGCCACGAGCGGCGGCAGGTCGCTGTCAGCCATCCCGACCGGCGCGCGCAGCTTATAATGCAGAGTCAGGCCCATGGGTCGCGCTGCGCTTCAAGTGTCACAGCAGAGGAGTTTCTGCGGTCCGCCGCCAGTGGGAAGGGCCAGAGTAAAAAAGAGAGGGGACAGGTTGCCCCCTTGAGAGCTTCAGACAAAGCAGGGGCGCCCAGTCTCATCTTTTTGAGATGCTCAGCGGAATTGGCGGATTCGGTGAGGGCGGCGACCACGTCCACGATGACGAACCACTACTCGTCGACATAAAAAAAATTCCGGATTTCCTTTTTCTGAAAGAGAGCGATGCGGGTATCCATGAGTGGCGATGCGTTTGGCGAGGCACGGCGGATTGCCTGCAAGTTGGCAGAACGGACCAGTGAAGTCGAAACCGGAAACGGCGGTCAGGCGGCCACTACTTCGACGCGAGCCTTGTAGCCCAAGGTTCGAAGCAGCTTGGCACATTCATCCCATTCCAGACCAAAAGCCCGCACATCAGCCAGACCGAGCTTGGGCACGACTTTGCGGAGCACGGCGGCGTCAGCCGGGGCAAAGTCGCCCGCCAACATGGCGCGCTCCGCCCAGTCCACGAGCGCCGCCTGCGACAGCCGGCCCTGCAGGTAGGCCTGCAGTTTGCGCGCGACGGATTGACGGGTGATTTTCACTGCGGGGAAATTACGCGTTTCGGTGGCCCCGGTCCACCACTTTGACGTAATGCGCCAACCAGCCGCGATGCCCGACCACATCCAGCCAATAACGCCGCCCACCATCCGGCATATCCTGCCAGTGCGCAAAGCGTCGTTCATTCTGGGTACGAGTGCCCATGAAATATTTCAATCACGCGTTGACGGTGTTGATTGGCTGTGGGCGATGCAAGGCATGGCGCAGTGGGGTTGCCGGCAAGCTGACGGACCGGCTCTATGAAGTCGAAACCGGAAACCGCGGCGGTCAGTTTTTGCGCAAAGCAATCCGGCGGATCGGGACTGCGGCCAGTTCCTCGGGCAGCTCGGCGACCTCGGCATTATAGACCGGCACGTTGCGGGCCACGCGGCTGTCGGCAATGCGTGGAACCCAACCGCGACTTTGCTGGCGTGCAGGAGCTCCGCGAGCCAATGACATCCAACCGTTTGAAAGTCTGGCTGATCAATGTGCGCTTGAATTGATGCCACTTATTGGTGCCCGCCTGCTCAGAATTCTCCACCGGGTTGCCAGCCGCACAGACCCGACCGCTTTCGGGCATTAGTACAAAGCGTTTGTCAGCCGCGCCATTTTCGGCGTTATTAGCGCGGGTCTGCTCTTATTGAAAGTCGTCTTCATGACGTTGCGGTGAAAGCCGCTCAGGTAAGCAGCGGGCCTAATTTTTTGGCAGAGGCCGCGGGGTTTCGATTTCCCGCATATGTGCATCGCCCACCCTGCTGAACTGGCGCCCAAAGGCCCCGGCGGTGGGGTTGCAGTAACGCCGGTGCGAAGATAGTCCTGCTGTCGTGAAAGATAAATGCTCACCGCACCTACGTGCCCTTGGTGTCGCCGGGGTGGGCGCGGCCGAGGACGGCGAGGGTTTCGAGGATTTCCTGCACGTCTTTTTCGTTCGCGCGGGAGAATTGCTTCGCAAGGTCCGTAGCGGTCGCCGGGTGCCCGGCGGCGTTGAGCGCGGCTTCCTCCTCCTTGGCGCGGTCGCGATGGGTTTGGGCCAGGGCGCTTTCGCACCAGCTCTAGGCTTCGACGGCGCGGTGCCGGCGAAGAGCGGCTGCTGATACTCCGGTCGCAGCCAGCGGATGTGACCCTTGGCCTCCTCGGCGGCGCGGGCGGCGTTGAGCGCGTCGTCGTGGATGGCGCGCTCAAAGACGTAGGCGTTCTGCGCGGTGTCGGGGCCGACGGGATCGGGTCGCGGCACCTCCAGCAGGTCGCACAGCTCGGAGAGGAAGAGGACGTAGTTGGCGCGTGC
The DNA here is from genome assembly GCA_041689285.1 of Opitutaceae bacterium. Taxonomy (GTDB): domain Bacteria; phylum Verrucomicrobiota; class Verrucomicrobiia; order Opitutales; family Opitutaceae; genus UBA2377. The sequence goes on from JBDNGL010000018.1 coordinate 10,779, forward strand.
CGAAGCTTCGGCCTTTGACCAGCGGGCGATGAAGGAAGCTGCGGGATCAGGCGACGCCATGGGGATGCGCCCAAGCTGAACGGCCGCGTAGCCACGGGGCATGCTTCGACAGGCCCAGGCAGGAAGGGTGGCCAAAATCGACGGCGGCCATCCCGGTTGGTTGGCGACCATTGCAGGCGGCCAAACACGCCCGCCGCCGCCCCCCAGCCAGTGTCACGCAATGCGTGACACTGGCTGGGGGGCGGCGGGCGGCGCTCAGGTCACCAGATTCGCCCGGATGTAGTCGAAGCTCTGGCGGAGCGAAACAAAGGGGTCGCCGGGGCAGGTGTCCTGCTCGACGATGAACCATTCGCAGCCGCCGGCCTCGGCCTCGGCGATGATGCGGGCAAACGGCAGCGTGCCAGCACCGATCTCACACCAAGTGTGCTTGTTCTCGGCGGTGAAGCCATAGTCCTTCAGGTGCATGCAGGGGATGCGGCCACGGAGCCGGCGCGTCCATTCGACCACATCGCCGCCGCCGTAGTGGATCCAGTAGGTGTCGAGCTCGGAAACGAGATGCTCGGCCGCAGTCTGCGCGTAGATATATTCCAACACGGGCGCGCCGCGGAACTTCACGAATTCGATAGCGTGATTGTGGTAGCCGAGCCGGAGACCCGCCGCGCGCAGTTTCGCCCCAGCCGCATCGAGCTTGCGCACGAGGGTCTCCACCTGTGTCGCGTCGGTGAAATCCACCCCCGCGGGATAAGGATAGGCGGTGAGCCGGCAGCCCAGCCGCTGGAGCCGGGCGATAACTTTTTCAGGCTCGTTGAGAATCTCCAGCGAGGGTTCGTGGGTAGCGCAGATCGTCAGCCCCTCGCCCTGCATGATGGCGACGATTTCCGCCTCCGGGATCGGGCCAACCGCGCTTACCTGCACGGCGGTATAACCAATCGTGCGCAGTTTTTTGGCCGCGGCGGCCAAGGCCGCCGCGTCACGGCAATGATCCCGGATGGTGTAAAGCTGGGCGGCGACTTGGGTGAGCTTCATCCGCTTCAGATTTTGGGGCCACCTTGGGTGAGGTTGCGCGCCCGGAGCCGCAGGCCGTTGAGCCGGATGAAGCCGGTGGCGTCGGTCTGGTTATACCAGCTCTTCACGCCTTCCATCGAGGCGATGTTCTCGTCATAGAGTGAATACTTCGATTTCCGCCCGCAGGTGATGATGTTGCCCTTGTAGAGCTTTAAGCGGACAGTGCCGGTGACGTATTTTTGCGACTCGTCCACGAGGGCCTGCAGCGCCTCGCGCTCAGGGGCGAACCAAAACCCGTAATAGACCAGCTCCGCGTATTTCGGGATAAGGGAATCGCGCAGGTGCATCACCTCGCGGTCCATCGTGAGCGACTCCACCTGCCGGTGGGCCTGCATGAGGATGGTGCCACCCGGGGTCTCATAGACGCCGCGGCTCTTCATGCCGACGAAGCGGTTTTCGACGAGGTCCACGCGGCCGATGCCGTGCTTGCCGCCAAGTTTATTCAGCGTCTTAAGGACGCCAGCAGGGGTCAGCTTTTTGCCATTCACAGCCACGCAATCGCCCTTCGCAAAGTCGAGTTCGACATACTCCGCCTTGTCGGGGGCGTCCTCGGGCGAGACCGAGAGCTTGAACATCGCCTTGTTCGCCTTCGTGGTCGGGTCGAACCAAGGATCCTCAAGGATGCCGGCCTCGTAGGAAATATGGAGCAGGTTGCGATCCATCGAATAGGGCTTCTTGAGCGAGGCCTCGACCGGAATCATGTGTTTCGCGCAGTAGGCGATCATCTCGGCGCGGCCGGGAAACTCATCGCGGAATTTCTCGATTTTCCACGGTGCGAGAATGGTGAGCCGCGGGTCGAGCGCCATGTAGGTGAGCTCAAAGCGGCACTGGTCGTTGCCCTTGCCGGTGGCGCCGTGTGCGACCGTGTCGGCCTTTTCCCGCTTCGCGATCTCCACCTGGGCCTTGGCGATGAGCGGGCGGGCGATGGAGGTGCCGAGGTAATACTGCCCCTCGTAGATCGCGTTGGCGCGGATCATCGGGTAAATGAAATCGCTGGCAAACTCCTCGACGAGGTCGAGGGTGTAGTGCTTGGCGGCGCCGGTCTTGCGCGCTTTCTGCGACAGGCCTTTCAGCTCCTCCTCTTGGCCGATATCGGCCGCGAAAGTAATGATCTCCGCGTCGTAGGTTTCGCGGAGCCATTTGACGATGACGGAGGTGTCGAGACCACCGGAGTAAGCGAGGACGATTTTCATGAGTAGAATAGATGAACGGCTTTACGCGTGCGACGGTTTGGCCAGCGTGGCCATGATGGCTTTCTGCATGTGGAGGCGGTTCTCCGCCTCGTCGAAAATGATCGAGCGGGGATTATCGAGCACAGCCTGCGCGACCTCCTCACCGGCGTGTGCCGGCAGACAATGCATGAAGAGCGCGTCGGGCTTGGCCGCGGCAAACAATTTGGCCGTGACCGCGTAGGGACTCATCTGAGCGATGCGCGCTTGAGATTCATCCTCTTGGCCCATGCTGGCCCAGACATCGGTGTAGACGATATCCGCATCCGCGACCGCCGCATAGGGATCGGTGGTGAAGTGATAGCCGCCCGTCAGACCCTCGGTCTTGAGCAAGGCGTTGATTTCCGCGCCCGGGGCAAAGTCCTGCGGTCCCGCCAGCGCCACCTTCATGCCAAACAGATTCGCACCCAGAATCCAAGAGTTCGCCATGTTGAAGCAGCAGTCGCCGAGGTAGGCGATTTTGCGGCCCTTGAGTGAAGCGAGCAAATCACCGCCCGGCGGCGTCCACCGCTCGGCGGCGGTGAAGGCATCGGTGTAGATCTGGCAGGGATGCAGAAAATCTGTCAGGGCATTGATCACGGGGATCGAGCCGTGCGCTGCCAGTTCGACCACGTCGTTGTGGTCGTAGGTCCGCACGATGAGGCCGTGCACGAACCGCGAGAGCACTTTCGCCGTATCCGCGATGGTTTCCCCGCGGCCGATCTGTATGTCGTTTTTGTTCAGGAAAAGCGGCTGGCCGCCCAATTCGTGGATACCCACCTCGAAGGAAACCCGGGTGCGGGTGCTGGACTTCGAAAAGATCATCGCCCACGTCTGTCCCGCCAGCAAAGGTGCCGCCGGGCGGCCGCGACCCTGCTTCAACGTGCGCGCGAGATTAAAAATCCCAGGGAGCGCGGACGCCTTGAAGTCGGTTTCCTTGAGGAAATGCGGCATGAAAGGGAAAGGAGTTAAACCCCGGAGTCCGCGCTCACGAGTGAAAAATGACGCTAAAAGTTACGCTTTTGCGACGAGGACCGACCGGAAGATGGCTACGGATTTGGCGAGTTCCGCAACGGTCGCGTTGAGCGGCGGCAGCAGCCGGATGACGTTGCCGCCGGCGGAGGGCACCAGCAGGCCCTGTTCACGCAAGGCCGCTAGGTAAGGCGCAGGCTCAGACGCCATTTGCACACCGACCAGATAACCGAGACCGCGCAAACCCAGCACTTGGCTGGGGAAGTCCACCGCCAGTTGGCGCAATGCACCCATCCAGCCCACACTCTGTGCCCGCACCCGCGCGAGCAGGTTTTCCCGTTCCAACACATCGAGCACGGCGAGGGCGGCCGCACAGGCCAAGGGCGTGCCGCCAAAGGTCGTGCCGTGCATCCCGGGCTGGAACAGCTCCGTATGCCGCTCGCCCACCCACATCGCCCCGATGGGAAATCCGCCGCCTAAGCCCTTGGCCATGCCAATAGCATCGGGCCGCACCCCGGCGACTTCATAGGCGAAAAAGTAACCCGTCCGACCGATGCCGCATTGCACCTCGTCCAGCATGAGCAGGAGGTTGTGCTGGTCACACAACCGACGCAGCCCGAGTAAAAATTCCTGGGTACAGGCGTGGATGCCGCCCTCGCCCTGGATAGTCTCGACGAAAATCGCCGCCGTCTGGTCATCGATGAGATCGGCGAAGCTCTGGAGATCGTTGAGATCACCGAAGGCAAAGCCCGGTGTCAGCGGCCGGAATCCTTTTTGAATTTTTTCCTGGAGCGTGGCACTCATGCCGCCAAAGGTGCGGCCGTGGAAGGCCTGCCGCGCACAGATCACCTTGTAGCATTTGCCCTCCTCGCCGGATTTTTTCATGCCGTGCAGTCGGGCCAGTTTGAGCAAAGCCTCGTTGGCCTCGGCGCCGCTGTTGCAGAAGAAGACCCGGCCGGGGCCAGCATAGCCGATCAGTCGGCGAGCCAGTTCACCCTGATTCGGATTACGAAAAAGATTGCTGGTATGGATGAGCTCGCCGGCCTGCCGCTGCACCGCAGCCACCCAATGCGGATGACAATGACCCAGCGCGCTGACGGCGATACCTGTCGTGAAATCAAGATAAGCGTTGCCGGCGTCGTCCCACGCCTGCGCGCCGCGGCCACGGACGAGGGTCAACGGGGCGCGGGCGTAGTTTTTCAGCACATGGGCGTCGTAGAGTTCGGCCGTGCTGGTGCGGGTGATGGCGGGCGTGGTCATGATATTTTCGGATTTTGATTTTTGCTTCCCGTTTTCCGGCCGCCGGGCAGAATCGCGAATCGAAAATCAAAAAGGACTTCAGCCGTGCACAATCTCCGTCCCGATGCCCTTGTCGGTGAAAATTTCCAGCAGCAGGCTGTGCGGCAATCGCCCATCAATAAAGTGCACGCGTTGCACGCCCTCCTCGAGCGCGCGCATGGCGCTCTGCACTTTCGGGCGCATGCCCTGATCGATGATCCCCCTTTTCTTGAGATCATCAATCTGGCTGATTTTGAGGGAAGAGATAAGCGAGTTCGGGTCCGCCGGGTTGGCCAAAAGCCCGGGCACGTCGCTCATGTAAACCAGCCGGCGCGCCCGCAGCGCGCTGGCGACCCGGCCGGCGACCAGATCCGCATTCACATTGTAGGGTTTGCCGTCGTAGCCTTCGGCCACCGGCGAAATCACGGGTGTGAAGCCCTCGCCGATCTCCTTTTTAATGAGCTTTACCTTCACCTCGGTGACTTCGCCCACATAGCCCAGATCCACCGGCTTGCCGTTGTCGTCGATGGTGAGTTTTTCGCAAACCAAGACGGCGTCGCCGGCTAATCCCTTGGGTTTGCCCCGGGCCGCGCTGATGGCGGCGCAGACTTCCTTGTTCACGACTTCATCAAGGGTTTTTTTCACCAGCGCGATAGTTGCCTCATCCGTCACCCGCAGGCCGTTGATGAAACTGGCCTTCAGGCCCGACCCTTCCATCATCTTGGTGATAGCCTTACCGCCGCCGTGCACCACGACGACGTTGATGCCCACGGCAGCCAGAAATGCAATGTCATGGGCCACCCGCGTGCGGGCCGCCGGGTCGGGATCATCCATGAAGCTGCCGCCGTATTTCACGACAAAAGTCGAGCCGCGGAAGTCCTGAATGTAGGGCAGTGCCTCCAGCAGCACCTTCGCCTTGGCGGTAATGTCGTTGACGTTCATTCGCGGTCAGAGCCCGCGGCCAAGGGCCGCGCGGGGGAAGAGGAAGCAGGCAAGGGCGTTCACAATATTGATTTGAAGGCTGCAACGCATAGCGCACTCCGCCGGCAGATTTCCACTAAAATATTACCCCGTCTGCCGGCGGATGAAAATCGGCTTCACTCCGCCGCCTGTCCGCCCCACTGCTGAGAACGTGCCGAGCACCTCTCTCACCTTCAAAGCCCGCGCCGAACACCGCGCTTGGCTGACCAGCCAAGCTGCTCTGCCGAACGGTTTCCGCGTAGGCACGACCCGTTTCGATTTCATTCCCCGCGAGACGCCGAAGCCGGCGAAGATGACGCTGACCCTGATTGCGCTCAACCAGCCCACGCCGGATTTCGCGGCGGTCTTTACGCGCAATGCGTTTCCGGGCGCGCCGATCATCGTCGGCCGCCGGCGGCTCGCGGCGCCGCGCCTCGGAGCGATCATCATCAACAATAAAATTTCCAACGTCTGCGCGGCGGGCGGGGAAGCGGCGGCGGAACAAATCTGTGCCGAGACTGCCCGGCTGTTGAAACTGGAAGCCAACGAAGTGCTCCCCTCCTCCACCGGCGTCATCGGCTGGGGTCTACCCGTCGAGGCGATGCTGGCAGCACTGCCGGCCGCCGCCGCCGCCCTGACCCCGGGTTCAATCATGCCCGCCGCCGAGGGCATCGTCACTACCGACCTCTATCCCAAGGTGCGCCGGGTCGCCGTCGGTAACGGCAGCATTGTCGGCATCGCCAAAGGCGCCGGCATGATTGAACCCAATCTCGCGACGATGCTGGTCTATCTCCTGACCGACATTGCGATGCCGCGCGCCGTGCTACGGCCGATGCTGCAACGCGTAATCGAGCCCAGCTTCAACAGCATCAGCGTGGACAGCGACATGAGCACGTCGGACACCGTGGCGATTTTATCATCAGGCCAGGTGGCCGGCGTGGAGGCGGCGGATTTTGAACGCGCGCTAGCCACCGTCTGCACTGATCTCGCCGAGGATGTGGTGCGCAATGGCGAAGGCGTGCGCCATGTCATCCGGGTGCAAGTGCGGCGGGCCCCGGATTTTGCCACCGCCCGCGCCATCGGTCGCACCGTGGTTAACGCCCCCCTGTTCAAGTGTGCCGTGGCGGGCAACGATCCGAACGTGGGCCGACTGGTGCAGGCCATCGGGAAATACGCGGGCCTGCATGCCCCCGGGCTCGACCTCGCCCGCCTACGGCTGCACATGGGCCGTATCGAGATTTTCGCCAAGGGCGTGTTTCAATTGGATCCGCAAAAGGAAGAAGCTCTCGTCGCCCATCTGCGGGCCGCCGAGCTCTACGCCAGCACCCCCGCCAAGGATGGCGTCTTCACGCCCCCGGTGGATTTTCCGCCGCACGAACGGTGCGTCGAAATCACCATCGATCTGGATGCGGGCGCGGCCGAAGCCGTAGTGATCGGCGGGGACCTCACCCACGAATACGTAAGCGAAAACGCCGACTACCGGAGTTGAGCGTGGAGGGCACGCCTCCGTGCGGGCCGCGGCCGATCCAGCGGTCGACCCTCCAACCGGCTACGAGATTGCTCATACCATGCTCCCTTAGCTTTCGGACTATGAGCGGAGATTTGCCGCCGGATAGCTTGAGGTGGGCCGCCAGATCCCTCTGGCGGCGTAGGGTGTTCACGCGCAGAGGGACCTGCGTGCCACCTTGATCTGTCTGCAGTCGCACCGGGCGCGCACAAGGCCCGCCCCTACGATTTCAAACCACCCTAAACGAGGCCGGCGGTTTCCGGAAAACCGCACCACAGGTTCATGATTTGCACCGCCTGGCCGCTGGCACCTTTGAGCAGATTATCCTCGGCGACGGTGATCACAAAATTTTTGGTGCGGGCGTCCAGCACCGCCGACATGTCCACGCGATTGGTCCCAACCACATGGGCGGTGTCGGGCGTTTCCCCGGTCGGCAGCAACTGCACGAAAGGCGAATCCGCATAGGCGGCGCGCCAAGCCGCGTAGAGCGCCTCGATCGGGGCTTGGACGGCGGGCACGGTGATGGTCGTCGCGATGCCCCGGCGCATCGGTGCCAAATGCGGATTGAATTGGATGAGGGTGGGCGCGCCGGTGAGCAGGGCGAGTTGCTCCTCTATCTCGGCCAGATGCCGGTGCTTGGTGAGCCCGTAGGCCTTGATGCTCTCGGCCCGCTCAACGTAGAGAAACATTTCCTCGGCCTGTTTCCCGGCGCCGCTGACGCCGCTGTAGGAATTCACCACCAGGTGCTCGCGCGAAATCACCCCGGCTTGGAGCAGCGGCACCAATGGCACGAGCACGCTCGTCGGATAGCAACCCGGTGCCGCCACCAGCTTGACCTCGGTTTTCCATCCCGGCGCCGTGAGCTCCGGCAGCACGAAGCGGGCATGGGCGAGCAATTCCGGGGCGCGATGCTCGCCGTAGTAGTGCTGGTAGGTGGCGAGGTTCTTGATCCGAAAATCCGCGCTGAGGTCGATGACCCGCTTGCCAGCGGCGACGAGCACCTTGGCGTAAACCGCCGCCGCGCCATGCGGCAGGGCCAAGAAGAACAGCCCAATATCACTGGCGGCCAGCGCGGCGGCATCGGAATCCACGAATTTCAGACCCCGATCCACCCCGCGCAGGGAGGGAATCACCTCGGCCAGCGGCTTGCCGGCATGGGTGCGCGAAGTCACCGCCGCCAGTTCCACCTGCGGGTGACCCAGCAGCAGTTTGACGAGAACTTCGCCGGAATAACCGGCGGCACCAACGATACCTACTTTCATGATGGGAGGGATTCAGGGTTACGGAACGGGAGAGTCAGCAGCAAAATACAGGCACAAAAAAGCGGACCGGAAATCCGGCCCGCTTTGATAAGCTTGGGAGGCGACTCGCTTTAGCGCTTCGAGAACTGGAAGCGTTTGCGGGCGCCGGGTTGGCCGGGCTTTTTGCGTTCTTTTTCGCGCGGGTCGCGGGTGATGTGCCCGGCCTTCTTGAGGGAAGCGCGCAGCTCGGGATTGAGCTTCTGGAGGGCGCGGGCGATGCCGTGGGCCACGGCGCCAGCTTGGCCGGCGATACCGCCGCCGGAGACATTGGCGGTGACGTCGATTTTGTCCCGAAGTTCTACCGTCAGCAACGGCGCATAGGCCTGCTTCGAAAAGTTCTCGTGGGAGAAATAGGCGTCAAACTCGCGGCCATTGACGGTCAGCTTGCCGCTGCCTTCGGAAAGGCGGACACGGGCGGTGGAAGTCTTACGACGACCGGTGGCGGACAAAATGTTGGTGGCGGTGCTCATGGGCTATCAGAGGGAAACTTGGACAGGATTCTGGGCCTCGTGCGTATGCTTCGGGCCGGCGAAGACGCGCAGCTTGGTCAGCATCTTGGCAGCGATACGATTCTTCGGCAGCATGCCTTTGACGGCGTGCTCGATAATAAATTCCGGATGCTTCTCGCGCATCACGGAGAGCTTGCGGTAGCTCTCGCCGCCGACGAAGCCAGAGAAGAACATGTATTCGTTGGTGGTCTCTTTGCGCCCGGTGAGGACGACCTTCTCGGCATTGATGATGACGACGAAATCGCCGGTATCGACGTGCGGCGTGTAGGACGCTTTGTGCCGGCCGCGGATAAGGTTGGCGGCTTTGACCGCGAGACGACCGAGCACTTGCCCTTCGGCATCAATCAGATGCCACTTGGGTTGCACTGTCTCCTTTTTGGCGAGGAACGTTTTCATGGGAAAAGGGGGCAATTGCTAGGCTCTCTCAGAGTGGTGTCAATCAGTTTTGATGCGGAAAACCCGTCCCCACTGGAGGGACGGGTCAAACTCGGTCGAATGCTGGCCGCGATCAGAAGCCGATCACTACCCCGATCGTGCCGAAGAAGTGGCTATTATCGAGGCCCGAGATGTCGTTATGAGCATAATTGGCGCCCAAGGTGAGGGTGCCCCTCTCCGAGATCTTGAAGGGCACACTGACGCCGAGGCTGTAGTAGGTGTAGCC
>JBDNGL010000019.1:0-8755 GCA_041689285.1 Opitutaceae bacterium
AATCCGCAGTCTGCAATCCGCAGTCTGCAATTATTCGTCCGACTCGATCAAGCCGTCGCGCAGCCGCACAATCCGGCGAGCGTGGCGGGCCACGTCTTCCTCGTGCGTGACGACGATGATGGTGTTGCCCTGTTCGTAGAGCTGTTCGAATAGCGCCATGATCTCAATACCCGTCTTGGAATCGAGCGCGCCGGTCGGCTCATCCGCCAAAATGATGGAGGGGCGGTTGACGAGTGCCCGGGCGACGGCCACACGCTGCCGTTGGCCGCCGGAGAGCTCGTTGGGCTTGTGGTGCACGCGATCGCCCAACCCCACATTCGCCAAGGCAGTCTGGGCGCGGACGTGACGCTCAGCGGCCGGAATACCGCCGTAGATCAGGGGCAACTCAACATTGTGCAGTGCATTGGACCGCGGCAACAAATTGAAACTCTGGAAGACGAAACCAATCTCGCGGTTGCGGATGTCGGCCAACTCGTCGTCGTTCATTCCGGCGACATTTTTGCCGGCGAATTCGTAGCGTCCGGCCGTCGGTGTATCGAGGCAGCCCAGCATGTTCATGAGCGTGGACTTGCCGGAGCCGGACGGCCCCATGATCGCGAGATATTCGTTGCGCCGGATCTGGAGGTTCACCCCACGGAGGGCGTGGATCGTCTCCGAACCCATCTTGTAGAGTTTGCTGACGCCTTCGATCTCGATCACAAGGGACCCAGGCGGGCGCACGGGCCGAGGCACGGCCACAGCAGGGACGGACTGAGGAGTCATGGCGTCACTTTTTGGCTTTGTCGGTGCGTGGACGCTCAATCCGAACCGCGGAGCCGTCCTTCAGCGTGCGGGTAATGACGGTGAAGCTGCCGCTAACGACCTCATCACCTTCATTTACACCGGATTTGATCTCCATGTGCGAGGAGTCGGCAATGCCGGTCTCCACGGCAACTTGCTTCACCTTGTCGCCTTCACGGATAAATACGACCCGCTGGAGCGCCTCGCGATCGGCGCGTTCGCTCTCGCGTTGCTGGCGCTCGTTAACCGCCGCCGCCGCACCTTCACCCTTGGTTTCCCGTGCTTTCTTTTCGCGCTCCTCGGTCAGTTCATCGATCGTTTTAGCCCCTTCACGGGAACGCACTGTCACGGCTTGGATCGGCACCGCAATGACCTTTTCCACTGTCCGCGTCTCAATGTCGGTATTGGCGCTCATCCCGGGCCGGAGTCGCTCGTCCTTGTCGGTGATGCGCACGCGCACCTCGAAATTGGTGACTTCTTCCAGCGTATTCTGGCCGACGGTGAGGGCGGCCGAGGCGATTTCCTTAACGACACCTCTGAAGATGCGACCCGGAAAGGCATCAATCGTGATGCGGGCGGCATCGCCAATTTTGACGTTCACGATGTCGTTCTCGTTCACCTTAACACGAACCTCCATGCTGTCGAGATTGGCTACCCGCATGATCTCGGTGCCGGCAAACTGGCCGGTGCCTACCACGCGTTCACCGGCTTCGCTCGACAGCGAGCTCACGCTGCCATCCATAGGCGCAAAGATCGCGGTTTTGCTGAGCTGATCGGCCGCTTGGCTGAGCGAACCCTCCGCGCGGCGAATCTGCGCCTGTGATGAGGCGAAGTCGGCGCGCGCGACCTCGACATTCGTCTTAACGTTGAGGAAATCCGCATCGGAAACCAGCTTCTTGGCGTAAAGATCCTGCGACTGGCGATAATCCTCTTCGGCCTTGGTGAGACGGGCTTGGCTGAGCACGCTGGCCGCCTTGGTGGAACTCAGCGTCGCTTCCTGCTGTTCCAATTGGGCTTGGTAGAAGTCGGGCTTGATGCGCACCAGCAAGTCGCCTCGCTGCACCGCTTGGCCTTCCTTCACGGGTAATTCGACAATCTCGCCCGCAACCTCGGGAGAAATCTTCACCTCGATCTCGGGCCGGATCTTGCCGGTAGCGGTAACGACTTGGGTGATCGTGCGCACGGTGGCCTTTTCGGTCGTGACCGCAATGCTGCGCTCCTTGTTGCGGTTGGCAGCTACGCCGACGCCAATCAGGAGAATCAGCAGGAGGGTGCCGCCGATGATAATCCATTTCATTTTGGATTTCGGGCGGGCAACAGTGGCAGTGGCAGGGGCTTGGTTCATGGGCGCAGGTGCGAAGTTAAGGGCAGAAAGGTTCTCGGATCAACCGCAGGTTGGCAAGCGACCAGGTAGGCCGCGCCAAAAAAACGTGGAGGGGCCCACAACGGCCCCTCCACAACACAACAACTGATAACTATTGACGACTAACAGTGGCAACGAGACTGGGAGCGCGTTTGCAACCAACCCCCCTCCCTCTGCGACGAATCGCAGACGGGCGGCGGCCAAGGGCACAAGGTGAACACAACTCGCTGACATCCCTCCACAACACGCCCTTGCACGAAAAGTTACATTAAACTTTGATGAGCGGCCCTTTTGATGGATGGGCGGAGTCGTTCAAAACTCCCTAGCATCACGTCCAAACTCAGGCGTAAATGCCCGACCCGCGCCTAGATGCTCCCCCCACTGTTGAGCTAGCCACGGGGCGAACAGTGTGCCGCGGGCACCGAGGGCACTGCATATCCCCAGTCGCGGATTCGCGGGATGTCGGCCAGCCACCGGCAGTTTGTCGGCCGTGGTCAGTCGCACGCCGGCGAATTGAGCGCGCAGGCTCACCGGACCACCTGTAAGCGCAATGGCGGCACCCAGCAGCGTTTCGCAGGCGGCGTCTGTGGGTTTCGCAGAATCCACGCCCGGTTCGTGCGTCGCCCCCACCCACGCGGTCCCGGCACTGAGTGGCAGTAGCCAGTGGCCACGGTTCACAATGACCTCGGGATCTAGATGCAAGGCATCGATTTGCAGCGTCTCACCCTTGCTCCAGGTAAAATTCATCAGGGCAAACGGACCGTGTCGGGCCGCGGCACCGGTGCAATCAATCACGAGTGTAAAAGTCGGGTCGAGCCGTGCCCAATCCACGGTCTGCTCCCGCAGGCTACCCGCCTTGAGCCAGCGCGCCCGGGTTGCCGCCAGCAAGGCGGGCACGTCCACCCGGGCCACCGGAGCGATCCAAAATCCGGCAACATCCGCCTCGCCCGCGAACGGCGCGAGGTCTCCGCTTGCCTGTTTTTCCGCAAAGATTCTCCGTTCGCGCGCGTCTTGGAATAGTCGGCGCATCCGTAGCTCGCGCCACAACGGGATGCCCAGTTGCCTCTCGATTGCCTGATAGGTGGTGCGTGCCAGCGTAAACAGTTCTTCGATTCGAGGGGTTTTCACCAACCGTCGACCAGTGATAGGATTGATGATACCCGCCGCAGCGTGTGAAGCCGTGTGCGCGTGCCCAGGATCGGCAATGACGAAACTCAGCCCGGCCCGCTCCAATTCCAGTCCCAACACCGTTCCGGCGAGCCCTTGGCCGACGATGAGAATGGGGGCGCTCACCGTCGCCTCACTGGTGCGCCACCCCGTGCAAGGCCGCGCCCACGATCCCCGCCTCGTTAAAAAACTGAGCGGGGACTAGCTTCGCGCGCGTGCGCAGGTAAGGAAAAAATTTTGAGTGCTTCGCGCTAACCCCGCCGCCGATGATGATCAGTTCGGGCCAGAAAAGTGTCTCCAACACCGCTAGGTATTTTGTGAGCCGTCCACCCCACTTCGCCCATGACAGGTCCTTTTTCTCACGCACCGAAGCCGCCACATACTTCTCCGCAGACCGGCCGCGTTTCCAGGGCAGATGGCCCAACTCGATCGGCACGACCGTGCCCTCATACGCCAGTGCTGAGCCGACCCCGGTGCCCAAGGTGAGCAGGAGGGTTTTCCCTTGGCGACCGCGCCCGGCGCCGAACTTCATTTCCGCCATCGCCGCCGCCGCCGCGTCATTCGCCAGCGCCACCGGCTGGCCCGCCACGCGAGAGAAAAGTTTGCCGGCATCGCAGCCGATGAATTTAGGATGCAGGTTAGCCGAAGTGCGGATCAGCGGGCCTTGGACCACGCCGGGGAAACCCACCCCGATCGGGCCGGCCCAGTCGAAGTGATCCACAATCTGCCGGAGGGCGCGGGCCATCTGCGCCGGGGTAAGGTTGGCCGGAGTCGCAATACGATGCCGCTCCGCCAAGAGCCGGCCGGTTTTTGTGTCCACCGGCGCGCCTTTGAGGGCCGAGCCGCCGATATCGATGCCGAGAGCATTCATGCAGGCCAATCCAGCAGGCGGCGTTATGCTTGGCAATGCCCATGTCCGTCCGCCCCGTGGGCGTGGCCGTGGGCGAGCTCGGGTGCGGTCGCCGGTCTTGCGGCGACCAGTTCGACGTCAAAGGTCAGATCCGCCCCGGCCAGCGGATGGTTCGCATCCAGCGTGACGTGTTCGCCTTCGATCGAGACCACGGTGACAATCGGTGCAAATTTATCCTGCTCCGTCTGAAACTGGTCACCGACCTTCAGTTCACCGTTCACGGGCAATTGCGTGCGCTTGATCCGCTGCACTTGGGCCGGGTCGCGTTCGCCGTAAGCTCGCGCGGCCGGCACGTGCACACAGGTCTTTATGCCCGGAACGACGCTGCGCAATTGCTCGTCGAGTCCGTCAATGATCTGCCCCGCCCCTTCGAGATAGACGATGGGGTCGGCTCCGGCGGAGGTATCAAGCACGCGGCCGGTGGGATCGCGGAGCGTGTAGTGGAAGGTGACGACGCGACGGTTCATGTTTCTTGGCGCAGAACTTCGAGTGGCGGATGGTTGGCGATCCCGCGGTTCGAGAGCAAGCCGGTGAGCAGCGTGATCGTGCTGACCGCTAGCACCGCCATGCCGAGAGTTAACGGGTCGGCGGTGGCGGAAGTTTTGAATACAAACTTCGCCAGCAGAAAATTTCCGGCCACGGCCAGAAGGCAGCCCACCAAGGCCGCCAGCACCCCGAGGATGGCGTATTCCACCAACTGGATTTGCACGAGCTGGCGGCGCGTGGCCCCGAGGGTGCGCAACAGCACGGTTTCGCGAATGCGCTGGTAGCGGCCCGTGAGCACCGCGCCCACGAGCACGATGATGCCGGTGGCCACGGTGAAGAATGCCATGAATTGCACGACAAGCGCGACCTTGGAGAAAATCGTGTCGAAGGTTTCCAGCAACAGCGTGAGGTCGATGGCCGAAACGTTCGGGAAATCACGCACCACGGCCTGTTGCAGCCGCGCCGAATCGGCGGGCGTCGCGATCCGCAGCGCCGCCACAAAAAACTGGGGTGCCTCCTCGAGCACGCCCTCGGGGAACACGATGAAAAAATTCGGTTGCAGGCGCTGCCAATCCACCTTGCGCACGCCGGCAAGGCGCGCACGCAGCGTCACCCCTTGCACGTCAAACTCCACCTCGTCACCGAGGGCCAGTTCCATCTCCCGCATCAGGCCTTCCTCCATGGTGATCGGAATCACGGCGGTTTCCGGCGGCACCCGCGGCACCAATTCACCGCTGAGCAGGGTCTCGGTATCCGTGAGTCCGGCACGGTAGGTAGAGCGGTATTCACGGCGCAGGGTCCAACCCGGGATCCGGTTCGCCGGATCCTTGAGCAGTGCTTCCACCGGTTGTCCTTTCAAGGCACGCACGCGCATCGTGACGATCGCTGCTTGTTGCGTCGGCGGGTTACCCTCTCGTTCCAGCAGAGTGTTGAGCGGCCCGATCTGGTCGTCCTGAATGTCGAAGAACAACAAATTTGGCCGACCTGCTCCGCCCGTGCCTTGGATCTGCGCGAGCAACGTGGTGCGGGTCAGGTAGAGGGTCGTGATGAGAAATGTGCCCAAGCCCAGCGCGAGCAGCAGCAGCACAGTGCGATTATTAGGCCGGTGAAGGTTCGCGATGCCTTGTCTGGCCACGTAGGGCAAACCTCGCGGCAGCCAACGGCGTGCCGCCCAAGCGACCGCGCTCGCCAGACCGGCCAGCACCGCAAAACCCACCGCCAGCGCGCCGGTAAACCCGAGGCCCAATGGCAGACTGCGCGTCTGCTCCACCGCAAAACCCGCAATCGCCATCACGATCAATACGCCCAGCGCGATCCGCCACGGGTCCGGCCGTTCCGACTGTTCAGCATACGCCGAGCGCAAAGCCACCAGCGGCGATACCCGCCGCACCGTGAGCAGTGGCAGCAGGGTGAACAACAGGCAGATCACCAACCCCGCTCCCATCCCGCGCGCCACCGCCAGCCAGGAAATGAAGAAATCAACCTCGAAGGGCAGCAGCCCCGCCATCGCCTGCGGCAGCGCCAGTTGCACCGCGATGCCCAGCAACGCGCCCAACGTGGCCCCCAACAGTCCGAGGCCCAAGCCCTGCACCAAGTAAACCGAAAAGCTCTGCCGGGCACTCGCGCCCAGACAGCGCAGCACCGCAACCGTGGAAATTTTCTGGCGGATATAAACATGCATCGCACTCGCCACCCCGATCGCGCCCAGAAACAGCGCCACGAAGCCGACCAGACTCAGAAAGGCGTAAACGTTATCGAGGGCACGCCCGAGGTCACGTTTGCGCTCCTCCACGGTATCGTAGTTCATCCGCTCGGTCACAAACTTGCTCCGCATCTCCTGCTCGACCGTGAGGGGATTGACTTCCGGCGGCAGCTTGAGAGCGATGCGATGGCGCACGAGACTGCCGGGGCCCGCGAGCTCCGTGGCGGGCAATTGGGCGAGTGGGATGAAGGCCCGCGGCGCAAGCTGCGTGATGGCCACGGAATCGCCCGGCACTTTCAGCACGGCCCCGATTACCGTGAAGCTTATTTTACCTAATTGCACGCGGTCGCCCGATTTCAGGCCAAACTGGCTAAGTAAAGTTTCCTCCAGCAACACGACCGCGCCACCGGCCGCCAGTTGTTGGGGCGCCTCGCCGGGGCGCGCCAGAAATTCGCCATAGAAGGGAAACCGCCCCTCAACCGCGCGCACCTGCACCAACCGCGTGCGGTTGCCCTCGGGAGAGGGAAACACCATCATCGAGGAAAAAGTGGCCTCGCGCGCCTGCTCCCCGCCGAGTCCGTCCAGATGCGCCTGCACCTCGGGGAGGATCGGCTGCCGCGACGTGATGACCAAGTCCGCCCCCAGCAGCCCCTTCGCTTGGTCGTCAATGGCGATACGCAGATTGGCACTAAAGGAACCGATGGCCACCAACGCCGCGATCCCCAGCACCACACTCAGCGAAAAAAGCACCAGTCGCCGACGTGAAGCCCGCGAATCCCGCCAGGCCATTTTAAGCGCAAAATTCATCCAGGATCAGTTTTGGCTATCACTGAGCACCGCGCCACTCTTGAGGCGGATGATGCGTTGGCATCGTTTCGCCAGTTCCAAGTCGTGCGTCACCAGCACGAGCGTCGTGCCGCGCTCGCGATTGAGGCCGAACACCAACTCGGTCATGGCTGCGGCCGTCTCCCCGTCGAGATTGCCGGTGGGCTCATCGCAGAACAGCACCTTGGGCCGGTTCATGAAGGCGCGGGCCAGCGCCACCCGCTGCTGCTCGCCGCCCGACAATTGCACCGGGTAATGCTCACAACGCTCGCCCAGCCCCACCCGCGCCAGCAGCTCTCGCGCCTCACCTTCGCGACCGTTCTCGCCGCGCAATTCGACCGGCACCAGCACGTTCTCCAGCGCCGTCAGGGTCGGAATGAGTTGGAAATTTTGAAACACGAAGCCCACGTGTGCGTTCCGCACCCGGGCCCGGGCGTCCTCACCGAGGCTGCCGAGGTTTTCCCCGGCCAAGACCACTTGGCCGCTCGTCGGCGTGTCGAGCCCGGCGCAAAGTCCGAGCAGGGTCGTCTTACCGCTGCCGCTGGGCCCCACGATGGCGAGGCTGGCCCCGGCCGGCAGCACGAAGCTCACCTCCCGCAGGACCGTCAATGCACCCGTCGGCGCTTTTGTAGCGTAAGTTTTGGTGAGTCGCTCGACTTTTAGCATGTTATCATCACTCATGATTAAAAGTTTTACACAAACCGCGAATTGGCACGAACGCTAGTTCGAGCGGTCGATTTTCCCCATGAATGTTCGTTGGCTCATCCTTTTCCTTCTCGCCTGCTCCGGCCTGCGTGCAGCCACCACGCTCCCGGTCATCGTCTTTCTCGGCGACAGCCTCACCGCCGGCTACGGTTTGGAAAACCCGCTGGCCGAAGCCTACCCCGCGCTGATTCAGGAAAAGCTGCAAGCCGCCGGACTGCCCCACCGGGTCGTCAACGCCGGCATCAGTGGTGACACCACCGCCGGAGGGCTGCGCCGGCTGAACTGGATTCTGCGCCAGCCGGTGGACGTGATCGTGATCGCGCTCGGCGGCAACGACGGCCTACGCGGCGTCGATCCGGAGGTCACCCGCGCCAATCTCCAAGGCATCATTGATCGCGCCCGGAAAAAATACCCCAACGTGCGCCTTGTCCTCGCCGGGATGCAGATGCCGGTGAACATGAATGAGGATTTCACCCGTGCTTATCAGGAGATATTTCCTGCTCTGGCCGAGGCCAACCAAATTACGCTCATTCCCTTCCTACTGAATGGCGTCGGCGCCGACCCCGCACTCAACCAGCCCGATCTCATCCACCCCACCGCCACCGGCCAAAAGCAGCTCGCCGAAAACGTCTGGCCTTGGCTGCGCCCATTGCTGTGAAACCACTGCTGCTGGCCATCGCTTTACTCCTGCCCGGTAGTGCCACCGGCGCGGCAGGGCCGTGGCGCACCGGACTTCACTGGCACGACAACGCGACCAACGCCGATCGCCCTGGCGAGATCCTTGCCGCCGCCCAGTTCACGGGCGAGCTGCGCTATA
>JBDNGL010000020.1:0-6900 GCA_041689285.1 Opitutaceae bacterium
AGTCCCAGCAGCATCAGCGGATTCCGATCCCTTCCGCCGCGCGAGTAGACCAAGACTCGACCAACTACCGCGAGACACAGGACGCCAAAAACGACCCCCATGATGCGCAGATTCAACCGCATTTCGCCATTGAGGATGTGGCTGAACTGGTGGCCAATGACGCCGCCAACCCCATCGCACGTGAGCATGGTCAAGCAACCGCGCGTCACACTGATGGCGGTCTCGCCCGGCGTGTGGCGGGTAGCAAACGCGTTGATCCCCGCGTCGTCATCGAGAACAGAGATCTTCGGGACCTGGACGCCGGCGGCGATGGCCATCTCCTCGATCACATTCCGCAGCGACAGCGCATTTACACAATCTGCATTTGAGAGCGTAAAATGGCTCAGTCTTGGTTTAAAGGACTTAGAGGTCAGCACCCTAGCAACGGATTCGTCTGGCATCTGTTTTAGGTCGCAATACCGCAGCCAGTCCAGCGCAGGCACCAGCCGCGTCTGCCTCGGTCGGTCGTCTCCGAAGTTCAATGGTTTGATAAACTTCATTTACCACTGCCTGTGGCGAACGCGTCCGGTGCAACGACGCAAATCAATCTCCACTCTTGATGTAGGCGTAACCAGCTCCATTTTTGCGAATCACTTCGCTGACGCCAGAATCGACCGTGGTTGCAAGCGGGACGAGGTGATCTTTGGTCATCTGTACTTTCCTCAACGTGTTTTCAAAAACGGCAAAGACCACTCCCTCGCCGTGCAATCTCTCGACCGTTACCTTCATTTCCGGATCTGCCGCCGCCGTTCTGGCGAGGAGCATTCCGATGCCTTTTCCGTGTGCAACCACTTCAATTCTCGTCGTCTTTTCGCTGAGGGATTCCTGGACATTCTCCCCGTTGCGCAAACCCGCTTCCCATTTCACCGCATCGGCAATGGCGACTTCAAAGACGACCCGATGCATCTTGTTGGTGGCTTGGTGTTCGGATTCTGCAGTCATGCCAGCGAGCGGAAACGCGATGAACCCTCCCTGGCAGCCGTTATCAGAAATGCTTTATAAGTGGCGAGGGGAAGTGCTCGGGGTCATCAGCGGGTGGTAAATCTTTCCAGAATCACGATGATTGCAGTGAGGAAGACGGCTAAGCCAACCACCACCACGCCACGCGGCAGATGCAGCAAATCCGGCAGCAAAACCTTGCCGAGATCGCCCCACTTCTCGACCGTTCTCTTGGTCCAGGCCGAAAGCTCAGCGAAAACCCACGAACCAGCAACCAGCCCGGTCATGCCGAAAAGCGCGTCCCAGCTTCCCTGTCCCAGTGCCGCCGCAGCCGTGCCAGGGCAATAGCCCATCAGAGCAAAGCCCGCCCCAAAGAGGAGACCACCGATAATGTTTGAGCCAATCCTCGTCGGCTTGATGTGCAGGTTCACCTTGGCGAAATGGTGCAGCGTGAAGACGCCGATCATGCCCACGATGATGGCGGTTAGCATGACTTTCACGACGGTCCAGTCCTGGAGCAACAGTTGGCCGATGAGAATATTGAATTTGCCCACGCCGCCCTTCTGCAAAAGGAAGCCAAAAGCCAGCCCAAAAATCACACCAGCCACCAGCTTATTGGCTGCGGCCACAGTGGGCGCGGGCTCTTCTGTCGATCGCTCAACCGCTTTGCCGGGATCAATCATGGTTGTCTCAAAGTTTGAAGAGAGTCATCGCCACTGAGATGCCGCCGATAAAGAAGCAGATCACGGCAATCCATGAGGCGACGTTGAGTTGCATTGTTCCGCTGATACCGTGGCCGCTGGTACATCCTCCGGCGAGCCGAGCCCCAAAGGCCATGAGAACGCCGCCTCCAAATGCGACCCCCGCACGCAGCGCAATGCTGTCACCAAAGCGGTCCATCCACATGGGCGGAAGCCATTCGTTGACGAACTCGCCGCCGGTGAAGGCGGCAACTGCGCCGCCCACAACAGTGGAAATAACAAAGACAAATCCCCAGCCCACTCGCGGCGGGTTGTCCTTGAAGTAGGCGAGCGAATCGGTATGACGTTTCGCAAAAGCCCTTCCAATGAAACCTGACATCTGGGCATAGAAGGACGAGGCACCGATGGGCTTGTCCGAGAAATAGAAGGTAAGCCACGAGAGCACTCCGATTCCTGTGCCCACGACATAGGGCGACCACGCCGGGCCGGGATAAGTGAGTGCGTCCACGCCTTGTTCCGACGCGACCGCAGAGCGCACGGATAGCAAGCCAAGACCGCCTATGAGACAAGCGCCTCTTCCCCACATATTCATCTGGATTCCTTCTTCTTCTCGATCACGCCATCCACCGGGAATCCTGCCTGCTGCCACGCCTGCCAGCTTCCGGGGACATTGCAGACGCAGCCAAATCCTTCCTGTTTCAAGATGCTGGTCGCGATGCTCGCCCGATAGCCGCTGTCGCAATACACCGCCGTGGGCCTGTCCTTATCCAGTTCGTCGAGTCTTTCGCGCAGTTCGCCGAGGAAAATATGGCGCGCATTCGGGATATGGCCGCCCTTCAATTCGGCCGGTGAGCGCACATCAATCAGTTGCAATTGTTCTCCGCGCGTTTTGATCTCATGCACGGTCATTTGCCCGACTTCATCCAGGGGCAGCCCCGCGCTATTCCATGCCTTCATTCCGCCAACGAGATAGCCGGCGAACTTCGAGTAACCGGTGCGGAGAAAGAAGCGGACGATTTCATCGAGCATGCCGTCGGACTCCAGGACGAGAAGGATCGGCCTGTCGGCGTCGAGCAGCCAGCCAGCCCAAACCGAAAGCATGGGCGCGCCGCCGATGCTGAGCGCGCCTTTGATGTGTCCCCCGCCAAAAGCCAGCATCTTGCGGGTATCAATGAGCACGTTGTCACTTTCCTGGGTTGCCTCCTTGAAGGATTCTGGGGGCAGGCCCCGCACATTGGGAAGATTGCCGAGCACTTCCGGTCCTTTCGCGTTCAACTTCTTCATGCGCGGATAGTAGGTTGGCGCGGGCGGCGCGGTGGAGAGCGCGTAATCGGTAAAGCTATTGACGTCTTGAAATTGTAGGAACGCATTGAAGCGCCGTTCGTAGCCAATCGTGCTGCTAAGCCGGTCGCTGATATCCGCACCACAGGGCGAGCCGTGCCCGTGCGCCGGAAAAATGATCACGCCATCGTCGAGCTTGAGGTAGAAATCGCGCAGGGTGTGAAACAGTTGTCCGGCCAACTCTCTCGCCTGGGCATTGCCGAGGAGATCGGGGCGCCCGGCTGAGCCAACAAACAGCGAATCGCCCGTTAGCACACCCCAAGGCGCGTCCGGGTGGTCCTTCTCGGCCAGAGAATACGCAACGTGCTCCGGCGTGTGGCCGGGCGTGTGCCGCACGGCAATCATCACCGAACCGAGCTTGAATGTGTCGCCATCGTTGATCTTATCGTGATCGAATCCGTAGCGCGCTTCGCCCTCATGACTGACAAATATTTTCGCGCTCTTTACCCGCGCACACAGTTCGCGCGCGCCGCTGACAAGATCGGCATGGATATGGGTTTCAAAAATGTGAGTGATCGAAACCTGCTTCTCGCGGGCAAGTTGGACGTAGCAGTCCACGTCGGGCCGTGGATCGAAAACTGCGGCGACGCCCTCGGAATCATCGCCCACCAGATAGGAAAGCTGAGCGATGCCGTCGGTTTGAATGCGTTCAAAAATCAGGGCCATGAGGTCTTAAGGACTGGTTTGCGTTTGAGGATGATATCGTTGGAGGTTGCCGGCCGCTATGCCACCGATCGCGCCGAGCGCAAGGCAGAGGAAAAGCTTAGGATCCCACCGGACGAGTTCGGGCTGTGGGGCACCGGACCGTTGTTTGGCGTTGATGCCTCGGCAAGCGGGAACACGCGCGAATAGAGGGCGAGTGCCACTCGGTGCTCCATTTCCCCTCCGGCCTTCCCTCGCGGGGGCGAACAGAAACTTCTTCCTACGATGCTTGCGGCAGAAGTGGAACGTCCGATCGTCGTTCCCGGCGTTGAGCGCCGGCTCTTCGTTGCGGGTCATCGTGCAGATGGGGTGTTCGGTCATAGCCAGTCAATTTCAGATGCCTGGTCCTGCTGGGTCAGACCACCCAGCGCACGCCTCCACCCCAACCGAACTGGGGATGCCATTGTCCGGTCAGGGAAAAGTGCTTGGCGAAGAGGTGGCTTTTGCCCGCCCGGACTTCCCAATGTTCCATGGTATCATATTCAGCCCCCGAGAACAACGCGGGTCGCGGCGTAAGGCCGAGGCGTTCGCTGACGGCGAATTGAAACTCACCGGTAGTGTCTACCCAAACGCGCGAAGTGACGTTCAACGGCAACATGTACCGCAGGCCGAGAATGCCCTCGGGCCTCTCGAACTCATCGCCCACACCTGCGAGGTGAACCTCGGCAAAGACGCTGGTGAACCGGTTCAGGCAGTAATCGTAGGCAGGAGCGACCTCCCAATTCATCTCATCAACCCGCTGCCATCCGGCCTGCCAAACGGTGGGGACGAAGTGTCGCGTATTGGCGCGAACCAACACTCCATCAGCCATGTGCGAGAACGCATCGATCCGTCCATAAGCTCGCAACGGCCAATGGTATACTTTTGGACGAACTGCGGCGGCAGCCCGGTGGGGAGAGATGTCCTGATAATGCACCGCGCGCGCCATGCCGCTCATCATGTGATGGAGCAGATGGAAGTGAAAACACCAGTCGCCGAACTCGTCCGCCGAGAACTCAACGACGACGGTCGTCATTGGGGCGACATCCACAGTGTGCTTGAGCGGCGAATCTTCCCCCTGGGCATTGATCACGCGGAAGAATTGCCCGTGGAGATGCATCGGAGGATGCATCATGGTGCAGTTGAACATGATGAACTGGACATCTTCACCGCGCTTGATCTCAATGTCGTCGGACGCGCCCAGCAGTTGGTTGTTCAGAAACAGGACATAACGCCCAATGTCACCGTCAAGAGTGAGTCGGATATCACGAACCGACTTTTTGGAATCGAAGGAGGTGGACTCCAAGGGGCGCAGTTTGTTGTAAGGTGGCCATGAACAATCGGGGCTCATGCCGTCGGCGGCCAATGAGGCATTAGAACTCAATTCAGAAGCGAGAATCCCGAGCCAGGTTCCTTCTCGCCCGGCTGGTTTCGCAGGAGAGGCCTTTCCTGTATTCATCGCCATCGGCTCGTGGGCCATACCGCTCCTGACGTGACCCTCATGCTCCTCCGCGGGCGCTGAGTTCATCCTGACATGTTGTGCGTTGCCGATCTCCGGATTCATGTCGCCATGATCCATCTGCTTCATACCGCCCATGCGGTTCATGGCCGGTTGGTTTAGCTCGCCCGCGCGAACGGCGTGGCCCGGCATGTCCATTGAGCCACCCGGGGTTAGGGCAAGCATGCATTCTGAGCCCGTGCTGAGGCTTGCATGGTTTGGTGTTTCCATTCCTATCCCTGTGGCTCCTTGATCTGAAATGTCTGCTTCTGCTTTGGACGGAGAATCTGTAGTGCAGAATCAGCCTTTTGTTGCGGTTGAACGGCGCGTTTTCGAGGACACTAACCACAGCAGCATCCAGACTTACTCTTCCGATGCTCACTTCGGACCGGCGGTGAAGGCGGTCCTATTTCTCGGACAGCTTCCTGATTACAACGACCAGCAGCGCCACTACGACGACGCCGATCAGGGCCCAAGTCCACATTCCTCCGGGCGCCCATCCGTTTGCAGTGTTGATGTCATTCATGCTTGATTACCTTCTTGCTCTCGCTTCGCTAGATGCCGACTTCTGGTTGCCACTGTATTTGAGAAGTTGTCTTCCCAGCAGTTCGCGTGACCGACTTTTTTTTAAGGTGGTCCTGGAAATGCGGCTGCGCTATGGGGTAGAACCCTGTCGAAGGTCGAGCAGATGACAGGCGCAGCGCGCAGTGATCCGTTCCTTGTCAGTGAGGATGAGGGATACTGTGACGCAGCCCGCGCCCAGAGACAGGATAGGACCGGTCCGGCTGCTTCGTTTCGCGCCTCGTCCAGTTCGGTGCCGAGAAGTCTGAGATGCTCGTAGATGCAGGTTCGAACTTGCAGCGCATTTTCACCGGCCCCTCTGGCGAAGACGAAGCTGTCAAGCAACCCGCCGGCAAACTGAGTGTGGCCAAGGAGGCACCGATCCACTTCTTCGCCTGATAGCAGAACAAGGTTACCGTTTTCCCCGCGTGGGAATCTGAAGTTTCCCGGCAAAAAAGGCCACGGGTATCAGCGCATTTGGCGCCTCTGTCCTTCTCGGCTTCATATTCCTCCGCCTGGCGCCTTTGATCATCCTCCGCACCAGCGATCCCTTCATCGACAAGCCGCTCGTTGTCTCTCCGTCCCTCTTCGTCTTCATCTTCACCGGGAGCGACCGGCACCTTGGTTCCAGTCGAGCCAGGCACCGGCTCCACGGGTTCGAATTCAGCTGAAACGTCAGGGTCGGGATCGTTGGAGTTCATCTGGGCACCACCGGTCAATTGCCACCTGGCCTCCACCCATTCGGCCTTTGTTGCCTCATGCGCCGAACGGCCATCAGTGACCGCGAGTTCAAGGGCTCGATCCCGGACCATCTTGCGCGTGGCTGAGCCGAGACCCGCGGAGTTCTCGGTTAAGGCTCCACCTTTAAATGAGTTCTTCATAATGGGTGATCTTCGGTCTGAAGCGTGGTCAAGTTTGAGAATTGCGCGATGGCCTCATTCCTTGCGGTCCGCTCGCGTCTTGTGCGCTGCAGCCGGCCAAAGGCTACAGACTCACTTAGGCGTTAAGGGGCATCGCCGTGGGGGATCGCAGATGCGGAATCAAGCTCGCCATCGTTCGAAATTGGAATCCGAGGTTTAGAAGGCCCAGTTGTGGCTTTCATCGTCCTGCGCGGCAAGGGTGGTTGATTACCCTCCATCA
>JBDNGL010000021.1:0-10991 GCA_041689285.1 Opitutaceae bacterium
TCCGGTCAGCTACTGGCAGGACTATGATTCGCAGTATGCCCGCATCACCCCGGTGCCCGAGCCCTCGACCTACGGCGCGATGCTCATCGGCGCCGCGCTCGCCGGTTTCGGTTACCGCCGCTGGAAGGCCAAGCAGGCCGCCAGGGTAACGCCGGTTGTTTGAAGCTGTTTAGCTGCCGGTTTGTCGGCGCTGCCAAGCCTCGACGATCTGACGAATGGTCTCTTCCAGCGATTGGGTGATATCCCAAGCCGGGTAGTGCGACCGCATCTTGCGAAGATCTGAATAATAGCAAATGTGGTCACCGGCGCGGTTCTGATCCAGATAGGTGAAGACCTGCGCCTTGCCAGTGATTTTTTCAGCAATCTTGAAGGCCTCGAGGATCGAGGTGCTGTTGGCCTTGCCACCGCCGAGGTTATAAACCTCGCCGGCACGAGGCGCAGCGACGAAAGCCGCCATGAAGCGCGCGACGTCGAGAGAGTGGATGTTGTCGCGCACCTGCTTGCCCTTGTAGCCAAACACGCGGTATTCTTTCCCCTCGAGGTTGCATTTCACGAGGTAGGAGAGGAAGCCGTGGAGTTCGACCCCAGTGTGGTTAGGGCCGGTGAGACAACCGCCGCGCAGCGCGCAGGTAGGCATGCCGAAATAGCGGCCGTATTCCTGCACCATGACATCGGCCGCGACCTTGGAGGCACCGAAGAGCGAGTGCTTGGACTGATCGATGGTAAAAGTCTCAGGGATGCCGTTGGCATAAACCGGGTCGGCGTAGTCCCAGCGGGTTTCAAGTTCGGTGAGAGCAATGGAATTGGGTGCGTCGCCATAGACCTTGTTCGTGCTCATGTGCACGAACGGTGACTCCGGGCAGGCCTGGCGCGCGGCCTCGAGAAAGTTTAGCGTGCCGACCGCGTTGGTGTCGAAGTCGTCGAAAGGGATCGCCGCCGCGCGGTCGTGCGAGGGTTGGGCGGCAGTGTGGACGATGACCGATGGCTTCACCGACTTGACGAGGGCGAGGACACCGGCGCGGTCGCGGATATCGAGCTCGTGATGGACGAACCCCTTCAGCTCCTTGGTGAGGCGGCTTTGGTTCCAGCGGGTGTCACCCTGCGGGCCGAAGAAAACCGCGCGCTGATTATTGTCCACACCGTGGACGGTGTAGCCGAGCGAGGCGAAATAGACGCAAACTTCCGAGCCGATGAGGCCCGAGGAACCGGTGACGAGGAGGGTTTTGGCCATGATACAAAGAGAGGGGCCTAGCCAGACATGACACGGGCGGTGTTTCCAGCCGATTTCTTTGTTGGCAATCGTGTTTGCGTCGGGCGGCCCTGAATTCGTCATGAATTTCCGAAATGTCATATGGTTGCCCAATGCCACTGCGTTTGCGCCGGTTGTTCACCGGCTGGCTTATGGGCGTTGGCATGCTGACTGCATCAGCAGACTTGCGCACCGTGGAGTTCTCGGCCTAACGCCGGAGGCACTGGCCCGAAGCGAAGCGCTGGGGGATCCGGCGTAGGCGCCCGTCTCGCGGACGACGCGGATCGCCAACGACCCAATTCTGGTGTGCGGTCAACCAACCTAAAAACGCTGAAGAAGAAACCGCTGATGCCCACACCTAGCCCGAGTTCCGCAGTTGGGCGGGATCGGAAAAAAAGTTTCAGAGGAGAGCACTTTTTTTGTGGTGCCCGTTTACGAGGGAGACGGCATTCAAAAAGCGATGTAGTGCCGAACACCCCATTGAGGGTGGTTGGTATTTCTACGATAGTACCGGGCATGTTCCTCAGGCGTAAATCCAAGTCCATCCGCGGAGTCGGCTACAGCTACTGGCATCTTTGCCGGACGGTGAGAACCGCTCGAGGTCCCCGCCAACAAGTCGTCGCTTCACTCGGTAAACTCGACGAGGCGGAGTTGGCCGCAATGCGCGGCGGTTGGGATGATTTCCCGCTGTTTTGCGTGGGGAAACTCTCGCCGCGCGCCCCGTCGCCTCACCGTTGCCCGGCTTCGAGTCCGAGTTGCCTGCGGCTTCCGCGCCTCGTTGGGAGCAGGCTGATCTGCGGGCTTTGCGGGGCGAGCGTAGCCGCGACTTTGGCGAGTCTTACCTCGCTCTCTCGCTTTGGCATCGGCTCGGTCTGGACTCGTTGCTCGGCGAACTTTTGCCAGCCGGACGCGAAAGCGTCGGCTGGAGTCAGGTGGCTGCGCTACTCACCGTCGCGCGGTTTTGTGCGCAGCGTTCCGAACTCGGGGTCGCGGAACATTGGTATGACACGACCGCGTTGGACGATTTGCTCGGCGTGGATACGAAGCTGGTCAACGACGACCGGCTCTACCGCGCCCTTGATCAAATCGGGCAACATAAGGACGCGCTTTGCTCGCACTTGATGGATCGATACCGGCAGTGGTTTGGCGTGCGTTTCGAGTTTTTACTCTACGACGTAACGAGCACTTACTTCGAGGGCGAGGCGGAGCGTAATCCCCAGGCGCAGCGCGGCTACTCGCGCGATCAGCGCAGCGGCAACAAGCAGGTCTGCATCGGTCTGGTCTGCACGCCGGAGGGTTTGCCCCTGAGCTTTGAGGTGTTCGCGGGCAACCGCGCCGATGTGTCCACCGTGGAGACAATCGTGCGTGTAATGGAAAAAAAGTACGGCATGGCCGAGCGGGTCTGGGTGATGGACCGGGGCATGGTCAGCGAGGCGAACCTGGCGTTCCTACGTGAGCGCAAGGCGCGTTATCTAGTCGGCACGCCGAAGAGCTGGCTGCGCGCTCATGAGCAAACGTTACTCGAACAGTCCGACTGGAAAATCGTGCAAGACGGGTTGGAGGTGCGCTTGGTCGAGCAACCCGACGGTGAGCCCGGCGAACGGTTTGTTTTGTGCCGCAGTGGAGCGCGGGCCGAAAAGGAACGCGCGATGCTTCAGCGTCAAAGCGAGCGGCTGACGGAAGCGTTGATCAAAATCGATGCGTGGTTGCGCCGCAGTCCGCAGGCCGATCAAGAGGTGGTTGGTCGCCGCATCGGCAGGCATCTCGGCAAGTATCCGGCCGCCGCCGCGATCGTAGTGGCGGAGGTGACACGCGATGCGGACGGACGAGCGGGCGGCGTGCGCATCAGCAGTCGATTGGAAGCCGGGCAGAAGGCGCATCGGCAAAAGGGCGCGTATCTGCTCCGCACCAACTGCGAGGAGGCCGATCCGGCCTTGTTGTGGAAATGGTATATCCAACTCACGCAAGCTGAGGCGGCATTCCGCACCGCCAAAAGCGATCTAGGAATGAGGCCGATTTTTCACCAAAAAGAGGACCGGGTTCAGGCACACATTTTGGTGTGTTTCCTCGCACTAGCGCTCTGGCGCACGCTCGAGCAATGGATGCAGTCAAAGGGCCTCGGCACCTGTGCGCGGCAACTGATCAAGCAAATCGCCGAGATCAAAAGCGTGGACGTGGTCGTGCCGGTTCGCCGCGCCGAAATCACGACAGAATTGCGACTCCGCGTAGTCACCACCCCCGACCCCGCCACCGCACAGTCGCTCGCACACCTCGGTCTTCGCCTGCCCAAAGGAACCCGCAAAATCAGCAATGTAGTGACGAAAATCAGCGTTTAAATTACGCAAGTGACTGATTTAGAACGAAAATGACTCTTGAACTGCGGAACTCGGGTTAGACGCTTAACAGGAGTATGGCTTCGGAGCCGCTCACCCGGATCATTCACCTCCGAGGTGAATCGCTAATACGCTAGGAATTTCCTGCTGGCATTTCATTACCGAAGATTAGCGGTTAGCCCAACGGCGGAATATTAGATCAAGGGGAAATTTGGACGGATTTGGTTTGGGCGTCGGATTTATAAGTAAGTGGATAACCGGGAGGGCGGCGCGAAAAATGGGAGCCTCCGGCCGAAGACGTCAGCCCGGACTGGAGAATAATTACGGCTGGGAGGACAAGGCGCGTTGGGGCCAACGCCCTCCACCTCACGACAAGATCACGCCTTTAGCCTTGGCGGCGCGGAGGAGGGCGTCGGCCATGTCGGAGGGTGTGACGGCGACCTCGATACCGCACTCTTTGAAGACGGCAATCTTGGCTTCGGCGGTGTCTTCATGGCCGCCTACGATCGCGCCGGCGTGACCCATGCGGCGACCGGCAGGCGCGGTGGCACCGGCGATGAAACCGGCGACGGGTTTTTTGCAGTTGTCTTTGATCCAGCGCGCGGCCTCGACCTCGGCATTGCCGCCGATCTCGCCGATGAGGATGATGCCCTTGGTGTCGGGGTCCTCGTTGAAGAGTTTGATCACGTCGAGGTGGCTGGTGCCGTTGACGGGATCGCCGCCGATACCGACGGAGGTGGACTGGCCGAGGCCTCTGGAAGTGATTTGGAAAACCGCTTCGTAGGTGAGCGTGCCAGAGCGGGAGACGACGCCGACGTGGCCTTTTTTGTGAATGTAGCCGGGAGCGATGCCGATGCGGCAGCCGCCCGCAGAGCCTTCGCCGTTGCCGGGAGTAACCAAGCCGGGGCAGTTGGGCCCGATGAGGCGGGTCTTTTTGCCGGAGATGGTTCGCTTCACGCGGATCATGTCTTTGATCGGAATTCCCTCGGTGATGCAGACGGCAAGATCGAGACCGGCGTCAACGCACTCGAGGATGGCGTCGCCCGCGAAGGGCGGGGGAACGAAGATGACGGAGACGGTCGCGCCGGTGTTGGTGGCGGCTTCGTGGACGGAGTTGAAGATCGGCACCTTGTGGCCGGCGTGCTCGAAGAACTGGCCACCCTTCCCGGGGGTGACGCCAGCGACTACCTGGGTGCCGTAATCGAGGGAGAGTTGGGCGTGCTTGCCGCCGAAGGCACCGGTGATGCCTTGGACCATGATCTTGGTTTCGGAAGAGATAAGAATGCTCATTTTCTTTAAGGGATCTTTGGAAGCGCGAAGTCGCGAAGACGTGGTGGTCGGAAAAAGAAGGCGGTGAAAATCTAAGCCTTTGGATCGATCTTAGTGTCTTTGCCTCTTTGCGCTTAATGTGTTCAGGCGACGAGTTTGACGATTTTCTGGGCGGCGTCGGCCATGGTGTCGCCGCTGACGAGGGCGAGGCCGGAGCTGGCGAGCGTGGCCTTGCCCTTGGCGACATTGTTGCCCTCGAGGCGGACGACGAGGGGGAGCTTTAGGCCGACTTCCTTGACGGCCTCGACGATGCCCTCGGCGATCACGTTGCAGTCCATAATGCCGCCGAAGATGTTGACGAAGATGCCCTGCACGTTGGGGTCACCGAGGATGATCTTGAAGGCTGCGACGACTTTCTCCTTCGAGGCGCCGCCGCCGACGTCGAGGAAGTTGGCGGGGTTGCCGCCGTAGTGTTTGATGATGTCCATGGTGGACATCGCGAGGCCGGCACCGTTGACGAGGCAGGCGATGTTCCCGTCGAGGGCGATGTAGGCGAGGTCGTATTTGGAAGCCTCGATTTCCTTCGGGTCCTCTTCGTTGAGGTCGCGGAGGGCGACGATTTCGGGGTGGCGGAAAAGGGCGTTGGCGTCGAATGAGACCTTGGCATCGAGGGCGAGCACGTCCCCGGTCGGGGTAGTGATAAGCGGGTTGACCTCGACCATGGCGGCGTCGGTTTCCCAGAACATCGTGTAGAGGTTCTTGATGAGCTTGGCGGCGTGCTTGGCCTCCGTGCCAGAGAGTTCGAGGGCGGTGATGACTTGGCGGAGTTGGAAATCGGCGACGCCGTAGGCGGGATCGATGACGATCTTGGTGATTTTCTCGGGGGTGTCGTGGGCGACTTTCTCGATTTCCACACCGCCCTCGGTCGAGGCGACGATGACAGGGCAGGAGGAGGCACGGTCGAGCAGGACGGCGAGGTAGTATTCTTTTTTGATTTCGCTCGCGACGGTGAAATAGACCGTCTGCACCTTGCGACCGGCGGGACCGGTCTGGATGGTGACCAGCGTTTGGCCGAGCATCTTGCCGGCGAGGTCGAGGGCCTCGGCCTTGGTCTTGCAGAATTTCACGCCGCCCTTGAAGCCGTTGATGAAGGTGCCTTTGCCGCGGCCACCGGCATGAATCTGCGACTTCACCATGGTCGGGCCCTCGGGGAGGGAGGCGAGGGCGGTGACAAACCCCTCGGGAGTGGTGGCGGCTGCGCCCTTGGGCACAGGGACACCAAATTTTTCAAAGAGAGCTTTGGCCTGATACTCGTGGATGTTCATATGGGTAAAGTCAGAATATTCAGCCAGAAAACGGACGGGGATGACACGCTAAAAAAATCAGGAGGCCAACGGTCGTTAGCCGGAACAGCCCAAGGGCGGTGCTGAGCTAATGGCCACGAGTGGCGGTGCCCGATCTCATCTCAAGCCAGCGAGGAGGCGCTTGCTCAGAAACGCGGTTTGCAGGCTGCTGACTTCCTTGAGGCCTTTCTGCGCCAGCGTGATGAGACTCGTGAGTTGCTCGTGACTGAAAGTGGCCTCCTCGCCACTGCCCTGCACCTCGACGAATTTTCCCTGGCCGGTCATGACGACATTGAAGTCGACCTCGGCGTCCTTGTCCTCGACATAGTTGAGATCGAGCAGTTCCTGATTGTTGAACACGCCGACACTGACCGCGGCCACGGAATCGGTCAGGGGGTTCTGGGCGAGTTTCTTCTCGTCGATCAGTTTTTGCACGGCGAGCCGGGCGGCGAGGTAGGCGCCGGTGATGGCGGCAGTGCGGGTGCCGCCGTCGGCCTGCAGGACGTCGCAATCGATCCACAGGGTGTTTTCGCCCAGTTTTTGGAGATCAATGATCGCGCGCAACGAGCGGCCGATCAAGCGCTGGATTTCAACGGTGCGGCCGTCGAGTTTGCCCTTGGAGATGTCGCGCGATTTCCGATCGAGGGTGGAATAAGGCAGCATCGAATACTCGGCGGTCAGCCAACCGCCCTTCACGCCCTGTTGACGCATCCAGGGTGGGACGCGCGGTTCGATGGTCGCGGCGCAGATTACGCGCGTGGCGCCGAAGGAAATCAGCACCGAACCGGTGGCATGCGGCGCGATGTCGGGCTCAAAGGTGATGGGACGGAGTTGGGCGGCATGGCGGCCGTCCGGGCGTTGGGCTTGGTCAGGCATGAAATCAGGATTCCGGCAGGCGCTCTTCGCGCTCGACCGGGTGGATGGGCGGGAGGACCGCGTTGGCTTGGCCAGACATGTGTGCGATCAGGCGGTCGTTAAATTCTTTGGCTGGGTCGTGGCCCATTTTTTTCAATGCCTGGGTAAGGGCGGCCACCTCGACGAGCCGGGCCATGTCTCGACCGGGCCGGACGAAGAGTTCGATATGCGGCATTTTCTGACCGAGGATTTCGTAGTAATTTTCCTCCAATCCGGTGCGCTCCTCCACCACGTCAGGCGTCCAATCCTGCAGCGAGATGACGAGATCGAGCCGCTTGTCCAGCCGCACGGATTTCACGCCGAACATCTCCGCGATGTTGATGATGCCGATCCCGCGGCATTCCATCCAGCCGCGATTGAGCGGTCGGCTGGTCGCCATGAGATCGCGTTCATCGAGGAGTTTGATGACGGTGAGGTCATCGGCGACGAGCGAGTGGCCCCGCTCAATCAAAGCGAGGGCGCACTCGCTCTTGCCGACCCCGCTTGAGCCACGGAGCAGCACGCCTACGCCCTTGATGTCGAGGGTGGTCGCGTGCTCGGTGCTGGAGGGCGCGAACTCATTGTCGATGCAGAGCGTGGCTAGGTTCACAAAGTTCATCGTGATCATCGGCGTGCGAAAGACGGGCAAGCGGGCCTCGCGGGCGACTTGGAGCATGGCATCGGTGCCGTGGTAATTGCGGGTAAACACGAGGCAGGGGACCTGGCGTTTGGCCATCTGCCGGAAGATTTCCGCCTGCGCTGCCGAGGTGAGGGTCTTCAGGTAGGTCATCTCGGCGGCACCGAGGACCTGCACGCGTTTGTTGGCAAAATATTTGAAAAAACCGGTGAGCGCGAGGGCGGGGCGGTTGATGGAGCCCTCCTTGATCAGGCGATGCAGGCCGCTTTCGTCGGTGAGGAGCTCAAGCTTCAGTCTTTCGCGATAAGTGGCGAAGAAGTGCGCGACGGTGATTCCGAGGATGGCTTTTTGCATGGCGCAGAGGGCGTTAGAGGTTGAATTCCTTCCCTAGGTAAAACTCGCGGGCCGCGTCATCGTGGATGAGGAAATCTCCGGTGCCCTCGGTCAGCACCTTGCCCTGATGGAGCAGGTAGGCGCGATCCACGATGCGCAAGGTTTCGCGAACATTGTGGTCGGAGACGACCACCCCGATGCCGCGTTGCTTCAGCTGAAGAATAATTTTTTGCACTTCGGCAACGGAGATCGGATCGATGGCTGCGAAGGGTTCGTCCATCAGCACGAACTTCGGCTTGGTCACGAGGGCGCGCGCGATTTCCAGCCGGCGGCGTTCGCCGCCGGACAGGGTGTAGGCTTTCTGGTTGGCGACATGCCCGAGGCTGAGTTCCTCTAGGTGGTGCCGGACCACCGCAGCTCGCTCGCCCCGAGGCACCCCGGTGACCTCGGCGATGGCGAGAATGTTTTCGGCGACGGTGAGCTTACGGAAGACCGAGGCCTCCTGCGGGAGGTAACCGATGCCATGGCGGGCGCGTTCATGCATGCGCAACTTGGTGATATCGCGGCCGTCGAGCAGCACGCGGCCCTCAGTCGCGGGCACAAGACCGACGATCATATAGAAGGTGGTGGTTTTACCGGCGCCGTTGGGTCCGAGGAGGCCGACGACTTCACCGGCGTTGAAGTTGAGCGCGATGCCGTTCACGACGGAGCGCTGGCCAAAGGTCTTGACCAAACCCTCGGTGCGGATTTCCGAATGGGCGACGGCGGTGGTCATGCAATTACTGCTTCGGAGGCACGGTTTCCTCATTGAAACCGAGGTCCTTGAGCGGTGGCAGGGTGATGCGAGCACGCTCGTCGGGTTGACCCTCAATGACGGCGCGGCGCTCGCCGCGATACAGCACGAGCCGCGGACCGGTGGCCACGTATTCGTTGTCCAAGCTCCGCACCACGGGCGACTCGCTCAGCACGATCCGATTCTCGCTCGGAAAAACCTCGGCCCGACCGCAGGTGGCCTCGCGGTCACCTTGGACGATGCGCACGTTACCCGTGGCGACGAGCGATTTGAAATTACCGTAGCCGCCGAGTGTGGAGTCGGGGTCGCCTTTGCGCAGGACGATCACCTTTAGGAAATCGCAGTAGAGCTTCAGGTCAGTGCCGGTGACGACGACATTGTCGCGGAAGGTGGCGATGGTCTCGGTGTCGGTGCTGATGGTTTCCGCCAGACCATCGCACTCGATGACCGTGGGCGGCAACGAGGCGGCGTGGACGGTCGTAAACACGACGATGCTTATACAGGTCAATAATCGGATGAGATGGGGCGTCATTTGAGGATGTCGGGTAACTGGGCCTGAAAAACTATCCGGGCATTCCGGGCGATGGAAACCTTTTTCCCGGCATGGTCGTAGCTCCACCTTTGGCCGGTGATTTCAATGTCATCGCGAATCACCCGGACAGTGCTTTCACCCTGGACCAGTTCGCGGTCGAGTTGGATGGTGGCCAGCGGGCTCAAGATCACGGTTTCCACGGTGTTGGTCGCGTCGCCGGTGAAGACCGTCAGGGTCATTTCCTGCAGCTCAACCTGGTTGGTCCCCACCAAGGCCCGGCTACCTTGCAGTAACATGGCGCGATGCCCTTCTTTAGTGAAGGTGGGCAGTCGGAAGCTCTCAACTGGGGAATTCAATGACTGGATTTGCGCCAGCGCAAAGAGGGGCAGGGCGAGCAGGAGCAGGGGGGATGAAGAATTTTTCACTAGGGAAAAGTCAGACCACGGGCGCGCAGCAGCTGTTCACAAATTTCGCGCACCGCGCCGAGTCCGGCAGGACGGCGGGTGACATAATCAGCGGCCTTAAGGGCGGGGGGCATGGCACCGGGGACACTGAGGCCGAGGCCGGCCCAGGCAATGGCGGGTGCGTCAATATCATCGTCGCCCATGTAGGCGCAGGCAGCGGGGGGCAGCTGCAGTTGCGCGGCGAGCTCCTGCAGCGCGGCGAGCTTGTCGGTGCGGCCTTGGATCAGATGCGGGATACGTAGTTCCGTCGCGCGGGCCGTGGTGGCGCCAGAGGGCCGGCCACTGATCCAAGCAACCGCCAGACCAGCCTTGTGCAGTCGCACGAGACCCATGCCATCGAGGATGGAAAAGGATTTTGATTCGGTGCCGTCTGAGGCAATGCGCACGGTGCCGTCGGTCAGCACGCCGTCCACATCCAGCGCGAACAGGCGGATGCGAGCCCAGGCGGCTTTGGGGGGTGGGGGTTTTGCCATGACAGGTTCACTCCATCCAAGCGGTGATCGCCTCAATGAGCTTGTCCTTGGTCGGACGGTAAACCTGTTCAAGTTCACTGGCGAAGGGCACGGGCAGGTTGAGGGCACCGATGCGCAACGGCGCGGCCTTGAGCGCGCTGAAATGTTCCTCGGTCAGGCGGGCGACCAGTTCGGCGCCGAAACCATGGGTGCGCCGGCCTTCGTGCAGCACGATGAGGCGGCCGGTGCGAGTGAGCGAGGCCTTGATCTCAGCGAGGTGGAGCGGCGCGAGGGCGCGCAGGTCGAAGAGGTCGAAGGTGGTTTCATACTCGCTGGCGAGGTAGTCACAGGCTTCCTCGGCAGTGTGCGTAATTTCGCCGTAGGTCACGAACGTGGCAAAGTCGCCAGAGCGTAGTTTTTTAGGCGTCCAGATTGTGTGGTAGTCGGGATTCCAAACGACCGGCTGTTTCTTGCAGCGGTAGAGGGCCTTGTTTTCGAAAAGAATCACCGGGTTGTTGTCTTCGTACGCGGCGAGCAGCGCATCGAAGGCGTCCTGCGGCGTGCTGGGATAGAGAGCCTTGAGACCTGGCATCGAGAGGAACATCGACTCGAGTTCCTGCGAGTGAAAAGACCCGAGCTGGACCGTGCCGCAGGGAAAGCGAAACACCAGCGGACACGCGGCGCCGGAACGA
>JBDNGL010000022.1:0-2080 GCA_041689285.1 Opitutaceae bacterium
ACACCCCCAGAAGCTCCGGCACTGGAAAAGTAAATGACCAAACCTGATCGCAATGAGTCGCCCTCCGCAATTCTGCCACAACGTCACAGATACGCTTCAGGGACACAACGGACAGCACCAAGTTTTTGAAATACGTCGCACGGTGCGCATCATCGACCAACAAACGAAAAGGGTCTGCCAGGAGTGCGTGATGCAGGACCAGTGGCTCAACTGGTATCTGGTTTACTCCTCGGTGCTCGCGGACGGGGAAACATATGACGTGGCCGATTGGGTCCGCGATTCTGTGTTGCTGAAATACCACGGATTCACGGATGCGTGCCTTGACGCATTCCGGTCCAAGGCGTTTGCCACCTTCGCCGAAACATCAAACGAGATTACCATGCTGCTCCACATTGCCAGCAAGACCGCTGGCAAAGTTGTGGAAATGCCTGTCAATCTAGGGAATAACTGAGATGCCGAATAATCCGTTCAGGCGCAAAAAAGGGTATCGGGCTGTGAGCAATGCGCTGAGTAAAATGACCCGGCTGGATGCTGCTGCGGATCAACGGGCCGTTTCGCAATCGTTGTCGAACGCGGAGCTGACAGCGGGCAACGGTGGGCCTGCGCCTATAAGCACGGGGTCCGCATTCAACACCGACATTTACAACCCGGTGGACCGAGACCGAGCGATGTGAACTATTCGGCAAAAAAGTTTGCGTTCTCAAAACTGAGCGCGTCGAAAATGGCCTTTTGCCACCATGTGGTGGATGGCGCGAACGGAACCGAGGCTTACATTCTCGCCTACGCGGCCAAGGGGTCACAGGCTTGCTCCCGCGTGCAAGCGTGTCGGCTGCTGAAGAATCCTGACGTGGTCGCCTACATAGAGAAGCTCAAGCAGGCGGCGGAAAACAAAAAGACGCTGGTGAGAATCGAGAAGCGAATCTGGTTAGCAAAGTTCGTGCGCGACTGCAAGGAAGACACGGGCAAGCGCATCAAGGCAATCGAGGTGGACAACGAGATGACCGGGGACAATGCACCGCAAAAGGTGGAGGTGTTCGGGTTGTCTGAGCTGCTTGGCATGGTGCGAAAAAACAAATGATTGAGTCGATCACGGAAGCCGAAAGGGACGAGCTGTTCGAGAAACTGACCGATCCAGTTTGGCGGCTGCATAATCTCTACCGGATTATCTCCAAGCGGGGGCAGGAAATTCCGTTTGTGCCTACTGCTGAGCAAGCGTCACTGATTCACGCAATCTATGTTCTGAAGCAGAAGAGACACGCGATTTTGAAGGCGCGGCAAATGGGGTTCTCCACGCTGATTGAGCTGATTATCTTGGACGCGACCTATTTCGGGGAGAATCTCCAAGCCTCCATCATTGACCGGTCACAGTTGGACGCGTCTGAGAAGCTGAAGAGCAAATGCAAGCTGGCGTTCGACAAGCTCGGGCCACTCGGCGAGCGCCTGGTTGAGGATAGCTCGAAGGTGATGAAGTTCTCGAACGGGTCGTCGATCAACGCCGGGAAAAACGCACGCGGCGGCACGAATCAATTGCTGCACATATCAGAGTGGGGGCCAATAGCTCACGAGGATCCCATGCGCAGCGAGGAAATTAAGACCGGGGCGCTGCCAACAGCCGAAAACGGCATTGTCATAGTCGAGACTACGTTCAAGGGCGGCAAGGGCGGGCACCTTTACGATCTGCTCAAGGGAGCGATGGAGACGCCCGAAAAGCACAGGACGGCCAAGGATTTCCGGTTCTGGTTTTTTCCGTGGTATCTGGACAAGGGCTACACGCTCAAAGGCGACCCGGCTGCTGTGCCTGGCGTCATCCGAGACTACCTAGACAAGCAAGAGAAGGAGCTGGGGGTGAAATTCACTGAGGGCCAAAAGCTGTGGTATGCCAAGACATCGGCGGAACAGGGCATTTTCATGTTTCGGGAGTATCCAACCACGGCGGAGGAAGCATTTCGGGCTCCGGTGGATGGAGCAATCTACGGGGATATTATCAGCACGCTGAGAGCCAAGGGCAGGATTATTCCGTTTGAGTGGGATCGGTCACTGCCGGTGTTCAGCTCGTGGGATTTCGGCTGGGACGATTCGA
>JBDNGL010000023.1:0-5314 GCA_041689285.1 Opitutaceae bacterium
AAAAGGTCACCAAGCAGGAGGCCGTTCAGGCCATCGAAACTCTGCTCAATCTGAACGGCATCGCCGTTACCCCACTGGGCACGCGGTTTTTAAAGATCACTCTGCTCGCAGCCGCCAAGTCCGAGGCGCCCGAGTTGATCGAGGGCTCCACCCTCACCCTCTCGCCCAGCGGACGCATGGCCAGCAAACTGTTTCAGCTGGAATTCCTTCGCGTCGCCGAGTTCATGCCGCAGATCGCCGGTCTGCTCAATCCCGCCGCCGGCAGCCCGCCTGTGATCTTCGATAAGAGCAACGCCGCTCTCCTCACCGATTCGGTGAGCAACCTTCAGCGGATCGAGACCCTGCTCGCCCGCCTCGATCAACCCTCCCTCGCTGGCCTCCAGCCCAGATTCTACCCCCTCGAGTCCGCCAAGGCCAGCGATGTCGTCACCAAGTTGCGTGCCATCCTCTCCGGACCGCTACAAAATCAGCTCGGCGCCGCCACGAGCTACCAGCCCGATGACCGCACCAACCAGATCATCCTCATCACCGATCCCCGCCAGCATGCCTTCTTCGACGAACTTGTCCGGCGGCTCGATGTCCGGGCCGACCCCAACACCCGCAATGAGGTCATCTACCTCAAGCATGCCACCGCGAAGGACGTGGCCTCGATCCTGAGTCAGCTGGTCGCCGGTCAGAATACCGCCGGCCGGGCCGCGGAGCGCGACGGCGCGCGCAACCTACCCGCCCTCCGCGAGCCGGCTGCCGCCGACCTCCCGGCGGCGCTTCCGGCCCAGCTCACCGTGGAATCCTCCCAGCAGTTCAGCAACCTACTCACGATCCTGCCCGAGGAGCGCAGCAACTCGATCGTCGTATCCGGCACCGTGGACGACATCCGGCTCATTCACGATCTCGTGGCTAGGATCGACATTCTCCTCGCCCAGGTCCGCATCGAAGTCGTCATCGCCGAAGTCACCCTGACCGACACCGCCGCTTCCGGCATCAGCAGTCTAGGCCTCCGGATCGAGGCCGACAAGCTGGTCGGCTTTGCCGGCGCTGGCGCTGGCATCACGGTCACCGATGCCGTCATCACCCCCGGGGTGGTTGGCAGCGGTCCTTACGATCTCGCCGCCACGATCGGCCTCACCACCACGCCGCGGAAATCCAACGTCACCATCCTGTCCCAACCCAACATCACGACCACCCACAACCGGCCGGGCAGCATTTTCGTAGGCGAATCCCGCCCGGTTATCAGCAGCTACCTGCCCGATACCGGCGGTGTCGGCGGAGCCATCGGGACAGGCTACCGTTCCACAGTCGCTTCCAAGGATATTGGCATCGGCCTCGAAGTCACGCCGCTCATCGGCGCCGATGGGTCGGTGCAGTTGGAAATCGAGCAGGAAGTGAACGACGTGCTTGGCGACATCACCATCGACGGCAACCCCCAACCCCGCATTGGCCGGCGCACCACCAAGTCCTTCGTCAGCGCCCGCAGCGGCGAAATCATCGTGCTCGGCGGCCTGCAGCGCACCTCACAATCGAAAAGCACCAGCCGGCTCGGCCCCATCCCGATCATCGGCGATCTCCTCGGCTCGCGCTCCCGCGAAACCACCCGCACCGATCTGGTTTTTTTCCTGCGCCCCACGGTGCTGACCAACACGCCTGCCGACAACGCCTCCGCACTCCGGCAGATCGAAGCCCTGCCGGAAAAGGACCGCGCACGCATTAAGGAATCCATTCAGCCCGCCGGTTGACCATGCCCGTGCCCACCACCAAGCCGGCGGATTTTCTCCGCGACTGGCCCGATGCCGACCAGCGCCGCCAGCTGCTGGAAGCTCCCCGCGCCAACCGGCAGGAACTCTTCGCCACACTCCAAACCCTCGCCCCCGGTGAGGCGGTGCCGGCCCTCATGCGTGCCTCCGGACTGCCGGTCGCGCCGTCGCTCACGCCGGATGCCGAGGCCCTGTCTCTCCTTCCCGCCCGCCTCGTGCATGACTATCAGGTGCTGCCAATCACCGTGTCACCCGCAGACCCAAACGCATCCGGCCCCGCCCCACTCTGCCTCGCCACCTCGTGGCCGCCGGATGACGACGTGCGGGATTGGATCGCCATCTTCACCCCGCGCCCCCTCCGCTGGCAGCTCGCGCCCACTGATCGTCTGCGCCAGCTCATCGCCGAAAATTACGGCGTCGGCGCCGGCAGCATTGAGGACTCCGCCACCCCAGACGCCGCCGCCGAAGCCCTGAATTCCACCGAGGCCGATGCCGACGCCGCCGTCGTGCGCTTCGTGCGCGAGGTCATTGAGCAAGCCATCGGGGATGCCGCCACCGATATCCACTTCGAGCCGCAGGAAGGCCAGCTCCGCATCCGCTACCGCGTGGACGGCCTGCTCGTGCCCGTGCCTGTGCCGGAAAACCTCCTCCGCTACCAGGACGCCGTCATCTCGCGTCTCAAGATCATGGCGCGCCTCAACATTTCGGAGAGACGCCTGCCGCAGGACGGCCGCATCAATTACCGCGCCGGCGGCACGGTTCTTGATATTCGTGTCTCGACGATTCCCACCATCTACGCCGAAAGCGTTTCGCTCCGTCTCCTCAATCAGAAGAAGGAGGCCTACACCATGGAGCGGCTCGGCATGGATGACGCCGAGCGCGCCAAGGTCACCCGCGTCCTCGACTTTCCGCACGGCATCGTGCTCGTCACCGGCCCCACCGGCTCCGGCAAGTCCACCTCGCTCAACGCCTTTCTCCGCCAGATCAATTCGACCGATCTGCGCATCGTCACCGTCGAGGACCCCATCGAATACGAGGTGCCCGGCGCCAACCAGATGCAGGTGCGTCCCGAGATTGGGCTCACTTTCGCCAGCGCCCTGCGCCACGTTCTCCGGCAGGATCCCGATGTCATCATGGTCGGCGAGATCCGCGACCGCGAAACCGCCGACATCGCCATCCGCGCCTCGCTCACCGGCCATCTCGTCTTTTCCACCCTGCACACCAACGACGCGCCCGGCGCCATCACCCGCCTCATCGACATGGGCATCGAGCCCTTCCTCGTCGCCTCCGCCATCGAGCTGGTGATCGCCCAGCGCCTCGTCCGCCGCCTCTGCCCCGAGTGTTCCCGCCCCGCCCCGGTCGATCCGACCCGGCTCCGCGAAACCCTCGCCCTCCTCGGCCTCCCCGCCGCGCTGGCCAATACCGTGACCGAGCTGAAACTACCCGTCGGCTGTGAACGCTGCCGCGGCACCGGCTACCGCGGCCGCATCGGCCTCTTCGAAATCCTCCAGCCCGACGAAGCCCTTCATGATCTCATCGTGAAACGCGAATCCACCCGCACCCTCACCAAGTGCGCCCGCGAGCACGGCTTGGGCACGCTGGAGCAATCCGGTTGGGCCAAGGTCGTCGCCGGCCACACCACCCTCGACGAGGTCCTCCGCGTCATCACCATAACTGAAAAATGATCAATTTTAGATTTTAGAGGTAGATGCAGCTTCGCCCGGAACCCGATTTTCGACTGCCTGAAAGCGCCCGAGCCAACATCATCGTGAGTCAATGCTTAGCCCCACGCGTCCCCAAATAATCGAAAATTGAGAATCGAAAATTTTCCTGATGCCGCGCTTCGCCTATACCGTCCGCAACACCGAGGGCCGGATGACCACCGCCACTCTTGAGGCGCCCTCGCGCAAGGACGCCGCCCGCATCCTCACCGCGCGCGGGCTCCAGCCGCTCAGTCTGCAGGAGAGCAGCAGCTCCCCAACACCCCGGGCCGAGCTCGCGGCCGCAAACTCCCAGCTCCAAGCCCCCAACTCCGCCCACCGCGCCTTCACCGCGGAACTCCAACTGCCCTTTCTTCAGTCTCTCTACGAACTCGTCGGCAGCGGCCTGCCCGCCGGCGAGGCCGTGCGCTTGCTCAGCCAGCGCTTGCAAGAACCCCACCAGCGGTCCCTTTGCGGCGTGCTCTGGGAAAGGCTCAGTGAGGGCCTCCCACTCTCCCTCGCCCTGCAATCGCAGGCCGCGGTTTTTCCCCCGCACACCATCAACCTCATCGCCGCTGGCGAGGCCACCGGCAACTTGCGCGAGGTGCTGGAGCGGCTCATCCAGCACTACACCGCTCGGCGCGAGCTGCGCCGCCTCATCACCGCCGCGCTCGCCTACCCGCTGTTCATCTGCGTGGTCGCCCTCGGTGTGATTCTATTCTTTGTCTTCTTCCTGCTGCCGCGATTGCAGACGCTGCTCAATTCCCTCGGCGGCCAGTTGCCTTGGTCCACGCGCCTGCTCGTCGGATTGTCCGACTTCATTCTGCACTACGGTCTGC
The DNA here is from genome assembly GCA_041689285.1 of Opitutaceae bacterium. Lineage (GTDB taxonomy): Bacteria > Verrucomicrobiota > Verrucomicrobiia > Opitutales > Opitutaceae > UBA2377. The sequence goes on from JBDNGL010000023.1 coordinate 4,291, forward strand.
TCGTGCTCGTTGCCGCCGCGCTCGCCGCGGCGCTGGCCTGGCGCTGGCGGCGCACCCCGGCCGGCCGGCTGCGCAGCGACACCCTCTTGCTCCGGCTCCCCTTTGCCGGGCGCTTCGCCGCCGGCGCCGCGATCCACACCTTCAGCTCCACCCTCGCCGTGCTGCTGGAGAACGGCATCACCACCGCCGAGGCCCTGCGCATGACCGAACGCACCCTCGACAACCGCGCCCTGCGGGGGGCCTTTGGCGAGGCCACCAGCCGGGTGCTCGAGGGCGAGAGCCTGTCGTCGGCCCTCGCCCGCACCGGATTCTTTCCCCCGCTCGTGATTGATCGGCTCGCCGTGGGTGAAAGCACCGGCCAGCTCGCGCCTTGCCTGCGCGGCATCGCGCGGACCTGCCGGGAAGACCTAGAGCACCGTCTCCAGGCCTTCACCCGGATCATGTCCACCGGCGTGCTACTCTTCGCCTTCGCGTTCGTCGCCTTCATCGCCTACGCCATCGTCTCCGCCGTTTTCCAGGTCAGCGCCAGCTTCAAGTTCTGAGCCGACATTTTACGCCGGGCAGTATCCCGGTGCTGAGCCTATCCGAAAATCTTGCCGGTAAAGGGCTCGCCTCTGTGCGAGCCGAGCCCCGGCCCGCAGGGACGCGGGCCCTTCAAATTCCGCTGTCCGCTCTTTGGGGGTGGAGGTTATTCGGATAGGTGCTATGCAGTTGGGCGCAGGCAGCTCTACTTTGCCAAACTGGATGAAGCCGTGATCAATCGCGTATCGGATCAGCTGCGGCATGCTGGGCACATTGAGCTTGCTCAGGATGCCGTTGTCAACGCCCGCGTAGATTTGACCCACTAACGGCCGGATAAAAATGACCCACCCCCGCGTTAAAAAAAGCGGGGGTTTATTTGGTCTTGGTGCGCGGACCTCCTTTCGGGTTGGACTCGGACAGGGCGATGGAACCGGGGAACAGGCCGGTGGCGCGCTTTTCCTTCATGCGGTAGGATTCGCCCTTGATGTTGACGACGGTGGCG
>JBDNGL010000024.1:0-16573 GCA_041689285.1 Opitutaceae bacterium
GCGCCAAACTCGCCACGCCCAACGCCGAGCGCATTTTTTATATCCGTTACGCTTTCATGATCGGACTGACGGTCGGCGACATCTTTGACCTGTCGAAGATTGATCCTTGGTTCCTAGAGCAGATGCAGGAAATCTATGTGATGGAGGTGGCGCTGAAGAAATTCACGCTCGCGACCATCGATACCGATACTCTGCGCCGCGCCAAACAGTTTGGTTTCGCCGACGCCCAACTGGCGCACATCCTGCAAAGCGATCTCGCAACCGTCCGCGCCCACCGCAAAGCCGCCGGCGTCAATACCACTTACCGGCTGGTGGATACCTGTGCGGCCGAGTTCGAGGCCTTCACGCCCTACTACTACTCCAGCTACGGCGATGAGAACGAGGTCATGCCCTCCAAGGGCAAAAAGAAGATCATGATCCTCGGCGGCGGCCCGAATCGCATTGGGCAGGGCATCGAGTTCGACTATTGTTGCGTCCATGCGAGCTTCGCCCTGCGCGAGGCCGGCTATGAGACGGTGATGGTCAATTCCAACCCGGAGACTGTTTCGACCGACTACGACACCAGTGACCGGCTCTACTTTGAGCCGCTCACGCTCGAGGACGTATTAGAAATTTATCAACAGGAGGATTGCGCGGGTGTCATCGTGCAATTTGGCGGGCAGACCCCGCTCAATCTCGCGACCGACTTGAAAAAGAACGGGGTGAATATCATCGGCACCTCCCCAGAGAGTATCGAGGCGGCCGAGGACCGGAAACTTTTCTCCGCCATCCTCGACAAGGTTAAACTGAAGTCACCGGACAACCGCACGGCGATGAATGAGGTGGACGCGCTCAAGTTTGCGCACGAGATCGGGTTCCCTGTGTTGCTCCGCCCGTCCTTCGTGCTGGGCGGCCGCGGCATGTTCATCGTTTACAGCGAGGACGAGTTCAAGGCGGTCGTGCGTCAAGCCTTCGACGTGATGCCCGACAAGCCCGTGCTGATCGACAAGTTCCTCGAGGATGCGATTGAACTCGACGTGGATTGCATCAGCGATGGCGAGACCTCGGTCATCGGCGGGATGTTGGAGCACATCGAATTTGCCGGCGTGCATTCGGGTGATGCCGCGATGGTGATGCCGCCACACACGCTTTCTAAGGAAATGCTGCACGCCGTGCGCCAGGCGACCTACGCCCTCGCGAAGGAGCTCAACGTCATCGGCCTGATGAATGTGCAGTTCGCGATCAAGGACAACCAGCTCTACATCCTTGAGGTCAACCCGCGCGCTTCGCGGACCGTCCCGTTTGTCGCCAAGGCTATCGGCGTCCCGCTGGCGAAACTCGCGGCCAAAGTGATGACCGGTGCGAAGCTGAAGGACCTCGGCTTCACCCGCGAGCAAACGCCGAAGCATTGGTGCGTGAAGGAGGCCGTGTTTCCTTTTGTCCGCTTCCCGGGTGCTACCATTACGCTTTCACCCGAGATGCGCTCCACGGGCGAAGTCATGGGCCTCGACGAGGATCTCGGCGTTGCCTTTGCCAAGGCGCAGGCCGCCGCCAAGCCAGGTCTGCCGGTGAGCGGCAATGTGTTTCTTTCTGTCAAAGACACTGACAAGGGCCGAGCCGTGGATTTGGCCCGACAGCTTGTCGCGATTGGTTTCGCCATCTACTCCACCAGCGGCACGGCCAAAACCCTCGCTGAAAACGGAGTGCCCGTCACCCGCCTCGCTAAAATTGACGAGGGCCGTCCCACCGCCGTGGACATGATCAAGAACGGTCAGATCCACATGGTGATCAACACCCCGGGGGGCATGATTCCGCGTCGCGACGAGAACCAGATCCGCGCCGCCGCCTATGCCCGCAATGTCTGCATCATGACCACGATCACCGGTGCCTACGCCGGGCTCAGCGGTATCAAAGCCCTGAAGCGCGAGCGTATCGAGGTGAAGCCCATCCAGCATTACAAGGGCAACGTGACCGTGCTCTGAGCAGCGCCTGCCGGCCACGGCCGGGTAGCCCAACGGCCGAGCGTGCGCCTATGGCAACAGGACGGTTGCCTATGTTTGAGCGGCGATTCAGATCTCTGCAGGTTAAATCCTGCCTTTACACCCGGGGAGGGGATGTGTTTCGGTCACCTTTCCACAAATCGCACCTAGCATGAGCCTGCCTGAAAACCCTCCCCAAAAGATTCCCGCCGAAGCCCCCAACCTGATCGGAGCCGAGGCCAGTGCTTCGAGCCCCGGCTTTGAAGAGACCCTGCACCGGATCTGGACCCAGTATGGCCGCATGATTGTGGCGGCTTGTGTGGTGGTTCTTTTGGTGATTCTGGGCAACGGCGTTTTCAAGTATCTTGGTGCGCAAAAGGAAGTGGAAATCCGCCAAGCCTTTGCCGCCGCCGATACCCCGGAAAAGCTGAAGGTTTTTGCCACCGCGCATTCTGGTCATTCGCTGGCCGGGGTGGCGACCCTGCAGTCCGCCGATGCCGCCTACACCGCTGGCCAAGGCGCCGAGGCGGTGACGCATTACGAAAATGCCGCCAAAAATTTGGTTGGCACCCCGCTGGCTGGCCGCACCCAACTGGGTCGCGCCATGGCCCTCATCCTAGCCGGCCGGATAGCCGATGCGGAGGCCGCCCTGCAAGAACTGGCCGACCGCACGACGGAAATCGCCGGCGTGCGCTCTGAAGCCGCCTACCATCTTGCCACTCTGGCCCAGTCCGCCGGCCGCGGGGATCAAGTGCGCAAGTTGACCGATCAGATTTTGCAGATTGATCCTGCCAGCCCGTGGGCTCAGCGCGCCCTGCTACTGGCCTCAGGTCCGGCGGCGGTGACACCCAATCAGCCGGCACCGGAAACCACAGAGTCGGAGCCCTCGGATGCCGTCATCAAATTGAATCTCCCCGGTGGCAATTGAGCCCGAGGGTAGGATGCCCGGTGGTTTCAGGCGAGGGTAGAGCCGTGGCGCTGCCGCCGCCACAGCACTCCGGCCAGCACCAATGCGCCGATGATCACCGCGTAGGTGGAAGGCTCGGGGACAGCGGTAGCCGTGTTGAAATCAGCCGAGACAATGAGGCGCGAGAACAACACACTGCCGTGGGATAATCCACCCTGCCGGACAAACACCCCCCGCGCATCGGCGGTCACAGCGGTGAGGGTGATGGAAGTCGAACTCATCGTCGTGGGATTTATCCACAGCTGGGCAGTGTCATTACTGAGGTTGAAGCCGAGCACCGCCCGGAAGGTCGCACCGCGCTCCAAGGGCGTGGCCCAGCCGGTCAGGGGTTTGGTAACTGCATTGAGGAATGACCCGGTGAAAAGACCCACGACAACCTGAGTGGGAGCTGTGGCGGGCAGACCGCTGTTGGTTTGGGCGTCTCCAGAGGGGCGAAAACTACCGAAGCCCAACACATAGCTGCTGGGTGCCGGCGTCCCCGCTCTAAAGCCGGCAATGGCCTGAATCGTGTCAGCGGTGTTAATCGTGCCACTGCTACTGACCGTGAAATCAAAGCCCATGTAGATGGCGCCGGAGGACAGATTGTTGGAGGCAAAGTTAACTTGGGAGGCTTCGCCACTGCCTGCTGCGATCACTACGCTGCCAGCCGATACGGTTAGCGCCGGAGCCCCCGAGATTGTAGTCCAGTTACCGACACTGGTATCCGGCGTAGTGCCACTCAGGTTTCCCGCCGTGGAGAAATCATCCAGAATGGGCGTGAACTGTGCCGACGCAGTTGAGGAAACCACGAAGAAAAACAAACCTGACCAGCATCGCAGTGGAATTTTCATGACCTCTGGATAGTGAGGAGACATTACGACCAACCGCAGCTAAGGCACACTTTTTTTGGTCTTTTACCGATAAAATGGTCGGGGCGATAGGATTCGAACCTACGACCTCCTGGTCCCAAACCAGGCGCTCTACCAGGCTAAGCTACACCCCGAGACAGGCCACAAGGGACGCACTTAATCCCGCGCTGTCAATGATTCCGAGGGGTGAGTTTTTTTGGGCATGAGACGTTGACATGAGTTCGCCTAAAGCGGTCTCCGGTTGTGGTTAATAATCTCTGCTTGCGTAAGGGGGTGATAAGGTTAGTCCTTGAATCGCAATTTTTTCTACCCATGGACACTATCTCACGCGAAAATAACAGCATGCTGCCGGTTGGCGGCATCATCGTCGGCGTCATCGCCCTCCTGCTCGGGGGCTATTCCGCCATCAAACTTTCCAGCGTCAACAAGGCGCTGGCTTCTCACGAGGAAAGGCTCGTACGCGTGGACACGGTTGAGTCTCAAGCGGCGACTTCCGCTGCCAGTGCGGAGAAGGCCGCGCGGGATGTGAGCGCGTTGTCGCGTTCGACGCAGGACGCCTTCAACCAGGTTGCGGCTGAGCTTGGCAACTTGCGTGCTGGTGTGACCAAGCTCGAAGAGAGCGCCAAGGCGGCTCCCGTGGCCCGCTCTGGAGGCCCGGCCGGTGCTCCGGCGGTGGCGGGTCCCGATGAATATATCATCAAGTCTGGCGATACCGGCGCGAAGATCGCCCGTGAGCGAGGCGTGTCGCTCCCTGATCTCCAGACGGTCAATCCCGGCGTGAACTGGAATCGTCTCGCGGTCGGCCAGAAGATCAAGCTGCCCAAGAAGTAACCCTTCGCGGATTTTTTTCCTGCCTCCTCGACCTTGCGTCAGGAGGCATTTTTTTTGACCCAATGCCACCGCCTGCCGCCACTCCCGCTCGTTGGGAAAAACTGGGCCAAGAGTCTCTGGCCCGCACCCGCGTCTTCGATGTGCACAGCGTGCGCTACCGCCATCCAGTGCGTGGCACCGCACGGGATTTCGTTGTGGTGCGTCCGCCGGACTGGGTGAACGTGGTCGCGCTCACGCCGGATGATCACCTCGTGTTGGTGCGGCAGTTTCGCTTCGGCGTGGATGACTTCGCGCTGGAGATTCCTGGCGGCGTAATGGATCCCGGCGAGGACGCGCTCACCGCAGGGGTGCGGGAATTGCGGGAGGAAACTGGATACGCTGGCGGTGCCCCCCGCGTGCTGGGAATCGTGCGACCGAATCCCGCGATTCAGAGCAACTCCTGTCACGTGGTGCTCGTGGAGCAAGCGCGGCCGACCGCTGCAATGGCTTGGGATCAGGACGAGGAAATTGAAGTGCTCACCCTGCCGGTGGAAGAGGTTTACGCTCGGGCCCGCAATGGCGGCATCACGCACAGTCTGGTGCTCAATGCCTTGCTTTTTTTTGAGCCACGCTGGCGTGAACGGCGGGGTCGCGACGTTTGACTTCCCTCCGTTGTGCGCTTTGCTGCTAGCCCAACTAAATGTCCGCCCCGCAATTCGCCAACAGCCCTGCCGCCCTCGGTCACCCATCCGTGGCGGACAAATTGCCGGCGCCCTTGGAGCAGGAGATCCGCCGGATTTATGCCTCGAGTCCACTCTACGGGCGCCGCTTTCCCCTGCATTCGGACACCCTGCAGTGGTCCTGCTACCAAGAGATCCCCGCGTTGTCGAAGAAGGACATTGTGGAGCAGGGGCATCAGGCCTTTTTTACCGACTATCGCGAGATTGAGCGCGGCCTGCAGACCAAGCGCTTCGAGTATGAAGCGACTTCCGGCACCACGCAGGGACCGATGACGGTGATCATGGAGGAGGGTTGGTGGGAGGCGCAGACGGAGCGCGCCTACTTGGCCTCGCCGATTCTGCGCGAGTTTGTCGGGCGTCCTTATCGCAAGTGCGTGCTGGCGCCGGTGGGCTGCTCAAGCAATCTCTGTCCCTACGAGGACCACCCGTTTCCCCATCGTTATTTCAACGGCACGGTCTATCTCAATCTTTCCAGCGATCCGTTCGCGTTTGCCGAAGCGGAATGGGACCGCATCGTGCTTGAGTTGCAGGCCACGAAGCCCGAGGTGATCGAAGGCGAACCCGTTTACCTTTCGTTGCTCGCGCGCGCGATCCAGAAACGCGGCGTCAAAGTGCCGAGCGTCCGCGCCGTCATCCTCACTTACGGCAAAGCCAGCATGCAACACGGCCGGCGGATTGCCGAGGCCTTCCCGGCACCGCAGGTTGATCTCTACGGTTCAACCGAGGCGGGCTACCTATTTGTGGGCGAGGCCTTCCAAGACGACTCACGGGTGATTGATGATAATGCGTTCATCGAACTCGCGCCATGGCGGGCGAATTTGCCGGACGTATTCCAGCTATTCGTCACGACCCGCGGGCGTGAGGCGATGCCGCTACTGCGCTATTACTCTGGCGATATTGTGCGGAAATTCGCCACCGGCTATCGCATCCTTGGTCGCGAAACCGGACTGTATTTCCGTCCTAATGGATCGCTGGTTTCGCCCACCGAGGTGGATGCGGCGTTGCCGGCGGACTTTGCCTGTTGGCATTACACCTTGGTGCAAACGGCGGAAAATCGCTGGGATTTCCATTATGTCGCCGAGCACACTGCGTCGCCCGCAGTGGCTGGCGCGTTGGCGAACCTGCTGGGCCAAGGGGTGAGGGTAAACGCCTTCCGGCGCAAATTCATTACCCCGGCGGCAAGTGGCAAGTTTGTGCTTCTTAAGCCACTGATCCACTGAACCCGTCGGCTTCTCTAGGGGGTAAGGCGCTCTTATATTCCGCGAGCGCCTCCGGCAGCAACGGCCTAGGCCTTTACTTTACTCGGTGCCTGCGTCTTATCAACTGAGGCGGCTGTCATGTCCCGGTCGCCCATTTTGCCCTGCCCAATGAGTCTTATCACCAACTTGTTCTGTTCCTCGGTCGGCCGTAAAATCCTTATGGCGGTCACCGGCGTCATCCTCGTCGGCTTCGTCATCGGTCACCTCATCGGCAATCTGCAGATTTTTGCGCATCCCGATAAAATCAACGGCTACGCCCAATTTCTCCACCAGACAGGCCCGCTACTTTGGGTCGCGCGCCTTGGTCTGCTGGCCGCCGTTGTTCTGCATATCTGGGCTGCCACGGCCCTCGCGTTGGAAAACAAACGCGCCCGCGGCCCAGCGGCCTACGCGGTGAAAAACTGGATTCAGGCCTCGTTCGCCTCACGCTACATCCGCTGGACCGGCTACATCGTGCTCGTGTTCATTGTTTATCATATCGCGCACTTCACTTTGGGGGTGACAGATCCGGCCGATTACAAGGACCGGCATGCCTATGTGCTCACGGCGGATTACACTGTGCTTGGCTTCACGACCGTGCCCGCCGGGACGACGGTGCCGAATGTCTACCTGATGGTCTATCGCGGTTTTAAAAGCGCGCCGGTCGCGATCTTCTACATCGTGGCCGTGGGCCTGTTGTCGTTTCACCTGCTGCATGGGTTCGACAGCCTCTTCCAGACGCTCGGCCTGCGCTCCGCTGCTTGGTCGGGCTGGCTGCGCAAGCTCGTCGCACTGTTCTGTCTCGGATATTTTCTCGGCAACCTGATCATCCCGGCGGCCATTCTTAGCGGAGTTCTGCCGCAACATTCTGCCGCGGTGGTATCACCACCGGCCGTCAAAAGCTAATTTCCTGTCATGGCCAAACTCGATTCCAAGATTCCCTCCGGCCCACTGGCCGACAAGTGGCGCAAGCACAAGTCCGAGATCAAGCTGGTCAACCCAGCCAACAAGCGAAAATACGAAATCATCGTGGTCGGGGCTGGCCTCGCCGGTTCCTCGGCCGCCGCCACGCTCGCGGAGCTCGGCTACAAGGTGAAATGTTTCGTCTTTCACGACAGTCCGCGCCGGGCCCACTCCATTGCGGCGCAGGGCGGGATCAACGCCGCCAAGAATTATCAAAACGACGGTGACTCGGTGCACCGGCTTTTCTACGACACGATCAAGGGTGGCGACTACCGCGCGCGTGAGGCCAACGTGCACCGCCTCGCCGAGGTGTCGGTCAACATCATTGACCAGTGCGCCGCGCAGGGCGTGCCCTTCGCCCGTGAATACGGTGGTCTCCTCGCCAACCGCTCCTTTGGTGGCGCCCAGGTATCACGCACTTTCTACGCTCGCGGGCAGACCGGGCAGCAACTCCTGCTCGGCGCGTATTCCGCGCTTTCCCGCATGGTCGGCAACGGCGGGGTGGAATTACATACGCACTCCGAGATGCTCGATCTCGTGCTGGTGGATGGCCACGCGAAGGGCATTATCATCCGCAATTTGCTCACGGGTGAGATCACGCGGCACTCGGCCGATGCGGTCATCCTCGCGACTGGCGGCTATGGCAACGTCTTCAATCTTTCCACTTACGCCCGCCAATCCAATGCCACCGCCATCTGGCGCGCCTACAAGCGCGGTGCATGCTTGGCTAACCCCTGCTACACGCAGATTCACCCGACCTGCATCCCGGTCAGCGGTGACTATCAGTCAAAGCTTACGCTGATGTCCGAGTCGCTGCGCAACGACGGTCGCATCTGGGTGCCAAATAAAAAAGAGGACCGCCTCAAGGCCCCCGGCGATATTCCCGAGTCTGATCGTGATTACTTCCTCGAACGCATTTATCCGAGCTTTGGCAATCTCTGCCCGCGTGACGTCGCTTCCCGCGCCGCCAAGCGCATGTGCGACGAAGGTCGCGGCGTTGGGGATACCGGACTCGGCGTTTACCTCGACTTTGCCGATGCCATCAACCGCCTGACCGAGGCCGGCGTGCGCGAGCGTTACGGCAATCTCTTTGACATCTATCATGAGATCACGGCCGAGAGTGCCTATAAGGCGCCGATGCGCATTTTTCCGGCCGTCCACTATACCATGGGCGGTCTCTGGGTGGACTATAACCTGATGTCCAATATCCCCGGGCTTTTCGTGCTCGGCGAGGCTAACTTCTCCGACCACGGCGCCAACCGCCTCGGTGCCTCCGCCCTCATGCAAGGGCTCGCCGACGGCTACTTTGTCATCCCTTACACGATTGGTGATTACTTGGCGCAGCAAAAACCCGGTTCGCGGCCGAAGACGGACCGCGTCGAGTTCCAACAGGCCGAGGCCGACGTCAACGGGATGACCAAGCGACTGCTCGACAACAACGGCAAGCAACCCGTCAGTCATTTCCATAAGCGTCTCGGCAAGCTCATGTGGGAATACTGCGGCATGACCCGCACGCAGGAAGGCTTGCAGGCGGCGCTGCAGAAAATTCCCGCCCTGCGCGAGGAGTTCTGGGCCAACGTCAAGGTGCCCGGTTCCGCCGCCACGCTTAACCAGTCACTGGAGCAGGCCGGCCGCGTGGCTGATTTCATCGAACTCGGCGAACTGCTTTGCCGCGATGCGCTTACCCGCGAGGAAAGCTGCGGCGGTCATTTCCGCGAGGAATACCAACATCCCGACGGTGAGTGTAAGCGCGACGACGAAAACTTCGGTCATGTCGCCGCGTGGGAATATCAGGGCGAGGGGCAAACCCCGCTCCGTAATACCGAGCCCCTCAATTACGAATTCACCGAGATGAGCATGCGCTCCTACAAATAAGCCGAGGCTATCACCATGGTTGCTGCAAATTCCTCCACGAAGACCTTCACCGTTACCCTGCGTGTCTGGCGTCAGGCCGGCCCCGCGGCCCCGGGCAAATTTGTTGATTACCCCGCGACGGACGTGAATCCCAACATGTCGTTCCTCGATCTGCTCGATGTCGCTAACGACCGGATCGCGCTACAAGGCGAGGAGCCCGTGGCCTTCGCGCACGACTGCCGGGAGGGGATCTGTGGCACCTGCTCCTGCACCATCAACGGCAAGCCGCATGGCCCGGGACACGGGATTGCTACCTGCCAGCTCTACATGCGGACCTTCAAGGACGGCGATATGATCATCGTCGAGCCGTTTCGCGCGCGGGCCTTCCCCTTGATCAAGGACCTCGTCGTGGATCGCACCGCCTTTGACAAGATCCAGCAGGCCGGGGGCTTCATCAGCGTCCGCACGGGCGCGGCCCCCGACGCCAATTCGATCCTCGTGTCGAAGCTCGACGCCGACCTCGCCATGGACGCCGCCGCCTGCATCGGTTGCGGGGCCTGTGTCGCGGCCTGTAAAAATTCCAGCGCAATGCTCTTTGTCGCCGCCAAGGTTTCCCATCTCGGCCTCATGCCGCAGGGTCAGCCCGAGCGCGACCAGCGGGTGCTCGCGATGGTGCAGACGATGGATGAGGCCGGTTTCGGCAACTGCACCAACCAATACGAATGCAGCGCCGTCTGCCCCAAGCTCATCAGCCACGACTTCATCGCCCGCATGAACCGCGATTATCTGGTAGCCAGCGTAAAGTCGGCCTTCAAGCCGGTTTCAGCAGCCGCCGGCGGTGCCGATTGAGCCATTGGGCGGCGGCGCGGCAATTCCTAGCCAGCTGAGTATTAGGCGCCGCCGACCGGACCGCTCAATAATTTCAGCAGATCGTCGGGATGGTTTTTTTCGCGTTCGCTTTGCAGGTATTTTTCCCCGGCATGCGTGCGCACTATTAGTTTCACCTTTAGCTCGCCGACTTTGACGAAAAACTCATCGGTGCCGGACTCGATGGCGGCAATCGCGGCGAGTTGGCTCAGTTTCCACGGTTTCTGGTCGGTGCCGATGCCGCCGATGGAATCAATGCGATCAAGCGGATCGCGGCTATAAGCGCGGTTGACAGAGGTAACACTGCGACGGTTACAAGGTCTGGCCATGGTAAATTGTTCGTTCAGATTGATGATTTTTCAGCCGGGATCATTTAGGAGGAGACCACGAATCGACACGAACTTGCCGAACAAAGGCATTGGGTTCGCCCGGCGGAATCGACGTGCACTGATTGATCGCGTTCCGACCAGTGCCAGTTTTCATTCGTGTTTTTTGTGATAAGTTTCATGAGCCCGGCTTAAGCGGTTTCACAACCTATTTGTGAAAATCGCCATTAGCGAACTATCAAAATCACGGCACCGCGAAGTCAGTCCAGAGGCGTGGCTTCCGTCACCACGCCGATCCCTGGACGGAAGATAATTTCTTTTTCTGCAACTTTAGCCGGGGGGGTGGGTTTTGTGGATATGAACACCTTCACGATCCTCAAACTCGCCCTAGCCGCCGGTCTCATTGTCACCGAGGCCTTCATCAACGCGGAGCTGGCCCTTGCCATCCTCGCCGCTGTCGGCGTGATCACCATCACGTTGCATGACTACTCGACCCGCCGCTTGGTGGCCCACTCCAGTTTGGCGGCCTGAACCACTCCGGCTAAATTGCAAAGCGGCCCCGCTTGGTTCGGGCCGCTTTTTTTATGGTCCGGAGTCGGCAGGACTCAGGGGGCCTGAGGTTTTGCTGCGCAGGCGGTGGCGGGTGTCACCGCGCATGGCGATGATCTCGTTTTCAAGTTGATAGGTCACGGCTGTAGCCCGCCCAGACCTGCCAAACTGCGAAAGCGCGGAGGGGTTTTCCACCTGTAGGATTATGTCACGCGTGGTCATGTTCATAGGAGCGAGGCCGAAGGGTGTGGCGTTAACCGCGCGACCGACGAGGGTGCCATTGAGCAACAAGCGATGGGTGCTGCTGTTGACACCGAAGGGCACGATATTTTCGTTTACGAAGCGCAGGGTGACAATGGTTTCGCCCGCCGTAGCACCGGAACCGGGTTTGATGTCCACTAGGCTGATGCCGATTTCACCCAGATCCGCTTTACTGGAATTACAGCCCGAGAAGACGAGACAGGAAAGGGCGGACAGGAGTAGAATAATCCTTTGGGGATGCATAGCGTGATCAAAGAGCCGAGACGGGAAATCGCAAGAACTGGTTGGTTCAGCGGGCCAAAAATAACGGTGCATCCGGCCCCATGGGGATGCCCAGCGTGATCCAAGCGACAAGCAACAGAGTCCATGCGATCGTGAAAGCGATGGAATAGGGTAACATAGTTGCGATGAGGGTGCCGATACCGGCTTTCGGGTCGTATTTGTTGATGAACGTCAGGATGAGCGGGAAATAGCTCATGAGTGGCGTGATGATGTTGGTCACACTGTCGCCCACTCGGAAGGCACCCTGCACGAGTTCCGGCGAGTAGCCGAGGAGCATGAACATGGGGATGAAGACCGGCGCGAGGAGCGCCCATTTCGCGGAGGCGCTGGAGATGAGGATGTTCACCACGCCGGCGAAGAGCACCAGTGCGATCATGAGCAGGACGGGCATCTCCTGCAGGCCGAGCCGCTGGATGAGTTCCGCGCCGCTCACGGCGGTGATGATGCCAAGGTTGGTCCAGTTGAAATAGGCGATGAACTGTGCGGCGAAGAACGCCAGCACGATGAATGAGGCCATCGACTTCATCGTGGCCGTCATCCCGCCCATCACATCGTGGTCGTTTTTGATGGTGCCGGCCCCGACACCGTAGGCGATGCCGGGCAGCAGGCCGTAGAGGAAGATAAACGTCACTAGGCCGACCATGAAAGCGGAGTCCTTGAAATGCGGGCTCTTGGGGTTGACGAGGAATCCGTCGGAGGGCAGGACGCCCCAGAGCACAATCGCTGTGAGGATGAGGATAGTGGCGGCAGCAGCCCAGAGGCCGCGTTTTTCCGCGGCACCGATCGGCCGCAATTCCTCGCGGGGAGTGTTGCCGCGGTATTCGCCGAGCCGGGGGGCGGCGATTTTCTCGGTCACGAAAGTGCCGACGACGGTGACGAGCACCGTGGAGGCCGCCATGAAGTAGTAATTGGCATAGGTGGCCACGCTATAAGTCGGGTCCACGATCTGCGCGGCGGCGGTGGAGAGGCCGGCTAGCAACGCGTCCACGGAGCCGACGAGGAGATTGGCGCTGTAACCTCCGGAGACGCCGGCAAAGGCCGCCGCGAGCCCGAGCAAGGGGTGGCGACCCAGGGCATGGAAGAGCGCGGCCGCCAGCGGGGTGAGCAGCACGTAGCCGACCTCGCTGCCGGCGTTGGACATCACGCCGGCAAAGACGACCATCGGAGTGATGAGCTTGGCGGGGGAGGCCAGCACCACGAGCCGCAGGCAAGCGCCGATGAGGCCGGAGTGCTCGGCGATACCGATGCCCATCAAGCAGGCGAGGGAGATGCCGAGCGGCGGATAGGCGAGGAAGTTGCGTACCAGTTCATTGATCATCCGCTGCACCCCTGCGGCGGTCATCAAGTTGACCGCGCCCACCGTCTGGCCGCTGGTGGGATGGATGACCGCAATGCCGAGGGCGCTAAAAACTCCCGAGGCCAGCACGACGATCGCGGCGAGTGCGACAAAGAGCGTGGCGGGATGGGGCAGGGCGTTGCCGGCGCGCTCGACGAGAGTAAGGAACCGTTGAAAGGCCGACGCAGGCGCGGCCGCGGTGACGTTGCTCATGTGCGCGAGCAAGGGCGGGCCGTCGGCCTGCCGCAAGCTCTCGTTGGCCGGGATTGGTTCAAAGCGGACGGATGAGCCCGGCGCCGGGGCCGACGGGTAGGCCGAGGAGGATCCAGCCGATGAGCATCAGCGTCCAAGAGATCATGAAGGCGATGGAGTAGGGCATCATCAGCGCGATGAGGGTGCCGATGCCAGCCTTGGGGACGTAGCGCACGGCGAAGGTGAGGATGAGCGGGAAATACGGCATCAGCGGGGTGATGATGTTCGTGCAACTGTCACCGACGCGGTAACTGGCCTGCACGAGTTCGGGCGTGTAGCCGAGGAGCATGAACATCGGCACGAAGATGGGTGCGAGCAGCGTCCACTTGGCGGAGGCGCTGCCGATGACCAGATTCACGGCGGCGGTGAAGAAAACCAGCGTGACCATCAACACCACCGGTTGATCTTGGAGATTCATGCTCTGGATAAGCCCGGCGCCTTTGACCGCGAGGATGGTGCCGAGGTTGGTCCAGTTGAAGTAGGCGAGGAACTGCGCGGCAAAAAACGCCATCACGATGTAGGAGGCCATCGTCGCGATCGAGCTGTCCATGCCGCGGATGACGTCATTGTCGTTGCGCAGGGTGCGGGCGCCGAGGCCGTAGGCGAGCCCGGCGACCAGACCGTAGAGGAAGATGAAGAAGATCAGTCCGCGGATAAAGTAAGAGCCGAGGAGGGTGGGGTTTTTCGGATCAAGGAGGAAGCCGTTTTCCGTCAGCGTGCCCCAAAGGATGAGCGCGGTGAGGCCGAGGGTGGCGAGGGCGGAGGTCCACAGCCCGCGTTTTTCCAAGGCGTCGAGCGGCTTGATTTCCTCGGGCTCGGCAGCGCCGGTGTAGGAACCGAGGCGCGGTTCGATGATTTTCTCCGTCACCCACGTGCCGACGGCGGTGACCAGCACGGAGGCGCCGATAAGAAAATACCAATTGGCGGTGGCGTGGATCACCACGCCCGGTTCCACGACTTCGGCGGCCGCCTGCGTGATACCGGCGAGGAGGACATCAATGGTGCCGAGCACAATATTGGCACTGAAACCGCCGGAGACACCGGCAAAGGCCGCCGCGAGCCCGGCAAGCGGATGGCGCCCGGCGGCGTGAAACATGGCAGCACCCAGCGGAATGAAGAGCACGTAGCCCACATCGGCGCCCGAGTGTGAAAGGATGCCACCAAAGATGACTAACGGCGCGAGCCAGCGCGGCGGAGCCGCCAGCACGATCAACCGCAGGGCGGCCGTGATAAGTCCGGAACGTTCGGCCACGGCGATACCGACGAGACAGGCTAATACCGTGCCGAGCGGCGGGAAGCCCACAAAGTTGGGCACCACGCTGACGATCATCCGGTGGAGTCCTTCCAGGTTGAACAGGTTGACCACTACGATCTCCTGTTGGGTGACCGGGTGGATGGCAGTGACACCCATTTTGCTGAACACCCACGATAGCAGCACGATCAGGCCCGCCAGTAGGGCAAAGAGCGTGGAGGGGTTCGGCAGCGTGTTGCCGATCCGCTCAATCACCGTGAGAAAACGTTGGAAAAACGACCGGTTGACGGCGGCAGGAGAGGAACTCATGCCCCTCAATAAAGCGGCTGAATCAGTGCGGCGCAATCCCGCTCAAGGGGGATCAGAACGTCGTCAGCGCCTTGGCGCTTTCGATGACGACCCAAGCGCAGCCGAGACCGATGAGGACATAAAGTCCCTGCCGCACCAGCCGACGACCGCGCAGCACGGTGTCGTGAAAGTTCGTATCCAGCGTCTTCCGGTTGTTCTGGGCCAGAAAACTCACGAACCGCGGGTTGCGGATCGGACCCCGCGCGTCACGCACCATGCCGGAACGGATGGTGGGACGATGCAGGAGGTTGGCTAGGGCGCGAAACATTGGGGATATTCATCCCGT
This sequence comes from Opitutaceae bacterium, assembly GCA_041689285.1. Classification (GTDB taxonomy): domain Bacteria; phylum Verrucomicrobiota; class Verrucomicrobiia; order Opitutales; family Opitutaceae; genus UBA2377. The sequence continues at coordinate 15,138 of JBDNGL010000024.1, forward strand.
AAATTTCCTCCGATTTACTCAAGGCCAATCTCGCCTTTGCGGCGATTTGACGCCTTTTTGGCAATTCAACGATGCATCAATTCCACTATACTGGGGCCGATTTGCAGTGCGAGTCCGTGGATCTCGCCGCAGTCGCGCGGCTCTATGGCACCCCGACCTATGTTTACAGTGCCGGCACGATGGCGGATAACTTTAAGCGCCTGCGTGACGCGCTAACCGGGCTCGACGTAGGCATTTGTTATGCGGCCAAGGCCAACTCCAACCTCGCCGTACTCCGGCATTTTTCGAACCTCGGGGCTGGTTTCGATCTCGTGAGCGGCGGGGAGATTCGGCGGGTCATCGCCAGTGGCGGGGAGGTGACGACGAGCGTTTTTGCCGGGGTCGGCAAGACCGAGGACGAAATCGCCTGTGCGCTCGGAAACGGGATCTACGCCTTCCATATCGAGAGCGAGCCTGAGTTGGCGCGCATTAACCACGTCGCCGGCAAGCTGGGGGTGGTGGCGCCGGTGGCTTTTCGCATCAATCCAGACGTAGATGCCCATACACACGCCAAGATCACCACTGGCAAGAGTGGCAACAAGTTCGGCATACCACTGGGCCAGGCGCTGGCGGCCTACGACGCGGCCGCGAAGCTCAAGCACGTCCGTATTCGCGGCGTGCAGATGCACATCGGGTCGCAGCTCACGGCAGCGGCTCCGTTTGTGGCCGCGGTGGAAAAACTCCTGCCGTTGGTCGCGCAACTGCAGACGGCGCACGGGATCGAGTATTTCTCGCTCGGTGGCGGGATTGGCATCGTTTATGAGGATGCCCTCGCCAGCGGTCGGGCTGAATGGTGGGCGCAGCAGTCGGCCACTCACCGCCCGCTCACACCGGAGGCCTACGGCGCGGCACTCCTGCCATTGTTGGTCCCACTCGGCTTAAAAATCCTGCTCGAGCCCGGTCGCTTTCTCACCGGCAATGCCGGCGTGCTCCTTGCCCGGGTGGAACACCTTAAGCGCGGCGCGAACAAGAATTTTCTCATCGTGGACGCGGCGATGAATGACCTCGTCCGGCCGGCCATGTATGAAAGCCATCACGAAATCGTGCCGTTACACCGCGACAGTTCCCGCCGGGCGTTGATCGCTGATATCGTGGGGCCGGTTTGCGAGAGCGGTGATTGTTTCGCCAAGGATCGTCGCCTCCAGGAAGTGGGCGAGGGTGAACTCATCGCCTTGATGAGCGCGGGGGCCTATGGCTTCACCATGGCCAGCCGCTATAACACCCGCGGTCTCCCGGCCGAGGTGCTGGTGCAGGGCAGCGCGTTTGAGCAGGTGAACCCGCGTGAGACCTTTGAGCAAATCATTGCCGGCGAGAAGATCCCCGCCTTCCTGCAATGAACCCGGCCGCCACGAACCAAAAAAAATCCGTGCCAGCGGCGTCTGGTCCGTATAGGTTCC
>JBDNGL010000025.1:0-20336 GCA_041689285.1 Opitutaceae bacterium
AAATCCGACAAAAAGCCGAGGAGGAACTGCAGCGCCGGCGTAACGAACTTACCCGGGAATTTGACCAGCGGGTCATCGACAGCGAGGTGCGCCTGCGGGAAATCCGCGCGCACGAGGAATCCCTGGCGCTCCTCGACTATCAACTGGAGCAACGCCATGAACGACTCAATCGCGAGAACGCGGCCGTGAAGCAGGCGCGTGACGCCATCCGCGCCCTATCGAAGAGCGTGCGTAAACGCCTCGAAGGCGTGTCGCAAATGGATGCGGAAGAAATCCGGGGGGCGTTGCGCGAGGAGGTCTTGTTGGAGTGTCAGGATGAGTTGCGCGCCCTCCGGCGTGAGACGCTGGAAAAGTCTGAGCTCGAGTTGGAGCGCGAGGCCCAGCGCATCCTGATGGCCACCATGCAGCGGCTGGCGAGCAAGCCCGGCTACGATTTCACTTCGACCATCGTGCAACTGACCAGTGAGGAGCTCAAGGGCCGCATCATCGGCCGCGAAGGCCGAAACATCAAAACCTTCGAGGCGGCGACCGGGGTGACGCTGTTGGTGGATGAGTCGCCGCAGACCGTGCTCATTTCCTCATTCGATCCCATCCGCCGGCAGGTGGCGCACACCGCGCTGCTGGCCTTGGTGAAGGACGGTCGGATTCACCCGGCCACCATCGAAGAGTTTGTGAAGCAGGCGCAGGAGGAGGTGGAGATGAACGCCACTCAGGCCGGTGAAGAGGCGGTCGCACGGCTTAACATCAATGGCCTGCACCACGAAATCATCAAGCTGCTGGGCAAGCTGAAATTCCGTTTTTCGTATAATCAGAACGTGCTCGATCATTCCATTGAGACCGCCTTCCTCGCCTCGATGATTGCGAGCGAGGCGGGCCTCGACGCCAATCTCGCCAAGCGTGCCGGCCTGCTACACGACATCGGCAAAGCGGTCTCCGGCGAACAGGAGGGCAGTCACGCCCGCATCGGCGCCGAGTTTATCAAGCGCTACGGCGAGACGCCGATCGTGGTGAATGCGGTTGAGGCTCACCACGAAGAGGTAAAACCCGAGACGGTGTATGCGGGTTTGGTCATCCTCGCAGATACCATCTCGGCGGTGCGTCCGGGCGCGCGGTCCGAATCGATGACGAGTTATATCAAGCGCTTGGAGCGGCTCGAAAAACTGGCCGTTTCGCTCGTAGGTGTGCAGCAGGCCTTCGCCATCCAAGCTGGTCGCGAAATTCGCGTCATCGTTGCTCCCGAGACCGTGACAGACGATCGTGCCCGCGAAATTGCTAAGGAACTGCGCCGGCGCATCGAGACCGAGCTGCAGTATCCCAGTGCTATTAAGATCACCGTCATCCGCGAGCAGCGGTTCACCGAAACCGCGACGTAGTCGCGGAAGCAGCGAGGAGTGACTCGTGGGCATGTTCTGAGATGCGGCCTGAGTTTCTACTCGCTACCCGCTGCCCGCTACCCACTACTTTCTTCCCCATGGTTGATCCAAAAATTCTCGAAACTTTTCCCAATCCCGCACCGCATCGGAATTTTCTAATTGAGCACACGCACCACGAGTTTACCTCGGTGTGCCCGATGACGGGCCATCCGGATTTTGCCGACATCACCGTGCGCTACGTGGCGGACAAGACCTGCGCCGAGCTGAAGTCACTGAAACTCTACTTCCACGCCTACCGCAATGAAGGTATCTTTTTTGAGGCCGCCACGAACAAGATTTGTGACGATCTTGGCAAGGCACTCAAGCCCCGCAGCCTGACTATCATCGCCAACTGGAAAGCGCGCGGTGGCTTCAGCTCGCGGATCACGGCGGAGTGGAAGAAGCCGAAGCGGAAGCCGTGAAGCGGGTGTCGAGTTAAGCGCCAAGCCGCGAAGCGGCCCAGATGATCTGCCCACCCCACCTGCTTATTGTTTTATAGTAGTGCGAGGCGGCGCAGGTCGGCAATTTCACTTCCATGCCAATACACGAGGCTGGCGACGGGTTTTGTTAGGTGCTTCGCGTCAACTTTGCGCCTTTGCGTGCTTTGCGCTTCAAATGATCTGTCCTCTTGGCACTGCCGCGCGGGTCACTGTGCTCGTCCCTCTTCACGCCCACAATCCAGCGAGCACCGCCGCGTGCAATGCCGGCGTCGCAGCGGCGACGGTTGATTCAGTCGGGTAGGGGTTGCCGCCGGACCAATCGGTGATCACACCGCCGGCACCGCGGATGATGGGCACGAGGGCAGCGATATCCCACGGGTTCATGATGGGATCAATCATGATGTCGGCGCGGCCGGAGGCGACGAGCAGGTAGCCATAGCAGTCGCCCCAAGTGCGAACGAGTTTGGCCTTGACCAGAAATTCGTTGGTGCCGGGCCCCATGCGATTGCGAAAATTTAAGGGATCGCTCGTCAGCAGGGTGGCCTCTTCGATCCGGGTTGTGGCGCGGGTCCGCACGGTGCGGCCGTTGAGCGTGGTGGTGACGCCGTCACCGAGCATGAGTTGGCCGAGGATAGGTTGATGGATGCAACCGAGCACCGGTTGGCCTTGATGCAACAGGGCAATCAGGGTGCCCCAGAGCGGCACGCCGGTGATGAAGCTCTTGGTGCCGTCGATGGGATCGAGCACCCACACAAATTCCGCGTCCGCACGGTCGCTGCCGAGTTCCTCGCCGATCAGTCCATGCGAGGGGAATTTTTTGCCGATCAGGCGGCGCAGCAGCTCCTCGGCACCGAGGTCGGCGATGGTCACGGGCGAGGCGTCGGCCTTGGTCTCGACGGCCAGCGCGGGATTGCCGAAATGCGGGCAGATGAATTCGCCGCTCGCGGCGGCCAGCTCGGTCATGAAAGTGCGGTAGGGCGACAAGTCCACGGAGCTACGTGATGGCTAAAGCGCTGGGTTGTCCAAGCGAAAGCACGGGTAACAGCTTGCCCCGTGTTTGACGCTTCACATGCTGACCGTTACATGAACCCGATCACGGCCACGCAAATCCCCACCAATTCCCTTCAGGGCAAAGTCGCACTCGTGACGGGTGGGGGCTCGGGTATGGGGCAGGCAACCGCGAGTTTGTTGGCGCACTGCGGGGCGCGGGTGGGGGTGTTGGATTGCGATGCCGCGGGCATGACCCAGACTGTGACTGCAATCACGGACGCCGGCGGGCAAGCCATGGAACTTTTGGCTGATATCAGCGATCCGCCGAGTCTGGTTGCCGCGGTGCAAAAGCTCGAACAAGCGTGGGGCCGGCTGGATATTGTTTTCGCGAATGCGGGCACCAACGGCCTTTGGGCTCCGCTGGAGGATATCACGCCGGAGGAGTGGGACCTCACCCTGAATGTGAACCTCCGGGGCACGTTTCTGACCGTGCGGACTTGCACCCCTTTGCTGAAGCGTAGTGGCGGAGGATCAGTCATCATCAATGCCTCCGGCACCGGCACCCGGATGTTCAGCGCAGTCGGCGCGACCGCTTATGCGACTTCGAAGGCGGGGCAGGTCGCGTTTGCTCGGATGATCGCGCTGGAAATGGCCGCGCATCATATTCGCGTGAACACCATTTGCCCCGGTTCCATCGCTACGGCACTAAACCAAAAGTCGCGGATCAAAAACTTAGATAAATTGCCGCAGTCGCCGGTCTATCCCGAGGGCAGCATCCCGTTGACGCATGGCCATAATGGCAAGCCCGAGCAAGTAGCCCGCTTGGTGTGGTTTTTGGCTTCGGATCTGTCCGATCACATCACCGGCACGGAAATATACATCGATGGCGCGCAGTCTCTGCTCATGGGTTGATGACCTAAGCCCGGCCCGCTTGGGCCGTGGCGGGATTTTTCCGATTCTAGGCCAAGTCCTCTCATCTGAGAAGCCTCGCCGCACCCGGCAGGTTTGCCCATATCGGCTTGAGCTTTGTGTCCGGACGAACAGCCTGCCCGCGTGATTTCCCATGCACCCCCCGCTGACTCCCTATCTGGCAAAGCCGTATATATCACCGGCGCGGGGTCGGGCATTGGTGAAGCCTCTGCGCTTTGCCTTGCCCGGTGCGGGGCCAAGGTGGGAGTCGTGGATGTGTCCGCCGCCAACGCGGAACGCGTGGCCGGGGTGATCAACACCGCGGGCGGCACCGCGATGGCTTTGGTGGCGGATGTGCGCGAGGCCGGGCAACAGGCTGCGGCGGTCAACGCGATCGAGGCGGCTTGGGGGCGGCTGGATATTGTGATGGCCAACGCCGGGATCAATGGGGTGTGGGCTCCCGTCGATGAAATCACGCCCGAGGAGTGGGATGAGACCCTAGGGATCAACCTCAAGGGCACCTTTCTCACCGTGCGCGCCTGCGTGCCGTTACTGAAACGGGGCGGCGGCGGTTCGATCATCATCACCTCATCGCTGATGGGCACGCGGATGTTCAGCTCCAGCGGGGCGTCGGCCTATTCGACCTCGAAGGCAGCCCAAGTGGCATTCGGTCGGATGATCGCGCTCGAACTGGCGGTGCATAAGATCCGCGTTAACACGATCTGTCCGGGTGCATTCAAAACCAACATCACGACTTCATCTCGTTCCCGCCTTAAGAAGAACCTGCGGCTGCCGGTACTCTATCCAGAGGGCTCGGTGCCCCTGACGGGCGGGGTCACCGCCACGCCGGACAAAGTGGCGGAACTGGTATGGTTTCTCGCCTCAGACCTGTCGGGCCATATCACCGGCACGGAGGTTTACATTGATGGGGCTCAATCGCTGCTGATGGGTTAAGCGGTCAAAATAGTTTCGGCTTTCGCCTGGATGCGCTTTGAGTAGGGGGGTGGTAAATTCCTGGACCCAGCAGACGATACACTTCGTTGACTTCGAAGGCAGCCTGACCTCGGGCATTGTCGAATTCGGCGTAGTGACGCTGCACCAGGGTGAAATCACGGCGCGACGCACCCGGTTATGTCGTCCGGTGGGAAGGATTCGCCGCGAGGATACTGCGGTCCATGGGCTGAAGCCGGCGACCTTGGCCGGGGCGGCGCCCTTTGCGGCGGAGTTCGATTATTGGGCGGAGCGGCGTGCGACTGGACCCCTTGCGGCGCATTTTGCCGGCGCAGAAAATTCGCTGCTTAAATCCGTGTGGCCGTATGGGCGGGCGGCACCCGACTTTGCGCGCCCCGGCGCGACCTCGCAGGAGTGGGGTCCATGGATTGATACCGGGGCGCTCTACCGGCAGTTTTATCCGCGGCTTACGAGTTTCGGTCTGGCTGAGTTGATCAGCGCCTGCGGATTGCAGCCGGAGCTGGATGAAAAGGCGGCGCGGCACTGTCCGGCCGCCCGACGACGTTACCACGCGGCGCCTTATGATGCCCTAGCCGGGACCGTGTTGTTATCCTCGCTGGGACGTGAGCCGGGGCTGGCGGCATTAACGATCCCGCAACTGCTGGCCTTCAGCACGCTCGATGGCGCTAAACGCGATGCCTTGCAGCAGAGAAATCTGTTTTAGGCTAAAGGATATTTTATGAATCCACTGAGCTGCGCGCCGGCACGTAGAAGAAAGAGCGGATTGTAAACGAGGTAGCGGTAAGCGAGGCGATTCGGTTCCTGCCCGAGCCGGAACAGCCATTCCAAACCACGGCGCTGCATCCAGCGCGGAGCCTGCTTTTTGCGGCCGGAAAGAAAATCGAACGCGGCGCCGACACCGATCATGACGCCGGCATCAAGCTGGTGCCAAGTCGCGGCCATGAAACGGTCCTGTTTGGGAGTGCCGAGACCGACCCAGATCACATCGGGTTGGCAGGCGGTGATCTGCTGCCGGCACGCGGAAAATTCCTCATCAGTCAACGGGCGGAAAGGCGGGCAATAGGTGCCGACGACCTGCAAGCCGGGGAAACGGTTGCTAAGGGAAACCTGCAAGGCCTTAGCGACGCCGGGGTCACCCCCATAAAAAAAATGCCGCAGGCCCACTGAGCGCCCGGCACCGCATACGGCGAGCATGAGGTCCGGACCATACACGCGGGTCACGTCCCGGTGGCCTGCGCGGTGCGCCAGCCAGACGAGCGGCATGCCATCCGGCGTGGTGAGCCAGGAGGCATTGAGCAGGCGGCGATACTCCGGATCGCGGCGGGCTGCGCCCACGCTGTGCACCGTGCAGGTGGAAATATAGCCACGATGCTTTTGTCCGTGAATTCCGAGCACGAGATCCCGGGTCTGCGTGAGCGTCAGCGCGGATACCCCGATCCCCTGCACGTTGAACCGCGGGATTGAGTTCATGGACATAGCATCGGGGCGATTCAGTTCGCAGGCAATCCCTGTGCGGCGGCGGTGGGTTGCAGGGCCCGGCGGGTGAGCCACGCCAGAGCGAGGGCGAGAGCGATGAAAACCAGCAAGCCGCCGAAGGCCCAGGTGGCCTCGGTCCGGGCCACGACTGCCATCGCGCCAAACAACAGCACGGTGCGCAACAAGCGGTCAGTCGCGGCCAGCACGACATTCACGCGGCCCATCAGGGCGGTCGGCACCTCGTGCAGCAGGACAGTGCCGCGAGCGACGCGAGCACCAGCGTTGCCGATGCCGAGCAGGAGCAGGGCGCTATAAAACGCCAGCACGCTGGGCACCCCGCCGAGGATGGCCAGTCCGCCGAGGAAAATTGCCATCATGACCAGAGCGACGGTCGCCGGGGGGCGTGCAGAGAGCAGCCGCGGACCGACCACGCCTGCGAGGATCGCGCCAACCGCAAAGGCGACTTCGCCGCGGCCATAAACCGCCGCCGAAGCCTGCAGCACGTTTTGCACGTAGATGGGAAAGAGATAATTGCCGACCATCACCGCGACATAGGGTGCATAGGTGCAGATGATGAAAGTGGTGAACACGGGCCGGCGGCCGAGCCAGCGGAGACCCTCGGTGAAGCCGGTCCCCGGTTGCCCGGCGCGCGCGGTCTGGAGATGCGTGGCGACGTAGGGGAGGGTGCGTTGCACGAAAAAACTGAAAATGTAGGTGGCGCTGTTGCAGAGCAGAATCAGGCCGAACGGCACGCGATCAATCAGGATGCTGGCGAGGCCACCGGCGAGCATCGCGGCGGTCTGGCCTTGGATTTCCAGCAGACCCATCAGGCGTTGGTAATGCTGGCGCTCGAACACCTGCTGCACGAAGGCGAGCTTCGCCGGGTAGTGCAGCGTGTAGTAGAGCATGCCGCAAAAATAGAGGACGAGCAGTTGCCAGCTGGCGGTGTGGCCGGTGGTGAGAATCCAAAGCGTCATCGCCAGAGTGGTCACGGCCCCGAAAGCCTCGCCGACGAGCAGCGCGAGTTTGCGCGAATGCCGGTCGAGCCAAGCCCCGTAGTAGGGCGCAAAGGCAAACAGCACGATGGTCGAGATGATGGTGACCCAGCCGTAGAGACGTTCGCCCTCGGGCCGCTGCACCAGTAGCCAAGGGATGGTGATGAGTGTGATCCCCGCGCCAACTGAGCCCGTGATGTTGGCCAGCAGCAAACGGCGGATGCGAAAATCAGCGAGAAGGGGTTTCACGCGGAGGTCATCACCGCCATTCCCGAGCCACCAGCCAGCGGGGTGCGCCTAGTGCGACCGCTTCACCTTTGCTGCCGACGGGGGGCAGGAGGCGGAAGGTTTCAGGCGTGTCGCGCTCGCAGTGCGGCAACATGACCTCGGTATCTTGGGAGGATTTACCCTGGAGGTTGAATGTGAGCAGGCGGAGCGGAAGCCAGACCAAGTGGCGCATGGGGCAAGTTTTTGATTGCGGCGTGGCAGAGACAAGCGGCGAATCAGTTTACCCACAGCTTCATGCCGCTTTTACCCATTACCCTTGCCGGACATCAGGTTCGATTGGAGCCATTGACGACGGTCCACCTGCCAGCGCTGCAGCGGCAGGGCACCGATACTGAAATCTGGCGCTACATGCCGTGTCGTCGGCCGGACACTGCTGAATCCGTGCGTGCTTGGTTCGAGCAGGTGACGACAAACATGGCCGCGGGTCACGGTCTGGCTTTTGCCCTCATTGAGGTCACGCGCAACGAGGCCGTTGGCGGCACGACCTACATGGACATCAGTGAGCAGGACCGGCGATTGGAAATCGGGAATACTTGGCTGGGACGGGCGGCTTGGCGCACCGCGATCAACACCGAGGCGAAGTTTCTGCTCCTGCAACATGCCTTTGAGGTCCTGCGTTGTCATCGCGTGCAACTGAAGACCGATGAGCGCAACCTGCGTTCCCAGACGGCAATCCACCGTCTCGGGGCGAGCCGCGAAGGTGTGTTGCGGCAACACCTCGTGCTGCCGGATGGCTTTGTGCGCAACACCGTGATGTTTTCGGTGATCGCCGCCGAGTGGCCGGCCGTGAAGACGGGATTGATCAATTTGCTGAAGCGAGCCTGAGCACGCTATTCTGCCACATGCCTATCCCTTCCACCAGTGATCGTATGGCAGAACGAGTGCGGCCGGAGAGCGCACCGGTCATGCGCCAAAACTGGGCGGAGTTGCTGTTTCTGCATTGGTCCTGGGCTCCGTCCTTGGTGCAGCAATCGCTGCCGCGTGGGTTGACGGTGGACACTTTTGAAGGGCAGGCGTGGATCGGGCTGGTGCCGTTTTACATGCAGCGGGTGCGGCCACGGTTCTGTCCCGCCGTGCCGGGACTGTCGGATTTCCTAGAGGTCAATGTGCGCACTTACGTGCACGATGAACGCGGGCGACCGGGAGTGTGGTTCTATTCCCTCGACTGCAACCAGTGGCTGGCGGTCAAGCTGGCGCGGAGTTTTTTTCACCTGCCGTATGAACATGCCACCCAGCAGGCGGGCAAAACCGCGGATGGCTGGATTGATTACACCACGCAGCGGGCGGGGCAAGCGCAGGTGAGCCGCTATCGCTATCGGGCCGCAGTTGACGGGCAAGTGGCGGAACTGGGGACACGGGAATTCTTCCTGCTTGAGCGTTATCGGCTCTACGCTCACCAAAAATCTTCCGAGCAGTTGTGGAGCGGCCAAGTGGCGCATGCACCCTACCAATTTACGGCCGCGGAGGTCACGACTTACGACGCCCACCTGCTCAAGCTTGCCGGATTCGATCCTGGAGCGCGGGCGCCGGACCACCACTGCGCGGCCCGGATGGTGGCGGTGGATATTTTCCCGCTCAGGCGAATCTGAAATCTTCTGTCGGCTCAAAGCCAGCGCTTGTGTCGCAAGAAAGCCAACAGGCTGAGCATGGCGGTGGCGGTGAGGCCAAAGGCGACCAGGTAGCCGTGTTGGGCGGTCGTCTCATACATATTGATGAAATTCATCCCATACCACCCGCCGACGATGAAGACCGGCAGGGCAAGGGCGGTCAGGGCGGTGAGGACCTTGATACTTTGACTGGCCTCGTGGCCGGATTTGTTGAGATAGACCCGAAAACTGAGGATGATCTGATCCGCCCAATAATAGGCTTGGTTCTCAATGCGACTAAGCTCCTCGCTGAGATCGCGCAGGTAGGGCACGATGATGGGCCGCACAAAGCGTATTTTGCCCTGACTTAGGACGGTGGCAATTTCGCGTTGTGGACGCACGATTTGGCGCAGGGTCGAGAGCTCCTTGCGGAGCGCGATGACGCGCGGGAAGAGCTCCCGGCTGTCCATCCCGCGCAAGACACCGGTTTCGATTTTTTCCAACTCCTGCCGCAATGCGTCGAGGGCGGGGTTGTAAGCCTCGACCATCAGATCGAGAATGACGTGCGCAAAACGGTCCGGCCCGCGCACATGCACGCCCGGAGTTTTGAGGTAACGATCAAGGGCCGCCTGCACGGGCTTGAGCGGCAGGCGGTGGAAAGTGACAATAAAATTTTTCCCCAGAAAGAGATCAAGTTCGGTGGTCGAGAATTTATCGACGCGGGAGTAGTCCACCGCGTGCATCACCAAGTAGAGATAGTCGTCATATTCTTCCAACTTTGGGAGCGGGGAGTCCGACAGGCAGTCCTCGATGGCGAGCGGGTGAAAGCCGAAGGTGGTCTCAAGGATCAGGCTCGCCTCGTCCGGGGTCGGGTCGGAGAGATCCACCCACAGCATGACGTTGGGTTCGGCCCGGAGCGCCGCTAGGCTTGCGGCAGGCGGAGTGGCGGCGACGAAGCGGGTGTCGCGATAGACCAGTGTCGTGATCATGGCGGTCAGATGAATTTCCGTTGCTTGCACCAAAGCCCCATCAGGAAGGTGAGAATCGCCGTGCCCGCGATGCATGCGACGTAACCGTAGGGCGACTCCAATTCGGGCATATGGTCGAAATTCATCCCATACCAAGTGCCGATGACGACGGTGGGCAGGGTGATGGCGGTGAGCGCGGTCAGGACCTTGATGCCTTCGTTGGCCTCGAAAGAAGATTTGTTGAGATAAAGATCGAAGGAGATCAGCAATTGATCGGCGAAGCCGGCAGCGGTTTCCTCGTAGCGGATCAGATTGTCGCGCAGATCGCGGAAATAAGGGAGCGAGGTGGGGCGAACGATCTTCGATTCCCCATGGGCGAGGCGGTTGATCACATCGCGTTGCGGACGCACGATCTGGCGGAGGTGGGAAATCTCCGACTTCAATTGCAAGAGCGCGGGGGTGAGGTCGGTGGTCGCCTTGGCGAGCACGGTTTCCTCCAGTTCTTCGATTTCGTCGCGGAGTTCGTCCACGACGGGTTTGTAGTTGTCGGTGAGCAGATCGAGCACGAGGTGGGCCAGTCGGTCCGCGCTGCGCAGTCCCGCACCGAGGCCCTTGGTGCAGCGATCCTTGGCGGTCTGCACGGAGCGGAGCGGACGGCGATGGAAGGTGACCAGATATTCCTTGCCAAGAAAGACGCAGAGCTCGGTGGTGTTGAATTTCTCGCTGCGCGTATAATCCACCGCGTGCATGACGAGGAAAAGATGTTCCTCGTAGTCCTCGATTTTGGGCAGCGAGTTGGGCGCGATGCAGTCCTCAATGGCCAAAGGGTGGAACTGGAAAACGCTTTCGAGGATGGCTTTGATCTCGTCAGTCGACGGATCCTCCAAATCGACCCAAAGGAGCAGGCCCTTGTCGGCGCGCACCAGGCGGAGCGCCTCGAGCTCGAGGTCCTGCCCGACGAGTTTGCCGTCACTGAAGATGAAGGAGTGAATCATGCCGCGAATTTAGGATACGAGTCGCGGTGGCTTTGCCAAGAACGCTTCCTCGTCAGGCCGGTGCGTGTAGTTTGGCCTCGGCCGCAGTGAGGGCGGCAATAAATTCCTCCGGGGTGGCGGCAGTCATCAGCGCAACCCGGTTGCCGGTTTCCTTGAGAATTTTGCAAAGACAGCTGACGACCATAAGATAGTCGGTGGGATTGGATTTCGGGGTGCCGAGAATGAACATCAAGTGCACCGTCTGGTTGCAGTTCTCGAAATGAATCCCCGCGCTGCTGCGGCCGATTGCGAGCACAATGCTGTTCACATGTTCGGTGCGCGCATGGGGCAGGGCGATGGCGTTGCCCAGATACGTGGTGTCGAGCCGTTCACGGGCGAGCAGTTCCTGGTAGAATCCGTCGAAATTGGTGACCTCAGGATTGGTGGTGAGCAGGCGCGCCACCTCATTGAGGGCGACGGTGCGCCGGGTGGCCTGCACGTGCAGGTTGATGCGGGCAGGATCGAGAAGTTGGGTGAGGCGAACGGCCATGTGAAAGGGAGAAGCAAAAACACCCTCGGCTCCGGAACTTGGCAAGGCTGGAGTGCGCTTGAGCGGTGACAGGTTTGGCATTGCGACTTCGGCGCTAAGTCGCACAAATCACGGCATGCAAAAACTCGCGACTTGGCTGGGGGTATTGGCACTGGTGACAACGTTGTCCGCGCAGGATTTCACCAAGATCATGACGGCCGAGGAGCGGCAGGCGACGGGCTTGGATAAACTGACTGCGGCTGAATTTACCCGGTTGCAGGCAATCGTGGAGCGCTACAAGGCCGGCGAAGTGGCGGCGGTGCAGCAAGTCGCCGAGGAAAAAGTGGCCGCCGCAGAAATTAGAGTGAAGACGGCCGAAACCAAGGCGGCTGAGGCTGCCGCTCCGGAGCGGAAAGAGCCGGGCTGGTTTTCGGCGCTGCTGACGCTGCAAAAGGCCGGGAGCACCAAGGAAGCATCCGAGGAATTGCAACTGAAGCTAGCGGGCACGCTGCGCACCTTCAGCGGCAAGCGCAGCTTTACCTTGGAGGACGGTCAAGTCTGGACGATGATCGAGGTCGATTCCTACGCGGGGCCGTCGCTGCAAAATCCCACCGTACGCATTTCTCCCAGTCCGTTCGGGGTGTTTTGGCTGCAAATTCCCGAGGCTGCACTGCGGGTGAAGGTGCAGCCGGTCAAGCTGCAGTGAACTGGCCGACGGCGGCATGGGGCCACGACAGAAAGTTCGGCCGCGGGGCCGTCCTTCAATAACCTAACAGCGCGCCCAGCGGTTGCTCATGGCGAGCCCACGAGCAGGTGGCCAACAGGCTGCTGCTGCGGGCGCCTGACTCCAAAAGGCTTCAGCCCCGGTGCGCTTACTCCACCGGGGCGTTGGCTTCCTGTTCCTCGGGGGTTTCGATGATGCGGGCGATACTCAAGAGCTTGTCGCCCTCGGCTAGGGTGAGCAGTTTGACGCCCTTGGCACCGCGGTTGGTCTCGCGGATGGTGTTCACCGGGCAGCGCACGCTTTGCCCTTTGGCGGTGAGAAGCATGATTTCGTCATCATCGCGGACACTGAGGGCGCCGGCGAGATTGATGGAATTGTCCTCAGGCAAGTTGATGGCCCAGACCCCGCTGCCGCCGCGATTGATGAGACGGTAGTCCTCGAAGCGGGTGCGCACGCCGAGACCGGCTTCGCTGGCGACGAGGAATTTAGCCGCGTGGTCCACGACCTCGATCACGTCTAGATAATCGCTATCAAGCTTGAAGCGCATACCCGTGACCCCCCCCGTGGCCCGGCCTGTGGCGCGGAACAATTCTTCGCCACTTTCTGAATCGCGTTCGCGGAAGCGGACCGCGAGGCCCTGATGGGAAACCAAGATGAGTTCGTTTTCACCGGTGGTGAGCACGGTGCCGATGACACTGTCGCCATCGCTAAGATTGATGCCGATGAGCCCGCCTTCACGGGTGCAGTTGGCGTAGTCGGAGAGCGAGCTCTTCTTAATGACACCCTGCTTGGTGGCCATCACGAGGTAACGGTCCTCGGCGAAATCTTTCACGCAGAGCATCGCGGCGATTTTTTCGCCCTCGGTGAGCCGGAGGAAGGAGGAAACGGATTTACCCTTGGAGGTCCGGGTGCCTTCCGGGACATCATAGACCTTCTTCGCATGGCACTGGCCGGTGCTGGTGAGGAAGAGAATGTAGTCGTGGGTCGAGGCGGTGAAGAGATGCTGCACGAAATCCTCGTCGTAGGTTTCGGCACCGATGACGCCCTTGCCGCCGCGTTTCTGGGAGCGGTAATCGGCGACGGGCGTGCGTTTGATGAAGCCGAGATGGGAAACAGTGATTACGCAGCCCTCGTTGGGGATGATATCCTCCATGCGGAACTCGCCGGCGGCGGCGATGATCTCGGTGCGCCGCGGCGAGGTGTATTTCGCTTGCATCTCGCCGAGCTCCTTTTTGATCAGGGCCAGCAGTTTGGGCTCGGATTCGAGGATGCCGCGGAGTTCCTCGATGATTTTCATCAACTCAAGGTATTCGGCCTCGATCTTGCCGCGCTCCAAGCCGGTGAGCTGATAAAGGCGCAGTTCGAGAATTGCATCAGTCTGGCGCTCGGAGAGCGGATACTTCGCCATCAACTTCTGTTTGGCCTCCTCGCGATTCTGCGAGGCGCGGATAATTTTGACGAAGTCGTCAAGGTTATCGAGGGCGATGATGTAGCCTTCGAGAATGTGCGCACGGTCGAGCGCCTGTTGGAGGCGATACTTGGTGCGCCGGGTGATGACATCGCGGCGGTGCTCGATGTAGCACTCGATGAGCTCCTTGATGTACATCTGCTTCGGCCTCTTCTTGTCGAGGGCCAGCAGGGTGACGCCGAAGGAGGACTCGAGAGCGGTTTTCTGGAAGAGCTGGTTGATGACGACCTTCGCCTGTTCGCCGCGTTTCAACTCGATAACGATGCGGGTATTTTCGTCGGACTCGTCGCGGAGATCGCGAATGCCGTCGAGTTGCTTTTCGCCGACGAGTTCCGCGATCCGGGTGACGAGGGTAGCGCGATTCACGTTATACGGGATTTCCGTGATAACGATCTGCTCCATGCCGCCCTTTAGCTCCTCGGTATGGGCTTTGCCGCGGGTGCGGACGATGCCCTTGCCGGTCTTTAGGTAGCTGAGGATACCTTCGCGGCCGGAGATGACGCCGCCGGTCGGGAAGTCGGGTCCCTTGACGATCTGGCACAGGTCATCGACCGAGATCTGCGGGTTGTCGATGATGGCGAAGGTGGCTTCGATGATCTCGTCGAGGTTATGCGGCGGGATGTTGGTCGTCATACCAACGGCAATGCCGGTCGAGCCGTTCATCAGCAGATTCGGCAGGGCGGAGGGCAGCACAGTGGGCTCGGTGGTGGACTCCTTATAGTTCGGCGCGAAGTCCACGGTATCCTCCTCGATGTCGCTGAGCAGGTCCTCGGCGATATTCTTCAGCCGGGCCTCGGTATAACGATACGCGGCCGGGGGATCGCCGTCCACGGAACCGAAGTTGCCCTGCGGATCAATCAGCGGGTAACGCATGACCCACGGCTGCGCCATTCGCACCAGCGTATCGTAAACGGAGGAGTCGCCGTGCGGGTGATAGTTTTTCAACACCTCACCGACAACGCCGGCGCACTTGTCGAAGGCGCGGTTGTGCACGAGGCCCTCGCGGAGCATCGCGTAGAGGACGCGGCGCTGCACGGGCTTGAGGCCGTCACGGGCGTCAGGCAGGGCGCGCGAGATGATGACAGACATCGAGTATTCGATGTAGGCCGACTGCATGATGTCGGTGATGTTGGCGGAGGAGAGTTTTTCGGAAGCGGTATACACGGGAAAAATAGCGGGTAGTGGGCTGATTACGTTTCGAGATCGAATGCAGGGATCAGTTTCTCAAGGGTGAATTTATTGCGTAGCTTGCAGGTGGAATTTCCGTTCGCAACATGCGCGCGCCCCATATCGCGCGGTCGCGCTGTAGCGTTTTGATCCAATCTATACGCACCACGTGCTCCACTTCGTCGTGGTTGCCGACTTTTTCGCCCATGTTCGAGGCGGCGAGCGGAAGCTCGAGCAGCGGTTTGCCGACCACACGGAACTGGTCAACCGGCACCGCGGTATCCCGAACGATCCTAACGCCGACGTAACCGGTCTGTGGGATGCATGCGAAAACCCGATGACCGGGCTGTAGCTGGCTCAATGTTCGCGCGTAGCACCGGCCACCGCCTGCGGAAACGAAGCCATACTTCACGCAGTCGTCCCATGAGCGGTGCTCGTTCTCGCCGATGGCAACGTAGAAATCCTGCCCATTCCAGGTTTCTTTGGTTTTCTCCCGAACGAGCGACTGCTCGCTGTTGCTTTCGGCCTTCTCGGGGCTGATGAGCCAAGAGCGAGCGAGAAAGGTGTCGCGCCCACTTTTAAAGGCACGGACGAAAACCACGTTGATCGGAACACCGTAGTCTTCTGAAAGGTAGCTGATGATTCGTTCGGTGCTGTTATCGAGTTCGGTCGCGACGATGACGATCTGATGGGTTTGGTTAAGATCCGCAGGAGGGTTGATTCCGAATTTGGCGCTGAACTCCGCCTCGAAACTCAGCAAGGGAAAGGTCTTGGAGAAAATCTGCACGATGAACTCGTGAGGGAGACGTTTCACCCACGAAGCGTAATCAAGGGTTTGTGCCGCTACTTCGCGCGGCGTCTGGCCGCGCTTCAGCTCGATAATGACCAGATTGCCTTCTGCCGTGATAGCCAAAAGATCTATGAACTTCTGGTAGTCCGTCGCCACCTGTCGGCCGATGAGCATCAGCTCGGGGTCGAGGATCGAAATGTCGCTCCAGCGCACATCTTCCAAGTCGCGTTCACGGCCAAACCCCGTCAGAGGAATCTTCTCCGGTTTAGTGCCTGTCTTCCAAATTCCGAATTCGACGGGCATGGTTCTATGGTTTGATCGAAACCCACGGGCGGGCTTCGACGAATTGGGCGAGGTGGCCGATGTTTTCTGTGACGACAATGGCTTCGTTGGCGAAGGCTTGCGCGGCGAGGATCACGTCGGCGTTCAGTTCCTTCGGATCGCCGACGGTTTTTCCGGTTTTTCGCGCTCTAGCCCAATAGTGAGCAGCGAGCCGCATATCGTGGGTAGTGATCGGAAGATAGACGGCGGCGTTTGCCAAGGCATCTAGGTTGATCAGCGACCGGGCTCGGTTTTCAAAAATAAGGTTTCTTCGGACCTCGAAGTCGGAGATTTCCGGGATGAGGAAAATTGCCCCGGCCTGAACCTGAGTCGCGAACCAACGACGGAGATCAGAGTTGCGGCTCTTATCCGGGTGCGTGAGCTGCCCGAGTGGACCGGAGTCGAGTGCGAGAATGAGAGGCATACTTATTCGGCGCGTTCGGCGGCCATGCGGGCCAGCATACGGTCATAACTTTCGGACTCCTCGCGGCTGACGGGATTTTTGCGGTTATGCTCCTCCCACGACGCAAACATGGCTCGGACCGAAGCCGAGCGGGCCTTGATTTCATCGGGCGTATGCGGGCGGAGCAGATGGCCGAAACGTTTCTTCGCGGCTTCGCGGGCGGCGGTGATTTCATCGGCGAGGTCGATGTGGAGCTGGCGACGGAATTCCTCAGCGGTGAGCTGTTTCGCAGCGGTGGCTCGGACGCGGGTGGCGGGGCGACGGTGGGTGGTGGCTTTTTTGGCTTTGCAGAGTGTTTTCATGATTGGCTCCTTTCGTGAGTAGGTGGCTAGCGGGCCAGTGCGTTTGATCTCAGACGTCCAAGAATTGCACGTTGAGGGCGTTGTCCTCGATGAACTGGCGGCGGGGCGGGACCTCATCGCCCATCAGGAGGGTGAAGAGGGAGTCGGCTTTGGCGGCGTCGTCGATCGAGACCTTGAGCAGGCGGCGCTTCTCCGGGTCCATCGTGGTCTCGAAGAGCTGCTTCGGGTTCATTTCACCGAGACCCTTGTAGCGCTGGATGCTAAGACCCTTCCGGCCGTTGGCGCGGATTTGGGTGACGATATCGAGCGGGCTGAAGAGTTCCGCCTTGGTTTCCGATTTCTGCCCGAGGTTTTCGGTGATGGTGTAGCGAGGTTTTTCAGCGGCGGTGAAGCCGGTGGGGTCGAGACCGGTCTTGGCGAGCGCGGCGAGGGACTTGGCCATTTCGGTGCTCTCGTAGATTTCGTGCAGGGTTACGCGCTTGATGGGGCCAGCGGCTTTCTTATCGGCGGGGGTGTTCTCGGTCTGCTCGACTTCGTCGGCCGCGAGATCATGGGCCTGCACGAACTGCGCCCGGGCATGCTCGTCCTTGAGGAATTCGTGCGACTCCTTGTTACCCTCGCGAATCCGGGCGACGTAGCGCGGCAGGATGCGGGTGGCGGGATCCTGCTGGTCGAGGTATTCGGCGAGCGAGGCACCGTAGCGCGTGACGCCGCCGCCGAGTTTTTCGAGGACGGCGAGGTTTTCGACGATGGTCTCGATCTGCGCGGGGGCGAAGATGTGGCCGTCGGTGAGGCGCGTGAGGACGATGTCCTCGGAGCCGAGTTCGAGCAGGATGCGGTTGAGCTGGTCGTCGTTGTCGACGTATTGCTCGCGCTTCTTGCGCTTGATTTTGTAGAGCGGCGGTTGGGCGATGTAAATGTAGCCGCGTTCGATGAGACCCTTCATCTGGCGGTAGAGGAAGGTGAGCAATAGGGTGCGGATGTGGGAGCCGTCCACATCGGCATCGGTCATGATGATGATTTTATGGTAACGGGCCTTGGCGGCGTTGAAGCCGCCGACGGCCTCGTCGCCTTCGCCGATGCCGGTGCCACAGGCGGTGATGAGGGTGCGGATTTCCTCGTTGGCGAGGACCTTGTCGAGGCGGGCCTTCTCCGTATTGATGAGTTTGCCGCGCAGCGGTAGAATCGCTTGGAAGCGGCGGTCGCGGCCCTGCTTGGCGGAGCCACCGGCGGAATCGCCCTCGACGATGTAGAGTTCGGTGAGCGCGGGATCGCGCTCGGAGCAATCAGCGAGCTTGCCGGGGAGGCCGCCGCCGGAGAGCGCGCCCTTGCGGACCGTCTCGCGGGCCTTGCGGGCGGCTTCGCGAGCACGGGCGGCGTTGAGAGATTTGTCCACGATACGCTTCGCGACCGACAGGTTCATTTCGAAATATTGCATCAGGCCCTCGTAGGTGACGGAGCCGACGACACTTTCGACCTCGGGGGAGAGCAACTTGACCTTGGTCTGAGATTCGAACTTGGGATCGCTGTGTTTGATGGAGATGACGGCCGCGAGCCCTTCGCGCACGTCGTCGCCGGTGATCTGGGGGTCCTTATCCTTAAGGAGATTGTTGGCCTTGGAAAACTGGTTGATGGCGCGGGTGAGGGCGCTGCGGAAGCCGGACAGATGGGTGCCACCATCGGGATTGTGAATCGTGTTGGTGTAGCAGAGGACCTGATCGTTGTAGGTGTCGTTGTATTGGAGAACGATCTCGCAGTGGATTTCGGCGGCCTTCTCGTCGAGCTGGAGCTTCGTCTCTTTGGTGAAGCGAATGGGTTTCGGGTGAAGCGGGGTCTTGCCAGTGTTGATCTGCTTCACGAATTCCTCGACGCCATCCTTGTAGAAATAGCGTTCCGGCTTGGCCTCGGCGGGGCGTTCGTCGGTGAAGATAATTTCGAGGCCGGAGTTGAGGAAGGCGAGCTCGCGCAGGCGTTGGCTAATGCGGCCGAACTGGAAGACCGTGGTCTCGCGGAAAATCTCGGGATCGGGCTTGAACGTGATGTAGGTGCCGGTGCCCTTGGCTTTGCCGATGACCTCGAGTTTTTTCACGGTCTGGCCGCGCTCGAATTTCATGTGGTGGACCTGCCCGCCGCGGGAGACCTCGACCTCAAACCACTCCGAGACGGCGTTGACGCACTTGGCGCCGACGCCGTGGGTGCCGCCGGAGAATTTGTAGCCGCCCTGGCCGTATTTGCCGCCGGAGTGCAGGGTCGTGAGCACCAACTCCACGCCGGGGAGGCCACTGTCCTTGTTCATATCCACGGGAATGCCGCGGCCATTGTCACGGATACTAATGGAGCCGTCTACGTGGATGGTGACGTCGATCCGCGAGCAGTGGCCGGCGAGATGTTCGTCCACAGAGTTGTCGAGCACCTCGGAAACGCAGTGGTGCAGCGCCCGTTCGTCGGTGCCGCCGATATACATGCCGGGCTTCTTCCGGACGGCCTCCAGCCCTTTGAGCTGACCGAGTTGGTCGGCATTGTAAGCGTGGGGATTCGCTGGATTCGGGGTGGGATTCTCGGGCTCGGTGACGTCGGACATGTATAGGTGGAAAAGAAGGAAATTAGGAAAGGAAAATCCTTCGTAAAATGCAGCGGACACGCGAGGATTTTTTTACAAAATAAACGGGTCGGAAGAGGCTTTCTTTTGGCTTTAACGCGAGAGTTTCGTTTGACCACTGGGGGGATACCCACAACGTCCCCCCCCATGCTGACTCCTGTGCTGGAAAAAGTCCTGATTTTGCAGGATCGGGACGCCCGGCGACGGGCTTTGGACGGCCAATTGAAGGCCGTGCCAGGTGATGTCGCGCTGGTTGAGCAGAAGATCTCCACTGAGAAAGCGGCCATCGAGACCGCCAAGGCGGAATGGAACAGCTTGGAGAGCAGTAAGAAACTGCTGGAGACTGAGATTGGCTCGGCAGAGACCATGCTGGCCAAATACAAGACGCAGCAGTCCCAAGTGCGTAAAAACGACGAATATCAGGCGCTCGGGCATGAGATTGAGACAAAGGAAAAACAGATCGGCGAGATGGAAGAGCGCGAATTGCAACAGATGTATGCGATTGATGAGGCGAAGAAGAAGTTCGTCTCGGCCGAGGCGGAATTGAAGCAGCACATTACTGGGCATCAGGCACGCATCGCGGCATTGAAGGAACGGTCGACCAGTTTGGAGGCGGAACTGGCCGGCGCGGTGCAGGAATTTGAGACCGCGCGCGCGCCTTTGGAGCCGTTGGTGCTGCGACTTTACGATCGGATCGCGGTGCGGTCCATGCCGGTCTGCGTGCCCATTCATGGCGGCAAATGTGGTGGATGTCACCTGAAGGTGTCTTCCGAGGTCGAGTCGGCCGCACGGGGCAAATCCGCCGATGGTCAACTCGCGACTTGCGACCAATGCGGCCGGCTGGTTTATTGGGAATCCTAGTTTTGGGGCCTGGTCGTTGCTCCGAGTTCTTTGATCCCAAGGCGCGGGTAATGCCGCGCCCGCATTAGAAGTTCGGAGAGGAAAGTCCGGACACCGCAGGGC
>JBDNGL010000026.1:0-4512 GCA_041689285.1 Opitutaceae bacterium
AGCAGGGTCTTTAGGTTTTCGTGGTCGAAGTTGTGCTCGATGCGCTGGCCCAAGCGGGCGCGGACTTCCGGCTGGTCTCCGTAACGGATGGCTTCGATTAGCAAATCCTTGAGGCTCTTATCCTCGAATACTTCACCGAGGATGTCGAAGACGCGGCCGTGGAGTGCCTCGCTTTCGACGCGGAGCTTTTCGAGCAGGCGGAAGTAAACGTCGCCCTCGCGGGTTTCCTTGGCGACGAGGTTCCACAGATGGCAGACCTCCTGCTGGCCGATGCGGTGGATGCGACCGAAGCGTTGCTCCAGCCGATTCGGATTCCACGGGAGGTCGTAGTTCACCATCAAGTTGGCGCACTGGAGATTGACGCCTTCACCGGCGGCGTCGGTGGCGATGAGCACGCGGATTTCCGGGTCGGAACGGAAGAGCGCCTGAATCTTGAGCCGCTCGTCGCGATGGGTGCCGCCGTGGATGATGACGATGGACTCTTGACTGCCGAGAACTCCACCGACTTTGGCGTGCAGGTAGTTCAGCGTGTCCTTGTGCTCGCTGAAGATGATGATTTTGAGAAGCCGCCCGCCGGTGTCGTGCAGCTTCGGGTCATTCTGGAGGATGCGGGAGAGTTCATCCCATTTGCGGTCTTGGCCGGAGGCGACGACTTCCTTGGCCTGCTGTTCGAGGTCTTTGAGCAGTAGGACTTCCGCTTCGAGTTCGGCGATGGTTTGGGCGGCGGTGGCCTGATCCACCAGGGTTTCTTCCAGGTTTTCCTGTTCCTCGGCGTTCAGGTCATCGTCGTCATCGGGGACAGTGGTGAGCGTCTCGGCGAGCAATTGCTGGCCGCGACCACCGAGCCGTTCTTCGCGGATGCGGCGTTCGAGGCGTTCGCGGCGGCGGCGGAGCGATTGGAAAATGGCTTCAGGGCTGGAGGCGAGGCGGCGCTGGAGGGCGGTGAGCGCGAAGCCGACGGAACCTTTCCGCGAGCCAGCGAGCTGGTCGGCTTTGCCCATCTCCGTCTTCACGTATTGGGTGACGGCCTCGTAAAGCGCGGCTTCGATGTCGGAGAGTTTGTAATTCGCGGTGTAGGCGCGGCGTTCGGGGAACAGGGGCGTGCCGTCGAACTTCACCATCTCCTCTTTGACCATGCGGCGCATGAGGTCGGAGGCGTCCACCTTGTGAACGCCGTCCCGGAACTTGCCGTAGAAGCGGTCGGAATCGAGTAGGGAGAGGAACAACTGGAAGTCGGCATCCTTGCCGTTGTGCGGCGTGGCGGTCATCAACAGCAGATGGCGGGTGCAAGCGCCGAGCTTTTCGGCGAGTTTGAAACGACCGGTTTTCTCCAGCTTGTTGCCGAAGAAATGGGCGGCCAGCTTGTGCGCTTCGTCGAAGATCACGAGATCCCAGCCGGCGGCGCAGAGTTTCTCCTGCAAGTCTTCGTTGCGGGCCATCTGATCGAGGCGGACGATCAGGTGGTCGAGATCCTCGAAGGGATTGCCGCTGGGGGTGACGGTTTCCAGTTCGCGGGAGAAGACGCGAAACTCCAGGCCGAACTTCTCATACATCTCGTCGCGCCATTGCTCGACCAAACTTCCGGGGGCGACGATGACGATGCGCCGGGCGTCGGCGCGCATGATGAGTTCGCGGATGTAAAGGCCCGCCATGATGGTCTTGCCCGCGCCGGGGTCGTCGGCGAGGACGAAACGGAGCGGCTGACGCGGCAGCATGGATTCATAGACGGCGGTGATCTGGTGCGGGAGCGGGTCCACGTTGGACGTGTGGACGGCCATCATGGGGTCGAACAGGAACGCAAGATCAATGCGCCGGGCCTCAACGGTGAGCTTGTAGGTCTCGCCGTCGCCGTCGAACGACCAAGGCCGCTCGGTGGTGGCGACGGAGATGTTCGCTTCGTCGGCGCGGTTCAGCAGGCGTTCCTTGAGCACACCGTGCGGGGTGCGGTAAATGACCTGCACCGCGCCGTCGGCGATGCGGACGACGGAGACGACGCTGGCGATGACGGCGGATTCAATGCCGCTGAGCGCGAGGCCGGAGGTGATGTCTTCGAGGCGAATCATGGGGCGAGAGTGAATGTGGCGGTATCAGCGCGGAGGTCGGGATGCAGGTCGCGGCGGAAGGTGTGGGCGTTCTCGGGGCCGAAGTCGGCATCGATGCCGCGCAGGGCGAGGTTCATGATGGCGAGTGCCAGTTCGTTTTCACCAACAGAGCCGTCGTGTTTGTTTTTCGTGCGAAACGAGAGGCAGACGGGAATCTGAGTGCGGTAGAAGAGTTGGTCGCGTTGCAAAGTGAAAAGGGGAGGGTGGACGGACTTCGCACTCTCTTTATGGCGCCTTGCCGCCCCCCAGCAGCAGGCATCCAGTCTGTCCCATGGTTCTCCGGTGTCGGCCTATCAGCGTTGGCATATCGAACGAAGGTTGAAGGCACAGACAAATCCTTGCACGGCAAAACCATTAGCACCCAAACCCCACAACTGCCGCTTGAGACATTTCACGTCACTCCCCTCGCAATCGTCCGTAGGTATTCCCGCAGCACGGCTTCATCCTTCTCCCCATCTCCGACAGAGTCTTGCAGAACCAGTACGAACAGCGGCGCCTCTCCTCCACCGATTCCCCTCTGGACGGCAGCCAGTGCCGGTCTGCCAGCTACATCGCGGAAGAAACGGGTGGCGATGGCTCCATATTCAGCGGGATTGCCTCACATTCGGGCATCCATGGGCGCGGCCCGTTGCCGCAATAGGAGCATCGGAACGATCCCATTTATCACGGGAATCGCCCCAGTCAGTATCGAACCGTCCGCGGCCCATTTCACCACCGATGTCAGTGAATCTGCTTGGGCGGCGGTGGTCTTGAGCGCATCACCGGAACGCCGGAGGTCTTCTGCTGCGTGTTTTAATCGGTTGTCGCCAACTTGGGAGACGATTAGTTGGGCATCCGCAAGAGCCAGACTTGTACCTGCCAACGCGCGATCCAATACAGCTTGGTTCGTCTTCTGAGCCGCCAAGAAGGTCTGGGATTCCCGCAGGGACTTGGACAAGCTAGACGCGCCGTCCGCAATCAGCAGCATTCGCTCCGACGCAGCCGATAGAACCTCCGGAACTTCGAACTGAACCACCGGCGTCAACCGTTCAAACCGTAATCCCGACGGAATCTTGATTGTCCGCAGTTCCTTCGATACGAGGCGGCAGAGTGATTCCGCTTCAATAGCCGCCTTGTCCGCATCGGTGAGGTTTTGCTGGTACGAGGTCAGGAGATTGAAACCGTCGCCCGTGGTCTTCCGCAAACCCGCGACCACTTCCTGGTAGGCCTGGATCGTGGTCGCCGCGCTCTGGGTGGTGTTGCCGGCCGCGCTCATGGCATCCGCAGATTTCCACAGAAATTTGCTCGACGAGGAGATCCCATTCACAACGGCATTCATTGGGGCTTTCGCGGATCCGTTCGCCATTCCACGGAGCGCAATTCCCTAGACCACCAAGACCACGGCCAGAAGAATCTGTGTGCCGCATATGAAGACGAGTATTTGGGCTTTCAGAGGGATTTGATTCGTGAAGATCGACCGACCGGGCAACTCAATGAGTTGCTTTAGCGCTGTCGAATCATTTCGCCGGCTTAAAGTCGCGCGCCAACCTTTGGGCGTCTGCCCGTTGCGAGGGCGTAAGGCTGCGCTCGATAAGGTCAATTGCTTTCCTCGCATTTTCGTTGCCTTGCGCGCCGGCCAGAAGAAACCACTTGTACGCCTCAGCCTCGTCTTTCGGAACACCTCGGCCGTAGGCATACATGAAGCCGAGGTTGAATTGCCCAACAGCATCACCTTGTTCCGCCGCCTTGCGATACCACTTCGCCGCCTCCACCTCGTCTTTCGGAACACCTCGGCCGTAGGCATACATGAAGCCGAGGTTGAATTGCCCAACAGCATCACCTTGTTCCGCCGCCTTGCGATACCACTTCACCGCCTCCACCTCGTCTTTCGGAACACCTTCGCCGTTGGCATACATGAAGCCGAGGTTGAATTGCCCAACAGCATCACCTTGGTCTGCCGCCTTGCGATACCACTTCACCGCCTCCACCTCGTCTTTCGGAACACCTCGACCTTTGGAATACATGACGCCGAGCTCGGCTTGGGCCAAAGCCATACCTTGGTCAGCAGCCTTACGATACCACTTCACCGCCTCCGTCTCGTCCCTCGGTACACCTTGGCCGAATAGATACCTGGTGCCGAGGGCGAATTGGGCGGAATCATTACCCATTTCTGCGGACTTTCGATACCACTTCACCGCCTCAGCCTCGGCTTTCGCAACACCTCGGCCGTTGGCATACATGCGGCCGAGGTTGGCTTGCCCATCAGCATCTCCTTGTTCTGCCGCCTTGCGATACCACTTCACCGCCTCCACCTCGTCTTTCGCAACACCTTGGCCGTTGTCATACATGTTGCCGAGGTTGGCTTGCCCATCAGCATCTCCTTGTTCTGCCGCCTTGCGATACCACTTCACCGCCTCCACCTCGTCTTTCG
>JBDNGL010000027.1:0-2840 GCA_041689285.1 Opitutaceae bacterium
CCGGGAGAGATCGTGCGCGCGTTCGCGGCGGCCACCGGCAAGGCCCCCATGATGCCGGAGCACGGCCTCGGGTTTTGGCAGTGCAAGCTGCGCTATTGGAACCAGGAGGAACTGCTGGAGGTTGCCCGCGAGCACAAGCGTCGCGGCCTGCCCATGGACGTCATCGTGGCCGATGGCTTCCACTGGCCCCGGATGGGCGATTTCCGATTCGACGAAGCCTTCTTCCCCGACCCCGCCGCGATGGTGGAGGAGCTGCGCTCGCTCGGCATCGAGTTGATGGTCTCCGTCTGGCCGCAGAGCTCGGTCGCGTCGGAGAATTACAAAGAAATGCGCGAGAATAACCTGCTGGTGCGGTCGGAGGCCGGCGTCGACCTTCACATGCGATTCCAGGACCCGTGCGTGTTCTACGACACGACCAATCCCGCCGCTCGCGCCTACGTGTGGGACAAGTGCAAGCAGAACTACTTCGACCTGGGCATCAAGACCTTCTGGCTGGATGTAGCCGAACCGGAGTACGAGAACTACGACTACGCCCAATACCGCTACCATGCAGGTCCGACGCTTCAGGTGGGCAACCTCTACCCCCAGCACTACGCCCGCGGGTTCTACGAAGGTCAGATCGAAGCGGGCCAGAGCAACCCCGTGAATTTGGTTCGCTGCGCATGGGCGGGAAGTCAGAGATACGGGGCGTTGGTGTGGTCCGGGGACATCCAGTCGACGTGGGAGGACTTCCGCCGGCAGATTACCGCGGGCCTCCACATGGGCGTCGCTGGAATCCCGTGGTGGACCACGGACATCGGCGGATTCTACGGCGGCAATCCCGACGACCCAGCCTTTCGCGAGCTGCTGGTTCGCTGGTTCCAATGGGGTGCCTTCTGCCCGGTCATGCGCCTGCACGGCTACCGCGTGCCGGAGTCGCCGGTCACCCACCCCGACGGGCGGCCCAATTGCCCCACTGGCGCCGGCAACGAGGTGTGGAGCTACGGCGAGGAGATCTACGAGATCCTCGCGAGGTTCATTCACCTGCGAGAGGCGCTCCGCCCCTACGTGCGCAATCTCATGCGGCAGGCACACGAGGACGGCGCGCCCGTCATGCGACCGATGTTCTACGCCTACTCAGGGGATGAACTGTGCTGGACCGTCGACGACCAGTACCTCTTCGGTGACGACGTCATCGTCGCTCCCGTCGTCCAGGCCAGTTCCACCTCTCGCGAGGTCTTCCTCCCGAGTGGTACCACGTGGACTGAGGCGGCCACGGGAACCGTCCATCACGGTGGACGCACGGTCACTGCAGAAGCACCGCTGGACCTCATCCCCGTGTTCGTCCGCGACGGGGCCGACCCGCTCCTCCTCGCTTCGCTCGGAGCCCACGGATACGCCTCGAACTAGGCGACCGGTCCATTCACGGCCGCCGTTGAGCCTTGTCCCCCACGCCACCGGGGTGGGGTCGGTTCCATCAGCAAGGGCAGCGCAGCCTAGGAGTCCGGTGTGTCCGTCTACGACAGGCGCAACCCATTTGGGGCTCTTTGACCAGACCCCAGTAAACGAGTCCATTGCCGTGGAGAGTCCTTATCGCCCAGAATTGGGTGGGAGGAGATATGAAAGACAAGAACTATTCACCTGAGCAAGCCATCCGAAAGTTGCGTGAAGGCGAGGCTTTGATTGCGTCGGGGATGGGTCTTAATCAGGTTACCAAGCAACTATCGATCGGGTTCTCCACTTGGCATCGCTGGAAAGCGGGCTACCAAAATATGAGAACGTCAGAAGTTAGCCGGTTAAAAGAACTTGAAAGTGAGAACCGTCGGGGCAAGAAAATTGTGGCTAATAAGGAACTTGAAATCGATATGTTGAAAGAGCTTTCTCGGGGAAACTGCTAACCCCGAAACGCAGGCGCGGAGTGCAACGGCAGCGTTGCATCCGCGTTTGGCGGGTTTGGAGAAAGATTTGCTTGCAGGGTTGTTGGTCAGAGCCGTTTAACGCAGGCGACGGATCCCGGCCGCGCCAACCAAAGATGAGTTGTGGCCAGCAAACTTCCAGGGTTTTCGCTCGAGTACCCAAGATGGCCGATGGCGCAAAGGGCGCTGGTGCTTGACCAGAGCAGGATCAGTGGTCAATCGCAAGAAAATACCGCGTCTCTGGCGCGAGGAAGGCCTCAAAGTGCCCTATAAATTGCAGAAGAAGCGCCGTCGCGGGAAGGGTGGCGTCAAGTTGAAAGCAGCGCAAACGAGCCATGTTTGGGCGGCCGATTTTCAAACCGATGAAACTTCAAATGGAGGTCAACTGAGGTTTTTCAATGTGGTCGACGAATACACCAAAGAAAACCTTTTGCAATATGTTGACCGGTCAATCACAGCCGACCAGGTCGCCCAGTTGTTCGATCAACTTGTTGCCGAGCGAGGCGAACCACAATTTGTTCGTCTTGAGAACGGACCAGAGCTCACCGCCGATGCAATAGCGAAATGGTGTGCTGATAAAAGAACAAACACAAATTTCATTGAACCCGGTTCACCTTGGCAAAACGGATACATCGAGCCATGCAACGGCAGGTTCGCCAGATGAGGTTCTTAACGTTGAACTATTCGATTCGCTACTCGAGGCACGGGTTGTTACTGAAGATTGGCGAACCGTCTATCACACGATACGCCCACACGGCAGCCTGGGAGGCTTAACGCCGGCAAAGTTTGCACAAACATGCAAAGATAAAGAAAAGGAAACCGTGGTTCTACGGATCAGAAGGTTAGGGGTTCGAATCCCTTCGCGCGCACCAGACTCGCAAGTACAAAATCAATTCTATACTAAGTCCTTTACCCTGCCAGTAGAAGCTCGTTCCTTGAGTAAAG
>JBDNGL010000028.1:0-4545 GCA_041689285.1 Opitutaceae bacterium
CCTTCCGGATAGCGATCCGCCGTCACCGCCAGCATCGTCGGCCACAGGCAACTGCCGGTAAACCCCACCGCGATGCACGCGGCCAGGGCGAACGCCGGCACCGGCAGAAATGACGCCGCCAAGAAGAGTAGCACCGACGTGCCGCATCCCCAGGCCATCACCCGAAAAGGATTCCAACGCGGACCCATCGCGCCCACCACCATGCGGCCCGCCGCCATCGCGATGGAAAAAGCCAACAACGCCGCCCCGCCCGCCCACGCCGGAAAACCCAGCGAGGTCTCCGCATAGGCGGGCAACCACTGCGCCATCCCCAGTTCGGTCGCCCCACCGTGAAATATCCCGGCCAGCGCAAAGAGAAACCAACCGCGGCGCAACAGCGTGCGCAACTTGAGCCTGCCCCCGGCAACACTCAGCGCCGGAAACTGCAGGGGTACAAAGGCCAGCAGCAATCCGACGGGCAAGGGCAGTAATATCAGACAGGCCGTGCGCCAGCCGAAGCCGGCCTGCAAGGCCAGCGTGCCGACGATAATTGTCACCCCGGCGCCGACACAGTAAAACGAGTGCAGCCAGTTCATCGCCGCCGCCCGGCGTGTCGGATTAAGCGCCGCGACCACCGGACTCAGCACCATGTCGATCACGCCGGCACCCAGCCCGAATAAAAACAACGCCGCGCCCAGCCACGTATAATCCGGAGCCAACGCCGCAGCGACCAGACCCACCGCGATGAGCGCATTCCCCAACTGCGCAAATGGCTTGGCTCCCCAACGATCCGCCAGGGGTCCGGTGATGAGAATGCCCACGACGAGTCCGGCGAAGGAAATCGCCCCCAAGCGACCGAGCTGCTCCTGGGTGAGACCATCCGCCCCGCCGTAGGTCACGCTCAACGTCGTGAGAAACACCGGCAACAGGTTGAGCCCGATGGCCAAGCTCATCATCGCGGCGTAACAAAGCCCAGTTAGCAACCGGGGCGTGGGGACGGAGCTCACACGGCGTTTCTCCGCATCACCTCGGCATACCAGCGGGCCGAACCTTTCGGCGTGCGCTGGCCGGTCGCGAAGTCCACGTGGTGCAGGCCGAAGCGTTTACTGTAACCGAGCGCCCACTCAAAGTTGTCCAGCAGCGTCCAGACGAAGTAGCCGCGTAGGTCCACGCCATCCTCGTTGATTGCGGCGTGGTTGGCTTCAAGATAGCGGCGAATATAATCACTGCGGCGGGTGTCGTTGACGGCGACGTTCACCTCGTCCTCACCCGGCAGCGCGCAGCCATTCTCGGTGATGTAGATCGGCGGGTGGCCGTAGCGGCGGTCGATCCAGCCGAGCATTTTGCGGCAAAACTGCGGCACGACATTCCAGTCCATGTCGGTTTTTTCCCAGAGCGGATCGTCGGACAGCTCGACCTGTTGATCCGCTGCCATGCCACCATTGCCGGTCGGGATCGTCGTCGTGACGGCCTGACCAGCAGACAGCTCGGCGGCATACATCCCACCGTAGAAATTGAGCCCGAAAAAATCGCTCGAGCCCAAAATCAGCGCGCGATCCGCCGCACAGAAACGCGGCAGCCGGTCACCCACCCGCGCGCGCATCACCTCGGGATAATCGCCGAAGTAAATCGGGTCGGCGAACCAGCCGAGGAAAAACTCCAGCCCACGCTCCGCCGCCGCGCGGTCGGCCGGCGAATCGGTCTTCGGCTCACGCCAGTCGCAGTTGTTGGTGATGCCGATGACACCGCGCTGGGTCGCCTGAAATTTCCGGCGATAGCCCTCCACGATTTTGCCGTGGGCACGGAGTAAGTTGTGCGCGACGAGATACGGCTCCGTCTGGCTGATGCGGCCGGGAGCGAAGTAACCGATACCGTGGCCGAGCACGGCACTGCACCAAGCCTCGTTGAAAGTGATCCAGTGCTTCACCCGGTCGCCGAAGCGTTCGAAGCAAAGCTCAGCGTAGCGCGCAAAGTGCTCGGCAATCTCGGGGTTGAGCAGGCCGTCGCACTCCAGTTGCAGCGCGAGCGGCAGGTCCCAGTGGTAGAGCGTGACCCAAGGCGTGATGCCATTGGCAATCAACGTATCGATGAGCCGGTTGTAGAACGCCACCCCAGCCTCGTTAACCGGGCCACGCCCTTGCGGCATGAGCCGGCTCCAGGAAAGGGAAAAGCGATAGGCCTTGAGTCCCATCAGTTTCATCAAGGCGACATCCGCCTCCATGCGGTGATAGTGATCGCAGGTGACATCGCCGGTCTGGTTCCGGTGGGTCTTGCCGGGCGTGTGGGCGAAGGCGTCCCAGATACTCGGCCCGCGGCCATCGGTCTGCCAAGCACCCTCGATTTGGTAGGCGGCGGTGGCCGCGCCCCAGACAAAGTTTGCGGGGAAAGTTTTCATGAGCTGCGGTTATTGGCCGGAAGCGGACGGGCGGCAATCAGTTACCGGTCATATGCCAGTGTTGGCACAAGGGGCAAAGGTAGGCACTGCGCTGTCGCTCGACTCCGACCAACATAGCTGCATCCAACGCGTCTCCTTGGGTGCGATACCGCCGCTTGCGTGTGCACATGCGACGGCGTGAATTGTCATCCGGTCGCTGCGGAGTTTCCGCCCGCCGTCGTGCCATAGGTCAATCAGGACGACCGGCGTTTATAGACGTTGCCGTAGAGCACGACCGTGTCGGCGTCCTTGATCTCAAGCATCGCCGGATCGTTGGTGACGAGCGCGGGCCGACCGCCATACAAGGCCCCCTTCGCAGAACGGTTGATCTGTTCGACGATGGTGCGGCGCGGGCCGTAAGTAGAGAGGATGAGACTGCCGTCCGGTTGGATGATGAGGCGGCGGTCGCCGGGCGTGGAGCCGGTCTCGTATTCGCCGGCGGCCTTGACGAGCACCTCACGCGTCTCGGCGACCGGCAGCACCTGATGCTTGGGCAAAAAGGACGGTTCCGGCTTGATGAAGTTCCAAGCAGTGAAAGCGTTGATGGCCAAAAACGCCGTCACGAGCATGATGATCTTGTTGCGACGGGCTTTATCCGAGCTGCCGCCAACCGCTCTTAAATCACTGGAACTGGCGACGGGCGATTTCGACGAGGACGCATCGGCACTAGACTGATCCAACTGGGCAAGGATGTCGCTGACGGACAAGTTCTGGCCGCCAACCGATTTATCCCAGCTGACCAAATTGAGGCCGCCATCCCGGGCGCGGATGAGTAATTCGCTCTTCCCGGTCTTGATGCGGATTTCCGGATTCACCGAGTAATCGGTGCGATGCCGTGTCGCGACCTCGGAGAGGGCCGTCAGCATGACCCGCAACTTCTCCGGGCCGACCCGCGCCACTTCCAGATCGGCCATGGCCGCACTGGCCTCCCGCGCATCAGGCGAGAGGTGGTGGAGCGTGAGGCTGTAAATCGGGGCACTCATCAAGGTTCGATGATGTAAAGCGGTGCGTTGCCTGCCCCGCGCCTAAAGTTTCCGGTGTCCAGATTGCCATCATCCATGAAATCGTCGATGTGCTGCATCTGCGTGAGCGTGATCGCCGGAGCCCCATCCGTAAGCGTGATGGTGATGGCCGCGCGGGGCCGGAAACCGCCTTGGTGCAACTGGGAACTTTCCCAATTATAAAGGCCACCCAATGGCGTAGGCCGCCCCCAAGGACTGTTGTTCAACTCTTCTACCAATTCCGGGGGAATAACCCCAGCTGCAGTTTCCTCGGGCCAAGCCCCGTTGGCATGGGCGTAGGCTTGAAACACCTGTGCAAAAACCCGAAAGTCGTTGGTAATCGCGGCTGTGCGCGCATTGAGCTGCATGCGCACCATCGTGGGAATGCCGAAAGCCGCCAACATGCTGATAATCACGACCACGATCATGATTTCAACCAGCGTAAAACCCGCCGCACGCCGGGCCAGTAGCCCGCGTGCGCCGATGGGATTTACGAAGTCTGACACGTTCATTAGTGGTGATTTGTGCAAGCGTGGCTAACCCGTGTAAAGGCAGAATATTTGGTCAATGGGCTTCAGTCGCCCCCGTTTACACTCTGCTGGAACCGCCACAACTCAACACGGCGATCGAGAGCACCCCAGCTTCCGTTCCAGATCAACCCTAACGGACCTTAGGACGGTGCCGAAACAGACTAAGCCAGTTCGCAGGCCAGCTCCACCAGTGCCTTCGGAAGTTCGGAAAATACTGACTTATAGGGCAATTCCCCCAGTATCGAGGGCACCAGATCATCGGTGTAACCCTGCTTGCCGCAGGCCAAGGCATCGGGCGCATAACCTACGCCACCGGCCAGACTGACGACCCACGTATGCGGGTGAGGACTGCCTTGCAAAACCGGTTTCTGCAGACTGTGAAACACCTCCAGCCCCACGCCGAGCAAGGCGACGGGGCCGATGCGCAGGCCGGACACCGTCACCGGTGGATTGGGACCTTTCGCGCCCCGATAATCTTTCAAGATCATGCGCAGGCCCTGCAAGCGTACCATTTGCAGCCCGTTTGTCATGAGATTCGGGGTGCCCACTTTCGTTTCATCCGTCACCCCCGCCGCGGCAAAATACTGTTCGAGTTCGGCGA
>JBDNGL010000029.1:0-33007 GCA_041689285.1 Opitutaceae bacterium
GCTGGCCGATGAACCAGATAATGGTGGCGAGCAGCAGGGCGAAGAGGACATTGAACGTGGCGCCGGCGGCGAACACGATCATCTTGGTGGAGTAGCTGATGGGCGGGAGTTTTTCGACTTCAGCCTCGCTCTCGCCCTCGATGGCGCGCAAGTCGGCCAGCTGCGGCAAGGACACGTAGCCGCCGAGCGGGAGCAGGGACACGCGGTAATCGACGCCATCCTTGCCGCGCCAGCCGAAGAGTTTCGGGCCGAAGCCGATGGAGAAACGCTCGACCTTTACGCCGCGGCGCCGGGCGGCGAGGAAATGCCCGAGCTCATGGACGAAGATTGAGCCGCCGAAAAAGAGGACGACGAGGAAGATCGACCAGACGTTGGAGAGCAGGGCTTGAAGGAGATCGGGCGACACGGGCTGATAGTTTAGAGTTTAGATTGGGCGACGTGGCGGGCCTCGGCGTCGGTGGCTAACACGGCGGCGAGGTCGGCAGCTTCGAGGTTTTTGACGGCGGTGAGAGTCTGTTCCACGACAATCGGAATCGCAAGAAAAGGGATGCGACCGCCGAGGAAAGCGGCGACGGCCACCTCGTTGGCGGCGTTGTAGATGGCCGGGGCACAGCCGCCAGCGGCCATGGCAGCCTTGGCGAGGCGCAGCATCGGGTAGCGGGATTCGTCCACCGGTCGGAAATCGAGCGACAGCAGCCGGGTGAAATCGAGCGGCGTCTCGACGCCCGGGGCCCGCTCCGGATACAGCAGCGCGTGCTGGAGGGGAAAGGTCATCGAAGGCGGGCAGAGTTGCGCGAGCATGGCGCCGTCGATGAACTCGACGAGACAATGGACGATACTCTGCGGATGGAGGACGGCCTGGCACTGGTCGGGGCGCAGATTGAACAGGCACTGGGCTTCCATGAGTTCGAGGCCCTTGTTCGCGAGCGTGGCGGAATCGACGGTGATCTTTGGCCCCATCGCCCAAGTGGGGTGCTTGGTCGCATCGGCCGGCGTGACGTGGGCGAGCCGATCGACCGGCCAATCGCGGAAGGCGCCGCCACTGGCCGTGAGCATAATGCGCCGGACCCCGGCGGACGGGTGCCCCGTGATGCATTGGAAGACGGCGTTGTGCTCGCTGTCCACCGGCAGGAGTTGCACGCCCTGTTTTTGGACGGCGGCCATGACAAACTTACCGGCGAGCACGAGAATTTCCTTGGAGGCAAGCGCGATGTCCTTCCCCGCGGTGATGGCCGCGAGTGTTGGTTCAAGTGCGGTGGTGCCGACGATGGCCACCAGCACGATATCGGCTTCCGGGAGCACGGCGAGGGCGTTGAGCCCGGCGAGCCCGGCGTGAAACTGGGTGCCGGGTGCGAATCGGCCGGAGGCTTTGGCCGCCGCGCAGGCGGCCTCGTCAAAGAGACCGACCTGACGCACGCGGTGGAGGTGGGCAATGCCGGCGAGTTTTTCCCAGCCCGTGCGCGCAGTGATGCCCACGAGTTCCAGCTTGTCGGGGTGCGCGGCGATGACCCGCAGCGCATTTTCGCCAATGGAGCCGGTGGCACCGAGGAGGACGACGCGTTTGCGGGAGCTGGAGGGGTGACGCATCAAGTGGCGGGTGCTAGCGCGTGCTCGGATTGATCGGAGAGAGTAAGACTACGCGCATGAGTTTTCTAGGGTAGGCGGAACAGCAGGTAGCCGATCGGTGCCACGAGCAGCAGGCTGTCGCTCAGGTCGAAGATGCCGCCGATCCCGGGGATGAGGGCGCCGGAGTCCTTGCTGGCGGCGTGGCGCTTGATGATGGATTCCACGAGATCAGACACGATACCGACCACCGCAACCGGCACGGCGATGAGCGCGGCGACCAGCGGGGTGAGGTATGCGGGGAAGTAGTCGCGGGCCAACCAGGCGATGAGGGCGCCGACACCCATCGAAACGAGCACGCCCCCCGTGGCGCCTTCCCAAGTTTTCTTGGGACTTATGAGCGGTGCCATCTTGTGGCGACCGACGGCTAGGCCGGTGAGGAGGGCGCCGACATCGCAGAATTTGGCGGTAGCGATAAGCCACAAGGCGAGGAGCAGCCGACCATCGGCGGAGATCGTGTCACCGGGCAGCGGGGTCAGGATGCGCGTGAAGTATTGCAGCATGAACGCGACGTAAATGAGGCCAAAGAGGGTCGAAGCCAGGGAGGCCACACGATCAGGCCCCTCGCGTTCGCCGAGGATGCGGATGGCGAAGAAAATCACCGCGAGCGCCATGGTGTGGCCGGTGGGCAGACCAAACCGGGCCTGTAACCACGGTTCCAAGGTGATGAGCGCGCCGAGCAACAGGCCGAGCCGATCGAAGGGTTTGTAACCCGCGCCGTGCATGAGTTGGTAGAATTCACGCAGGGTGAGCACCGAGATGGCTGCGACGAGCACGAGTGCCCCGGGGGTGCGGAAGAACCACAGAATGCCGGCCACGAGCGTCCATAGCAGGACGGTGCTGAAGATGCGTTTGCTCATAACTTCAGGAAAATTTCACGCCGTCACGGCGGGCTTCACCTGCTCGCCCGTGAGCCCGTAACGGCGTTCGCGCCGGCCGTATTCCACGATGGCAGCAGCGAGGTCGGCCTTGCCGAAGTCCGGCCAGAGCACCGGGCTGAAAACGAACTCGGCGTAAGCGCCCTGCAAGAGGAGGAAGTTGCTGACTCGCGTTTCGCCGGAAGTGCGGATGATCAAGTCGGGGTCGGGCAGTCCGGCGGTGTAAAGATAGCGGCTGAAAGTTTCCCACGAATTGGCGCTGGGCTCTACCTGCCCGGCGGCGACGGCGGCGGCATAGGCCCGGGCGGCGTCGGCGACCTCGGTGCGGGCACCGTAGTTGAGGGCGAGGACGAGGGTGTAATCGGTGAAGTGCGCAGTTTCGGCAATGGTGTGGGCGAGATGCTGCTGCACCCCGACGGGCAATTGATCCGTGCGCCCGATGGTGCGAAGGCGGATGCGATTCTTGATGAAGGTATGCAGTTCTTTTTTGAGGTAATACTCCAGCAGACCCATGAGCGCGCCAACTTCATCCGACGGGCGCTTCCAGTTTTCGACGGAAAAGGCGTAAAGGGTAAGGGTGTGCAAACCGAGTTCGCGTCCGGCGTCGGTGACCGTGCGGACCGTCTCCACGCCTCGCCGGTGACCCTCGATGCGGGGCAGGCCACGTGATTTGGCCCAACGGCCGTTGCCATCCATGATAATGGCGACGTGCGACGGAATTTTGTCGGGGCTGGGCTGGCTCATGAAGGGGCGATTGAGGGCGGGAGCGGGGGCTTTGACAAGCCACCTTATAATGCCAAGAGCCCCTCGCTTTGGGAACATAGGTGAAGGTTGGCGCCTTGAGTTTTAGGTGGGTGGGCTGGTCGTCTGCCGACGGAGCGGTTGCGCCGCGCAATCGCCTTTACGAACGAGGGGTATCGCAAAGGGACTTGCCCGCCCACCTTCAGGCCAACTGGGTGCCGTCGAGGAATGGTTCACCGCGGCCGCCGCGTGCGATGTTTTCCACGGTTACGCGGGCGATCTCGGTCAGGGCTTCGGCTGTGAGGAAGGCCTGATGGGATGTGATGAGGACATTGGCAAAGGTGAGCAGGCGGGAGAGTTCGTCGTCTTCCAGCACCACGCCGGAGAGGTCCTCGAAGAAGACGCCCTCCTCTTCCTCGTAAACATCGAGGGCGACACCGCCGAGGTGGCGCGACTTGAGTGCGGCGATCAAGGCGGTGGTCTCAACGAGCTTGCCGCGACTGGTGTTCACGAGGAAGGCGCCGGGTTTCATTTGCGCGAGAGTCGTGGCGTTGATGAGATGGTGGGTCTCGGGGGTCAGCGGAGTGTGCAACGAAACGATGTCGGCGGCCGGCAGGAGGTCCGCCAGTGGCACGTAGGTGACGCCATGGGCGGTGGCCCAGACGGGGTTGGGCGCGGGGTCGCAGGCGTGGACGCGGGCACCGAAGCCACGGAAAATCTGGGCGGTGAGTTGACCGATCTTGCCGGTGCCGATGATCCCCACGGTCTTGCCGTGCACATCGAAACCGACGAGGCCGGCGAGCGAGAAATTGTGTTCGCGCACACGATTGTAGGCGCGGTGGATCTTGCGGTTGAGCGTGAGCAGCAACGCGACGGTGTGCTCGGCCACGGCGTGGGGCGAATAGGCCGGCACGCGGGTGACGGCGAGGCCGAGGGTCTTCGCCGCTGGCAGGTCGATGTGATTGAAGCCCGCACTGCGCAGAGCGATGTGTCGCACGCCGAGGGCGGCGAGCTTCTCCAGACAGGGCCGGTCAAGCCGGTCATTGACAAACGCGCACACGGCGGTGGCCCCGCGGGCGGTCTCAGCGGTGTCTGCCGTCAACCGGAAGTCGTGGCAGCGCCAGTCAATGTGACGGGGGAAGTAGTCGCGATCGTAGGGCTTGGTGTCGTAGAAGGCGGTGGGAGTCATGTGGGGCGGGTTTTTTGAGTGATTAATTTTTTCACTTCGACGGCGAAGAAGATGATGAGACCGACGGCAACGATGCGTAGCCACGATTCCAGACTAATGGGCGCGGTATGAAACAGCCGGTTCATGAACGGGGCTTAGGTAAAAAGCAATTGCGCGACGATCATCGCACCGGCCCCGGCGAGGGTTTCGCCTTCCGCCTGCAGCTCTCCGAGAAACAGGGCAAAGGCTCCGATCGTCATGAAGATCGAGACGATCACGGTGCGCACAATCAGGGTGCGTGTAAGCAGCGGCTTGGCGGGATCGCGCGGCGGGCGCTGCATGAGGTTGGGTGCCTTGGGTTCGAAGACCAGCATGAGGCCGAGCAGGACGGCCGTGCCGCACGGTGACTTCATTGGGGCCGTGGCGTTGCTGGCGGGAGGTGACTGCGGCGGCGCTGAGTCCGTGGTCGAGCTTGCTTTCAAGTTTCGTCAACACCTCGGCGGGCGGCAGGCTGTGTCAGTTACTTTTACATCCATGCCGGGTCAGCCTAATCCAACAATGGATGCGGCAACAGTCAGGTATTGGCATTTCTTGCGCAAATCTGGCGGTGCAGTCGCGAGATCTGCCGGGCACCGCCTGCACTACTCTATAGCCATGATGTTCGGGTATCTTTACTGCTGAATGCTGTTCGCCGGTGTCCGTAGGTGGCTCAGCGCAGCTTGGCGCAGGTCGCGTGGCGGGGACAGGTGACGAGGTGGTCGTTGACCATGCCGCAGGCTTGCATGAAGGCATACATGATGGTGGTGCCGACGAATTTGAAATTGCGCGCGAGGAGGTCCTTACTCAGGGCGTCGCTCTCGGGCGAGCGCGTGGGCACGTCCTGCATCTTAAGCCGACGGTTGACGATGGGTTTGCCGCCCACGAAGCACCACAGGTAGCGGTCGAAGGAACCGAACTCCATTTGCACGGCGAGAAAGGCGGCGGCGTTCCGGATGGTGGCAGCGATTTTCAGGCGATTGCGCACGATGCCGGCGTCGACGAGGAGCGCGGCGACTTTGCGGTCGTCGTAGCGGGCGATCTTCCCTGCATCGAAACCGTCGAAGGCATGGCGGTAGTTTTTCCGCTTGTTCAAGATGGTGGTCCAGCTCAGCCCGGCCTGCGCGCCTTCGAGGATGAGAAGCTCGAAGAGCGCGCGGTCGTCGTGCAGGGGCACCCCCCATTCGGCGTCGTGATACGCGGTGTTCGGTTCGGTGTGGGCCCAGGGGCAGCGGGTGGATTTCATGCGGGGCAGTATCGCAGGGATGTCTGACAGCGTCCTGTCAGGAGACAAATCGTTTTGCCGCCGAGTGCACGGATGAAAATGGATGACTGCGGAGCATGTCATGGTTTTCGGATGACCGGTTGTCCGTGTCGATCCGGGTTTGGTTCAGGCGCGCGGCCGGCACGGAGGCCGGCCCTCCAGCTGAGCAGCCCTGGAGGGCGGACCTCTGCGTCCGCCAGAATCACTAAGGAATTTGGAGGGCCCTCTCTGGGGGGCCAGGGCTCGGATCGCCAGGACGCGAGCCCTCCACCAGCAAGGTTTCCGGACAGGCGTTTCGGGGTAATTCTGCTGGCGGCGGCACCTTGGCGACCTTGGCCGGATCGTAGCCCTGCGCGGCCACACGGCGCAGGATGTCTGCCTACACCTTGTCGGGCAGGACGCGGTCGAGCGTGGCGACTTTCCCGGTTTCCATGAAGGAGGGGATGTTGGCGATCCCGCGCCAGTCACCCAAGTAGCGATCAAGATCCACGTAGGGCACAGTGCGAAGCGGTAGCTGTTTCATAATGGTTCAACCCGCGAGGAACACCGCAGGTAAAAAGAGTGATAGGCGGAAGGCAAAGGTCTCACGAATGAGACGCCGAGAAGGCCCGGGGAGGCCAGCAGCGGCTCGACAATCCAGAACACGGCTGCAGCTTCAGGGTTTCCCTTACCTCTTATGAAACTCCTGAATCTCAATTTCATCGACCGCAGTCCCGATATTGCCCTGCTCGGGCTGCGGGTATGGCTCGGGCTGGCGATGTTCTGGCTCCACGGCTCCGGCAAGTTCATCAACCTGATCAACGGCACCTCGAAGTTT
Organism: Opitutaceae bacterium; assembly: GCA_041689285.1. Lineage (GTDB taxonomy): Bacteria > Verrucomicrobiota > Verrucomicrobiia > Opitutales > Opitutaceae > UBA2377. The sequence goes on from JBDNGL010000029.1 coordinate 6,528, forward strand.
TCCGATCCACTGGGCATTGGCCAGATCCCCAGCCTGATTCTGGTGATTTTTGCTGAAGTGGTGTGCGCGCTGCTGCTGGTGGCGGGTGTTTACACGCGGTTCTGTGCGCTGATGCTCGCGATCACGATGGGCGTGGCGTTTTTCATCTCACACAGTGCGAAGCTCAGCGGGCCGGGCAATGGTGAGCTGGCGTTCATTTTTCTTGCCGGATTTGTTGCGTTGGTCGTGGCCGGTGGCGGGCGTTTTGGCTTCGACCAAAAACTTAGGGCCAAGGGCTGATGCGACCGGTTGGCCGGCAAATGCCGAGAGTGTGACGGCTTCGGTTCGGCTCACGGGTCTGGAAAGGAACGGCTCGGTTTGCCGCCGAAAAAGTCCGTGGTTCAAATACAAAAATACGCGGCCTCCAACCGCAGCCTGAGCCCTGCGGATCACTTATCGGAATCAATAAACGATGCCGTGCGCCGGTTCTCCGGGGTGGCCAAACTGCAGGGCGCTAAGTTTGCGGTAGAGGCCTTCCGGGAGGGCAGACAGTTCTGTATGGTTGCCCAGTTCGACGATCCGGCCGCCTTCTATGACCGCGATGCGGTCCGCCGTGCGAATCGTCGCGAGCCGGTGCGCCACAATGAAGGTGGTCCGATTTTGCATGAGCCGCTCCAAAGCGATTTGCACGAGTCGCTCGCTTTCGCTGTCCAGCGAGCTCGTCGCTTCATCGAGGATGAGAATAGCGGGATTCTTCAAGATCGCGCGGGCGATGGCGACGCGTTGCCGCTGGCCGCCCGAGAGCTTCACGCCCCGGTCACCGACGAGCGTGTCGTAACCCTCGGGGAAGGTGGTGATAAATTCGTCGGCGTTGGCCTGGAGGGCGGCTTCGCGGATGGCGTCCCGATCCGCCCCGGGCCGGCCATAGACGATGTTTTCTGCGATGGTGCCCCCGAACAGCAACACGTCCTGAGGCACGATCGCCATCTGGCTGCGTAACCAGCCGAGCGGGTAGTCGCGGGCTTCGCGACCATCGATCAGCAGCCGGCCGTTGTCCGGGTCGTAGAAGCGCAGCAGCAGCGCCGTGATGGTGGATTTGCCCGCGCCGCTGGGACCGACCAGCGCGATCCTTTCGCCCGGACGGACCGCTAGCGTGATGTCGTGCAGCACGGTGACCTCTGGTCGGGTCGGGTAGCAGAAATTTACGGACTCGAAGGCCACATCGCCCCGCAGTCGCGGCGGTAATTGGCCGTTTTCCGGTGCGGCGGTTGCATCCGTGGAGATGACAATCTCCACCGGCTCGCGGAGCAGTTCACGCACCCGCTGGGTGGCGCCGACCGTTTTCTGAATCTGACTGAAGAGTTCCGCGGTCTGGCCCATGGCCCCCGCGACAAAGGTAGTGTAGAGCACGAATCGGGTCAGCTCGCCTGGAGTGATGCCGCCGCTCTGCAGCAGGCGGGCGCCAAACCAGAGGACGATGACGATGCCGCCTAATACCGCGATAAGGAAGAAGGCCACGAAGACGGCCCGCCAGCGGGCGGCGCCGAGGGCGGCAGCCAGCACGCGGGCGTTGGCCCGGTTGTAGCGGCCGAGCTCGAAGGCTTCGTTGGCAAAGGCCTTCACACTGGCGATGGCCTGCAGGGTCTCCTCGACGATGGTGTTGGTGGCGGCCAGTTGGTCTTGGGTTTCCCGCGAGTAGTGCCGGAGCCGGCGGCCAAAGAAAACCGCCGAGGCGATCAGCACGGGCAGCGTGCCGAACATCACGGCAGTCAACCGACCCGATGTGAGTGCGATCATGGTCACGCCGCCTAGGAGGAACACAGTCTGCCGACAGATCGTCGGCAGGGCGTCGATCATCGCCCCCTCGATCTGTGCCACGTCGGCGGACACCCGGCTGGTCAGCGCGCCCACCCGGTTTTTGGCATGGTAAACCATGGGCAGGGCGATCAGCCGCTGGTAGCAGTCGCGTCGCAGGTCGGCGAGGGCGCTTTGGCCGACGCGGTTAAATGCCAGCGCGCTGTTGAAGGAGGTGATGGCCTGCAGGATCACGCAGCCGGCCAGCAGCAGGGCGACTTGGTTGAGGCTGAGGATTCCGAGTAGCGGCAGCGCGGTCTGACCGGGGTTCAGGGCCGAATCAATCAACGAGCCGGCCAGCAAGGGGAAAGCCAGACCTAGGGTCGCGCTCGCAAAGAGCGTGGTGAGACCGGAAAAAAAGCGCGCCCGGTAAGGCCGCACGTAGCCGATCAGCCCCAGCGCTTCCCGCAGGCTTTCGCGGTTGAGCGGGGCCTTGGGTAGGCGTTCAAGCGCGAGGTCTTCGGCGGTGGGATTGCGGCTGGCCATGGATATCAGACGATGTGGGCATGCCTCCAAAACACAACCCGGCCCTTAGCCCATGTCCGCGCTTTAGCCCGGGGCAGGGCGCTGGCCTGTCGGGCGGTCGGACTCGATCTGCCCATCGCGAAGCGTGATCACTCGGTCGGCCTTCATAGCCATTTCCTGATCGTGGGTCACCATAATGACGGCGCGGTGCATCTCTCTGGTTACGTCGTGCAACAGGGCTGAAATTTCGGCGGCATTGTGGCTGTCGAGGTTGCCGGTCGGTTCGTCGGCGAGGATGAACAGAGGATCGTTCGCGAGCGCGCGCAAGATGGCGACGCGCTGCTGTTCACCGCCGGAGAGTTGGCCCGGGCGTTTGTGAATCTTGGTGCCGAGGCCCAACCGGGTGAACAGTGCCCGCATTGCCGGTTCACGTTCTTGGGCGCGGTTGCCGCCGGCCAGCCGGCACGGCATCAAAGCGTTTTCCAGCGCGTCGAACTCCGGGAGGAGGTAGTGAAACTGGAAGATAAACCCGAGGAGGTCGCGCCGCACTTGCCCCGCTGCACGGGAATCCAAATCGGTGACGTTTCGGCCCGCGAGGTGCAGCGTGCCCTCGGTCGCGCGATCGAGCAGGCCGAGTAGATTCAACAGCGTGGTCTTGCCGCAACCGGACGAGCCCACGATGGCGACAAACTCGCCGGTGTTCACGGTGAAGGAAACCCCCTGCAAGGCGCGCGTGGGAACTTCGCCGCCATAGACTTTACCGATACCTTCAAGAGAGATGAGCGGGCTTGGGATCGTTATCATTGGCCGCGAATGACTACGATCGGGTCCACCTTGGCGGCACGTGATGCCGGGTAAATTGAAGCCAGCAGGCCGGTCACCACCGCGAGACCGTTGCCGATGATGAAATTCCCCACTGTGAGCGCGATGGGAAACAGATCAGTCGCGCGGCCGGTGGTAAGGGAGACGGTTTTCAGGCTACTCAACCAAAACAACAATGCCAGCGATGCGAGGGTGCCGAGCAGGGCCCCGATCAATGAAAGCAGCGTGCCCTGCCAGGCGAAGATACTCAGGACTTGCCCGTTGGACGCTCCCATGGCTTTCAGAATCCCGAGCTCGCGATACTTGCTGCTGACCGAAATCACCATCAGCGCGGCGATAGCTAGGCCGGAGGAAATCACGGTGAACGCGATGATCATCCGGGACGATTGCGACTGTGCGCGGAGTCCGCCGAGGGCTCTTTCGTTATCCTCCATCCAGCTTTCGATTTTGAAGGGTAACTGGTGGCGCAGATCGCCGGCGACCTGCTCTGCGGCAAAGACATCGCGCAGCTTGAGCCCGAAGCCGGTGATCGCGTTGCCGAGCTGAAACAATGATTGCCCGTCCCGCAGCGGCACCACCACGGTGGCACCGTCGACCGCGCCAAACCCCGTGTCAAAGATACCTGCGATGGTCGCGGTGTGGCGGTTGCCCTCGGCGCTCAAAAAACTGACGCGGTCCCCGAGGCGCACGCCCAAATCCGTGGCCAGCTTGAGGCCGATTACCGCCTCGCCGCCATCTAGGCCGAAGAACCGGCCGGCAACGAGATTCTGCTGGAGATCGACGATGCGATTATAGTCTTCCGGGGCTGCGCCCACCAACCGGGCGGAGATCCGTTTGCTCTCGCGTGACACCACCACGCCGCCCTCGACGGAGGGTAGTAGGGCATTGAGCCCTGAGATTTCTAGCGCCTCAATCCGTTCCAACCAAGGTTGCCAGCCCTCAATCTTGCGCTGACGTTGCTCGAGTTTCGGCACGACGCCGACGCGCACTGTTGCATCCGTAGCCACGGCACTATCCCAAGGCACTTCCGGCGCGCGTTCCTGCGGCAGGATTCGCACATGCGGAATCGAATCGGTGACGGTGCTCACGATCCGGATCTGCAGGCCTATGATCAGTGAAGAAATGAAAAGAATCAGGGTTACACTGGTCGCGACCACGCCAATGGTGAGCAGCGTCTGCCCGCGATTATGCGTCATTTGTCGCAGCGCGACGCAAAGGGCGAAGGGGGCGGGCATTGGCTCCGTTCTGAGACTCAGCGCGGCGCGGTCATCCGGTAGCGTTCGCCGGCGGCCACGGTCGTCGCTTGCCGGGCGACCCGACTCCCTGGGGGCAAATTCTCAATGGCGATCGTCGTGGGATTTTCCCCGATGACTTTTATAGCGCGGCGTTCGAAGCGGTCACCGGTAGCGATCAGGACGAAATCGCCGGCGCGCGAGCGCAACACGGCGGACACCGGCAGGGTTTGCGCAGCGGGCAGGCGGGCGACCTCGATACTCACGTCAACGGTCATGTTGGGTAAGAGCATCTCCGGGGGATTTTCCGGGGTTAGGCGGAGGCCGACGACTCCGCGATCCCAGTCGATGCGTGGACCGATCTGCGTGAGTCGCGCCTGAAAGGGCGTTGTGCGAAAGGCCGGCGCGATCACGGTCGCTGGTTGGCCTGCGCGCAGGCGGCCGACGTTGTTTTCATCGGTCTCGGCGTAGATTTCGGTCCGGGTCATCTCGGCGATTAGAAAAAGTGCCGTGCCGGGGCCGACGCTCTGGCCCGGTTCCACGGAGCGGCGGGTGACGGTCCCCGCAAAGGGCGCCCGCACGGTGCGTTTTTCCAACTGGCGGTCCAGCAGCCGCAGTGCACTCTCGTCCTCTTCGCGCCGCGCTCGGGCCGCGGCCTCCGCCGCCTCCAGCCGGGCGACGGCATTGCGCGCGGTTTCCAGTTCGGCCACGGGCAGGACTCCGCTGCGGGAGAGTTCCTCGGTGCGGCGCAAATCGACTTTCGACTGGGTGGCCAACAGCGCCGCTACGGCAGCCTCCGCGGCGCTTGAGTCGCGCCGGGCGCGGGCCTGCTGTCGTTGGGCCTCGTAGTCGACGAGGCCGATGCGCGCCAACTCCTGCCCGGTGACAACGCGGTTGCCCTCGCGCGCCATCACTTCCTCGACGGTGCCCCCAATTTCCACGCCCACCGCCGCCTCCCGAACCGCGCGAAGCCGACCGCTGACCACGACATGATCCACGACCTCCTTGACCTCGACCGTGATGACCACCGCCTCAGGCCGCCGCATCAGTCCATAGGCGAGGGCACCAGCCAGCAGGACGACCGCGAGGACTATCCAAACGCTCGTGAGCCGCCGGGGCCGTCGTGCCGAAGCGCCGGCCTCTGGCGGCAGTGGGGGCTGTTTCGTAGATTGCGGTGCAGGGGCAGACATAGAAGACCGATCCAACTTAAGTCGGAAAATTGTGCCGGCACCGTTTGAGGTGACGCAAGACAAAGGTGCTGCAGACGGCCCAAAGGCAGGCGGCTTGATAAGAACCTATCCGAAACCTCACCCCAAAAGAGCTGACTGAGGAATTTGGAGGGCCGCCTCCCTGCGGGCCAGGGCTCGGCTTTGATTGAGAAGGGTGATCGCCTGCATCAAGTTTCCAACTCGATCTGGCCAGCGGTGACGAAGACGGGGAAGACCTGCACGGGGTCGATGTTTTTGGGGCAGACGGCGGCGCCGTTGGTGACATCGAAGGCGATGGCGTGCAGCGGGCAGGTGAGGGTGGTGCCTCTGAGCGGACCGGCGGCCATCGAGGCGCCCGCGTGGGGGCACACGTCGTCGATGGCGTGGAGCTGACCCGCCACGTTGCAGAGGGCGATGCGGCGGTCGCCGACCTTGAAGGCGCGCTTCGAGCCGGGCGGGAAGGCTTCGAGGGCGATGAGGCAATGACGTTGGGGCATGTAAAAATGAAATTATCGTGAATCCAACGTGGGTAACCGCTAATTTTCGCTAATCGGCGCTAATGAATTTGAAGCAAAAAGCATACACGCCGAACACGCTGTAACGACCAGGCAAGGCGCTCTGGGTTGGATTTCCCGACGCACTCATCTGATTCGGGTCCCTTGCGTGGAATGCGGTAAGCTCGTCTGCGCATCTTGGGATAAGGAGGACGAGCGCGCGTTTGGAATCACTTGATGGTGATGGCTACGGTGAAGGTTTGGCGCTGGCCGGGGGCGACGAAATGCAGGCCGATTTTGTTTTCCGGCGAGTTGGGCGGCCCCATCCAGGGTTCGACGCAGAAATACGGCGCGGTGGCGGATTCGCTCCACGTGACAAAGGTGGCGTCGGGTGCGGGGACTTTGTCGGTGCCGAGCCGCATGATGACATCGCCGGCATGGCCGCGTTCGCCGAACACGACAGTGTTTTCACGCAGGCCGAGATGGATGGCGTCGAGGAGCTCGGGGTTGGCGAAGCTTTCGATCTCCTTGAGCGAAGGCCCGGGCACGAGTTTGCCCTTGGCCTCATGACGTAACCGCCGAGTGGCCGGAATGCGAATGGCGTAGTCAGCGCGGGTCAGTCCCTCCGTCCATGGCAGGGTGAAATAAAAGTGATGACCGGCGCTCCACGGCAGGGGCGCGTCCCCGAGGTTGAGCAGACTGAGTTCGCAGATCAGACCGAGGGGCTCGAACCGGTAGCGCACGGTGAACTCGTAGTCGTAGGGATAGCTGGCGCGGGCTTCATCCCCCGGGACCAAGAGGGCGGTGAAGCCGGTCGCGTCGGTATGGGTGATACGAAAGGTGCCTTGGCGGGCGAGTCCGTGCATCGGCATGGGGCGGCGCACCCCATCGGCCGCGCGCCAAAAGTAAATGTCGCCCTGATCGTATGTGCGCGCGTTGAAGGGAAACAGGATGGGATTGCCGCCACGCACCCCAGAAAAGCCGGCGAGATCCTTGACCTCGGGCCAGTAGAGCACATCGCGGACCGAGCCGTCGCCGAGGGTGAGGTGCCAGTTCATCAACCGCGCGCCCTGCTCGGGCCATGCCAAAAAAGTGGACTGACCGACCCGCCAGCGTGTGAGGGAAGCCCCGCGGTGGGAAATTTTTTCCATGCGGCTGGTAAAATCAGCCCGACCCGTGTGGTGCAACGGGTTTTTGGGAACAACCGGTAAAATTACATCACGCGGACGCTTGCGCCGGGCAAGGGGTGGTCTAGTCTAGCCGCCATGCCTCGTCTGCCCCTGTTCAGTTTATTGCTGGTTTTGGCGGTGGCCCTGCTCGCGGCGGAAAGCGAACCCGAGCCCGCTGCTGAAGTGATTGCGCCCACGCGCAAGCAGGTCGTGGTCATTCCGGTGCAGGAACAGATCGGCTCACCGGTGCTCTACATATTACGGCGTGGCCTGAAGGAAGCGATTGCCGACGGTGCCGATGTCGTGGTGCTCGATATGAACACGCCCGGGGGCGCGTTGAACGTAACCTTCGAGATAATGGAGGCGCTCGACAAGTTTCCCGGGCAGACGATCACCTTCGTCAATAAAGAGGCGATCTCCGCCGGTGCTTTTATCTCGGCGGTCACCGATGAAATCTGGTTTGCGCCAGACGGCGTGATCGGTGCGGCGGCCCCGGTGCTCGCCACCGGCGGGGAGATCGACAAGTCGATGAAGATGAAAATCGTGAGCTACCTGCGGGCCCGCGTGCGCGCGATCTCGGAGGGCCATCCCTATCGCGGACAGGTCATCTCGGCGATGATTGATGATGATTATGAATTGAAGATCGAGGATGAGGTCATCAAGGCCAAGGGGGAGCTGCTTACGCTGACCGCCACCGAGGCGAGCAAGACCTACGGCGAGCCGCCGGAGCCGCTGCTGGCGGCGGGCATCGCCAAATCGGTGGACGACCTGCTCACACAAAAATTTGGCGCCGGTGGTTATGTGGTCAAACAGCTCGAAATTACGTGGTCGGAAAAGCTGGCGGTGTGGCTCAACGCCATCACGCCGATCCTGCTTGGGCTTGGTCTGCTGGCGTTGTTTGTCGAATTTAAGACCCCCGGCTTCGGCGTCTTTGGTATCACCGGAATCGTGCTGCTGGGCGTGGTCTTCCTCGGTAACTTTGTGGCCGGTTTTTCCGGGCACGAGCCGATCCTGATCTTCGCGCTCGGCATGCTGCTGGTGGCGGTCGAGATCTTCTTTTTCCCCGGCATCGTGGTGCTGGCGCTGACAGGCGTGCTGATGATGCTCGGTTCGCTGCTTTGGTCGATGGCCGACATCTGGCCGAATGAGCCCATCGAGTTTTCCGGCGATCTATTCCTCGACCCGCTGCAAAACCTGTTACTTGGTCTGGCCGTGGCGCTGGGGCTGTTTTTTCTCATCGCCCGATTTTTGCCGAAAGGCGGGTTCTGGACCAGACTGGCCGTGAGCGGAGCAGTCACGGGTTCGACGGTCATGCCGGCAATGGAGCAAAGCCGGGAGGCGCTGACGGGACGCGAAGGCGTGGCGGCGACGGACCTTTTCCCCAGTGGGCAGATCGAGGTTGATGGCCAGCGCTACGATGCGCGACTGGAACTCGGTTCGGCCGAAGCTGGCGCGCCTGTGCGGGTGACCCGGCATACGGAATTCGAAGTTATCGTGGAGGTAAAGCAATCATGACCGCCATACTGGTGCTCTTCGCGGTGGGGATCGCGCTCGTGGCGATTGAAGTCATTGTGCCGGGCGGCCTGCTCGGACTGGTGGGCGGGTTTTGTCTGCTCGCCGGAGTGATCGCCTCCTTCCAACAATATGGGTCGGCGGGTGGCATGATCGCCACGGCGGTGGCCCTGGTGATCGGCGCGGTGACGGTTTACCTCGAATTCGTCATCCTGCCCAAGACGGCACTCGCCAAGAAATTCACCATGTCGGCCACCGTCAGCGGCCGGAGTCAGCCGGAAGTGGCGGACCCGGCGGCAGTGCTGGGGGTCGAAGGCGTGGCGGAGACCCGGCTGGCGCCAAGTGGAGTGGCCACGATTGCCGGCCGGCGCTATGAAGTTTTTTGTCAATCCGGGCTCGCCGAAGCCGGGGCACGTGTGAATGTGGTGGCAGTGGATAATTTTCGTCTTGTTGTAACTCAAATCAAGGAACCCTCATGAATCTGACCCTCATTGCATTGGTAATCGCCGGTATCATCGTCCTAGTCGTCGGGGCGGTGATCTTCAGCCTGATCGGCGCGTGGGTGCGGGCGCTGTTCAACGGCGCCGCCGTCTCGATGTCCAAACTTGTGGCGCTCAAACTCGCGAGCATCCCCTACGGCTTGATCGTGGATGCCCGTATCACCGCGGTGCGCGCGGGTATCGACGTATCGGCGGATCAGATTGCCTCACACTTTCAAGCGGGCGGCAATGTCGTCCCGACCGTGCAGGCGCTCATCGCCGCCCAGAAGGCCGGCATCAGCCTGCCGTGGGACCGGGCTTGCGCCATTGATCTGGCGACCAAGGGCTCGGGCAAAAGCGTGCTCGAGGCGGTGCGCACCTCTGTGGATCCGAAGGTGATTGACTGCCCCAACCCCGAAGGCGGCCGCACGACCATCGACGGCGTGGCGAAGGACGGCATCCAAGTGAAAGTGAAGGCGCGCGTGACTGTGCGCACCAATCTCGACCGTTTCGTGGGTGGCGCCAAGGAAGAGACCATCATCGCGCGCGTGGGCGAGGGTATCGTCACCACCATCGGCTCGGCCGAGACTTACAAGGTGGTGCTCGAATCTCCCGACAGCATCTCCAAGGTGGTGCTGAAGCGCGGTCTCGATGTGGGCACCGCTTTTGAAATTCTTTCGATCGACATCGCCGATGTGGACGTGGGCGAAAACGTGGGTGCCAAGCTGCAGGAAGCGCAGGCCGAAGCGAACAAGAACATGGCGCAGGCCCAAGCGGAAATCCGGCGCGCCGCCGCCGTGGCGCTGGAGCAGGAAATGAAGGCCCGCGTGCAGGAGATGCAGGCGAAGGTGGTGGCGGCGCAAGCCGAGGTGCCGCTCGCTATGGCCGAGGCCTTCCGCAACGGCAAGTTGGGTGTGATGGACTACTTCCGCATGGAAAACGTCCAGGCCGACACCGGCATGCGCAAGTCCATCGGCGACCCCGAGGGGAAGAAGTAAGCATCGCACCTGATGAGCTGGATCCTCGATAATCTGCAGGTCGTCATCGCGGTGGCGGCGGCGTTCGCCTACTGGCTTAGCCAGCGCAAGAAGGAAGGCGATCCGGCGGACCAAGACGGCGACGGCCTGCCCGATGATCCGCGCGGAGAAGTGAGCTTGGACCGTGACGAAACCGAGCGCACGCGGCGGATTCAGGATGAGATTCGCCGCAAGATTGCCGAACGAGCGGCCGGGGGTCCGATCAACGTGCCGGCACCCGCGCTGGAGCCACCGCCGTTATTCCGCGAAAATACGACGGTGCCGCGCCCCGTGGCGCCTTCGCCGCTGCCACAGCGGACCTTTACCCGGGAAGCGGCGCCTGTCGCCGCCCAACCGGCGCGCACTCTCGGCTATGAAGGGACGTTGCAGCGGCAGCTTGATCTTGCGGAGCAAATGCGGAATCTGGAGCAAAACCGTAAGTCGATCAAACGACGGGCGGCGGTGATTGCCAAGACGGCGGCCGAGGCCGCGCCTTCGGCGGCGCATACCGCGTTACTAATGGATTTACGCGGGGCTCACAACCTAAGGCGCGCCATGGTGCTCCGCGAAGTGCTCGGCCCGCCGGTCGCCTTGCGCTGAGCGCGCTTAGCTGGCGGCGCGGCGCTGGCGGCGGGCGGCGACGGATTGTTCGGCGAGGCGGTCGAGCCAGCGGAGCAGACCGAAACGCGGACGCGGGCTGACGAACTCCGCCGGCGCGGTGGACTGGCCGTGCCGGTAAAGACTCTCGGGATCCACGTAGGTGCCGAAGACAAAATCAACCAGCGGGAGGGCGAAGAAGCCGGAGATGGCCTCGTTGCAACGGATATCGGCGTGGTGACGCAGATGAAAGGCGTAGGCCTTGCGCCAAAAGCGGCCTTGGGTGGGATGCGCGACGAGGCGGTCCCAAGTGGCCTGCGGCAGGTGCTCGATGGCGTGGATGGTTTCGTAGAGAATCAGCGACCAGAGGACGGCGATGAAGCCGCCCAACATGATCGGGGCAGCTGGGAAAAAAATTTGTAGGGGAATCAGGAATACCGACGCGACGCCGGTGAAGACCACCAGAGAATACCAAGGAAAATAGGACGCCTCATACTGTTTCGTCTCCTCGATGGGGTAACGGTTTTCGACCAAGCAAGGAGTGGCCTCGCTGGCGTTCCGGCCCTTTTGGTAACCAATGCGCGTTAGCGCGTGGTGGCGGGTATGCTGTTTATAGAAATACGCGAGGAAGGGGATGAGCGGAGCGTGGAGCACATAGCGGTGAAAAAAGAACTCCATAATGGCGGCGGCGAGATGCACAGCCATAAAGACACCCAAGAGCGCCCACCAGCCGGCGGCAAACTGGGCCGACCACACCGCCGGAGCGAGGAACGCGACTGCGGCGCATAAGCCGACGAAGGAGAGCGTGTTGACGAGTAGAAAGAGCCAGAGCGAAAACTTGGGCTCGGCTTTGCCGTCTTGGATGATTTCGGACATGTCGGAGTGAAATGATGAGCTGGGCCGGATTGGCATAGCTTTAGCCAACCCATAGATAATTTCGGCTCACGCCAGCGTAATCTGGTTGCTGGCGTTTATTCCTCTGCGGGGTGATTAGCCGAGTTCGAGGCGGCGGCTGCATAAGTCTTGGAGGACGCCGGAGCCGCGGCCACCGCAGCAGTAGGCCAAGAGCACAGCGTCACCGGCCCGATGGATAGCAGTATAGCAAAAACCACGGACAGGGTCTTGCTCGAGAATATGCGGGTGATCCCACGTCGCGCCTTCATCGCGGCTGAAGGCGGTGACGTGTGGGGTGCGGCCCCAGCTGGAGCTGGTCCAGTCCGTCTCTCCGGGCGTGACTTTTCCCCGAGGGCGTTCGGATCGTTCCAGACCGCGAGCCAGAGCGGGTCGGTGGCGCGGCCGATGTTTTTCAAGGAAAGCGGACTGCAAGGCGCGTTGAAGCGAGAGGGTTGTGGTCGGGTCCAGGTAGAGCCGCCGTCGGTCGAGGTGAGAAACGCGCCCTCCGAATTGCGCGGATGACCGGGTCGAGCCGGGAGCTGGCGAACAATTATTGAATCCATGTCACCGGCAGGGATAGCCCCCGGCGTGGAAGTCGTCCATCCCTGATACACCCAAGTTAAAAGGTATTCAACAGGGTGCGCAGGACCAGCGGTGAGATGGGCTTGGCGAGCACGCAATCCACGCGGAGATTTTGGTAGGCCTCTTCAATTTCCGGTGTCAGGACCGCGCTGAGGATGATGATGCGACCGCGGAAATTGATGGCGCGCAAGGCGGTGACCAGTTCGATCCCGTTCATGGTCGGCATTTCGTGATCCGTGATGACAAATTCGAAGGCGGTCGGATCGGCGAGCACGAGTTCGAGGGCCTCCAGACCGTGGACGGCGCAGGTAAGCGCGTGACCGTCGCCGGTCAGGACAACTTCGATCAGTTCGCGCAGGGAAGGGAAATCTTCGACGTAGAGTAAGCGGTGGTGCCGGGGTGCAACCGATCCACGCACGTGAGGGAAGGCAAGTGAAGTATTCATGGGAGCGCGATCTGGATTCATGATGTGCATGGACCGGCAAAACCCAAGGCCGGTTCAGCCCAAAAACTGTGAACTTGCGGGCATGGGGGCTGCCCGGCAACGGATTCAGAGCAGTTGTTTCAGCGCGCTGATACCGGCTTCGGTAGCCAGCACGTAAACGTAGCGGGCATCACTCCAAGTGGCCGTCGCCATCCGGCCTTGTTGCTGGAAGAGAATTTCGGTCAGTCCCCCGGCCTCGATATCGGCGCGCCGGGCGATGTAGATGTGATACCACGCGTCGCGTTTAAAGCAGATTTCAAAGACCTCGACGCCAGCGATCCGGATAGCCCGGCAGTGATCGGCGCGCAAGTCCTCCGGGGTCATGGGCAGGCCGGCATGAATGGCATTGGCGGGCTCGGTGAGCCACGCCGCAACGGTGCCATGATGACGGGGGCTGAATTGATGCGCCTCCTTGATATCCGCCACGGCTAGGCGGGTGAATTGATCCACCGGCAGTGGGCGGGGCGGGGCGGAGCGCCAGAAACTGGAAACAGTGAGGAGGATGGCGAGGGTGGCCGCTGCCGCGAGAACGGCCGGTTGTTGCCACCAGGCCTTGCGGCGACTGGCGCGGGCGCCGGTGAGGATGGATTGCCGGAGGCCGGCCGGTGCGGGCAGCGCGCGGCAACGCTCACCGATGGCGGCATCAAGGGCTTGCTGCTGGGCGAACCATCGGCTGAGTGCCGGATCCCGGCGGGTTTGCGAGAGGGCATCGGAAAAATGAGAGTCCTGAGCGTCCTGACCGCCGGAACGGTAGGCAGAGAGAATGAATTTGGCTTCTTCGTTGGTCATGGCGCGGTATGTTTGCGAGTGGTGGGAAACGGCACGACCTTGGTCGCACTCAGGTGCTGCAGAGCGGCGCGCAACTGGTTTTTTCCGCGAGAGAGGCGGGACATCACGGTGCCGATGGGCACGTCCAAAGTCTCGGCGATCTCGGCATAACTGAGGTCCTCAAGGTAAAAAAGGGTGAGTGGGGCGCAGAAGACCTCATCGACGGCCTGTAGGGCTGCGATGACTTGCTGGCCGTCCAGTTGCCGCACGTGATCCGCAAGTTCGGCGGCGAAAGTGTCTTCACCGGCGGGGAGATCTTCGATGGCGACGAGACGATTGCTGCGGCGACGCAGCCGGAGGAACTCGCGGTAAAGAGTGGTGAAGAGCCAGGATTTGGCGCGGGATTTTTCGCGGAGTGTATGGCCTTGCCGTGCCCAGATATAGAACGTCTGTTGTACTAGATCACAGGCATCGGCCTCGCGCCGCGCCAGACTTAGGCCAAACCTATAGAGCGCGGCGTAGTGGGCATCGACCAGCTGTTGGAAATCGGCGTCGCGCATGTCGGGCAGTTAAATTTCAGGTGCGGGCGGCGGATTTTTTGCGCCCGCGCCAGGCGTCCACTGACCAAGCGCCTGGACCAAAGGCGAGCACGAGCAGGCTGGCGAAGAGAAAGAGGAACGGCGCCGCAGATGTGAAGTCGTCAGGCGCGCGGAAGACGGCGAGCACCACCTCGCGATCGGCAGTGAGATAGGCCACGACCATGGTGAAGCCGAGGGCCAGGGCGGCCGGGCGGGCGACGAGACCGAGCGGCAGCAGGAGACCGCCCAGAAATTCCACGCTGCCGGCGGCAAGGGCGTTGACCAAGGGAAGCGGGATACCGAGGTCGCCGAAAAAGGCGGCAGTGCGGTTGAGATTCATCAGCTTGCCCCAGCCGGTTTGGGCAAACTGCCAGCCCCAAAACAGCCGGATGATTAGGAGCAAGGGGTTGCGTAGCCAATCCGCGGTAGTGTTGAGCAGGCTATTGAGTCGAGAGATGGACATGCAGGTGAGAGCAAGTGAGTCGGTAAAGTATTCCCGGTGATCTCAGCGAGCACACAGCCAGCCCAGTCGCATCCAGTCGGCGAACCATGTTTGGACCATGGTGGCTTGGGCGTGAGGATCGCCACGACGGGAGGCAAAAGCGCGGGTGCTGGCCGCCGCGATCGTTTCGCCGCGGGCCAGTGCGCGGAGGACCGCCGCTGCGGCGGGCGCAAGTTCTTTGGTGTAGATCCGCCCTTCATACCGGTGCACGGCCAGGTGCACGCGGCGGTGCTCCGGAAGGGCGGCCGCTTGGGTGCCTTGGCCGGCCCGGCGCCGGGCGATGGCCTGACTGGCGGAGGCGCGCAGGGCGCCACCTTGTTTGACCGCCTGCCAAAAATCATGCACGGCGTAATCGAGGGTGAGCAGGGTGAGGTAAGGTTGGAGTTGTAGGCGCAACTGCCGTGGTGGGCTCCGGCGCAACTGCGTGGAACGCAAGCGTGGCAAGGCCGCGTCATCGAAGGCGACGATATGTGCCCATTCGAAGCGGGCGAGGGCAGTGGCTGCCGCGGTGTGCGGGCGAGTCCAGAGCGGTGCAGTGCGGACGAAACGGGGCAACCGGGCGCAAAGGTTCCTTAACGTATAGGACCGGGAGGGTTGGTGCGTGAGGTAGGCTTGGGCGAGGCGCCAGAATGCGCGTTCGCCGAGCAACGCACGCAGACCGGGCAGATCCTCGGCGAAAGAGTCGAGCAGCCGAAACCAATACATGCGGTTATAGATTTCAATGCGATCAAGTGGGGCGAGCGTGGCACTCGGTTTCACGAGCAGGCCGGCGACACGTTTCGCCGACACGCCGTGGAAGGGCGTGCGGCGGGTGCGGTCGCGGCCATCGAGCGGCCGCGTGACCAGCGCGTGTATTTGCCGCTGCCAGGCGCGCAGCGAATCAGCGTCGCGCCGGGGTGGACTTGGCTTGGCGGGTGACATCAAGGTAACGGCTGGCTTTGAGGGCCTCGGTGTGGACTTCGTCGAAAGAGGGGATTCGGTCGTCCCACTCCAGCAAGGTGGCGGTGAGGCCGCAGCGGCGGATGGCGTGGGCGTAGAGTTTCCAAACGGGATCGATCACCGGGTGATCGTGGGTATCGAGGAGGTAGCGCTCGAATTTCGAGTGGCCGGCGAGATGGATCTGGCCCACACGGTGGGCCGGGAGGGCGTCCACGTAGGTGTAGGGGTTGAAGCCATGATTGCGCGAGGAGACGTAAATATTGTTCACATCGAGCAGGATGCCGCAGTCGGCCTGCTCGACTACTTCATTGAGGAATTCCCACTCGGTCATCTCGGAGACATGAAACTCCATGTAGGAGCTGACGTTTTCCACGCAGATGGGCACTTCGAGAAAGTCGCGCACCATCCGGATTTTTTCCGCGGTTAGCCGCGCGGCTTCGAAGGTGTAAGGCATCGGCAGGAGGTCGTGCGTGTAGGTGCCGTCCACGCTGCCCCAGCACAGGTGGTCGGAAAGCCAAGGCGTGCCAGTGCGGCGCACGAGATTTTTCAAGCGGCGGAGGTGCGTGCGGTCGGCCCGCTGGCCATCGCCGAAATAGAGTGATACGCCGTGCTGGACGACGCGGTATTGGGCGAGAATTTCATCCAGCACCTCGAGGGGCCGTCCGCCGTCCACCATGAAATTTTCCGAAATGATCTCAAACCAGCCGCAGGTGGGTTGCTCGGCCAGGATGTGGCCGTAGTGCGGCACGCGCAGGCCAAGGCCGATGCCGTAGTCGGTGAAGCCGTTGTGAGGATTGGCGGGCACGATAAAAAAAGGAGACCGCGGAGGTTATCCGCGGTCCCGGGTGGTGGGCGAGGGATTTACTTCGTCGGCTTATCCTTGGCACCGCTGCCTTCCTTGCCTTTGCAGGCCTCTTTAGCTTTGCAGCTTTCCTTCGCCTTGCAGCCCTCTTTGCCCTTACAGGCTTCCTTGGATTTGCAGGACTCCTTGGCCTTGCAACCTTCCTTGGCTTTACAGCCTTCCTTGCCGGAACATTTTTCCTTGGCCTTTTCCTCGGTGGGAGCGGCGGTCCCCGGCGAGGTCTGCGCGCTGGCTTTGGTCGTGAAGGCACCGGCGTAAAGCCCGGTGATGGCGGCCATGGCGAGGAGGGTCTTGGTGGATTTATTCATGGGAATACGCTTTTGGGAACGAGTTTGGTGTCGAATCCGAAAGGACCCGATACAGGCACCAACCACTATGAGAGCACTGTCGCCGGGAATTATTCCGGATTTTTTGTCACCGGCCCAAAGGGCACGGCCCGCTCGCAGAGCTGAAGCGGCACGCCCCAGGGATCACGCAGCATCACGAGGAGCGAGCCATCCGGCTGGGGTTCCTCGCGCAGCAGCTTGGCGCCGGCGGCAGTGAGGCGTTGGCACTCGGCGTGAGCGTCCGCGGCGACGACCGCGAGATGAAAAGAGAGCGGATGGGCGGCGGCGTATTCGGGCACCGGTGCAGCGGGGTTGGCGTAGAATTCGACGATCACACGGCCGGTGTCGTCGGCGAGGAAGTGCGTGAAGGGTGCGTCCTCACGCCGACGGGCGATCCGGAAACCGAGGTGCTCGACATACCAAGCGGCGACGGCGTGGGCGTCGGTGACATTGAGGGCGAAGTGTTCGAATTGCATGGGTGGAGTCAGCGGGCCCAAGCAGGTAGGGTATCGAAGCGAAGGTCGAAGATGAACGGGCCGAGCAGGAGGACCAGGCCGATGATGATGGGCACGAGGACTAGGTTCAGCAAAAATCCGGCCTTGGCCATTTGAGGGAGGGTGATGTGTCCGCTGCCAAAAACGATGGCGTTGGGCGGGGTGCCGACCGGCATCATGTAGGAGCAATTGGCCGCGAGCGCGGCTGGGATCAGGAAGAGCAGGGGGTTTTGCCCGAGGCTCACGGCGATGGCCGCGACGATGGGCAGGAAGGTGGCGGCAGTGGCGGTGTTGCTGGTGAGCTCGGTGAGCATCAGGATGCCGAAGCACACGATGGCGAGCGTGAGCAGCATGGGCACGCCGCCGAGCGCCCCGCAGAGTTCACCGAGGTATTGGGAGAGCCCGTGTTTTTGGATGTTGCCCGCGAGACTGAGTCCGCCGCCGAAGAGCAGGAGCACCTCCCAAGGCAGACCCTTGGTGGACTCCCAATTCATCACGAAGTCACCCCGACGGTTGAGTGGGATCATGAAGAGCAGGAGGGCGCCCGTCATGGCGATGGTGGTGTCGGTGATTAGGGGGATGGTCCGCGCCAGCAGCGGCTGAAAGACCCAGCCGAGCGCGGTCAGCACAAAGACGATGAGCACGGCGCGTTCACCGTTACTGAAGACCCCCAGTTGTTTTTTCTCCGCCGTGATGAGGGCGGCCATGCCGGGCACTTCGCCTCGGTCGAGCCGGAAGGAGACCCGGGTGAGCACGAGATATACGACGGGCAATGTGACGAGCATCACCGGCACCCCGATGAGCATCCACTGGCCGAAACCGATGGTGACATTATAGACTTTGCCGAGGTAGGCGGCGAGCAGGGCATTGGGCGGGGTGCCGATGAGCGTGGCCATGCCGCCAGTGGTCGCGCCATAGGCCACGGCGAGCAGCACGGCGGTGCTGAAGGCCTTGGCCTTGGGGTTGTCGGCGGTAGCGCGCGGGAGCAGCTGCACGACGGACAAGGCGATCGGCAGCATCATCATCGCGGTGGCGGTGTTGCTCACCCACATGCTCAACAACGCGGCGGCGATGAGAAAACCGGCGATGATGCGCGCCGGTTGCGTGCCCATGTAGCCGATGAGATTGATCGCGAAACGGCGATGGAGATTCCAACGTTGCATCGCGAGCGCGATGATGAAACCGCCGAGGAAGAGGTAGATGATGGGGTTGGCGTAGGGCGCGGCGCTTTCCTGGATCGAGCCCAGCTTGAGCAGCGGAAACAGCACGAGCGGCAGGAGGGCGGTGGCCGGGAGCGGCAGGGCTTCGCTCATCCACAGCACGGCCATCAATACGGCCACGCCGGCGGTATGCCAGCCGGCAACACTTAAACCCTCAGGGGGTGGGAGCAGCAACGTAATTAACAGTGCGCCGGGACCGAGCACCCAGCCGAGCCATTGGCGGCGTCCGTAGGTGGCACCGTCGGCGGCATGATGATCGGGGTTGGGTTTCATGAAAGCGGTTGGGTGGCCACAGACAATCAGCAGGGTCAGTGACCGATGGCAGCGTTGGTCCGACGGGGATCGGCGTAGCCGGTGCGAGAGCCATCGGGGTTGAGGGTGACGGCATTGACGCCGCCAAAATGTCGTCCGGTGCCGGGGTCCTCGCGCAGTTCCACCTGCCAACCAAGGGCGCGCAGCTCATCAGCGATGGTGTTATCGAGCGAGGCTTCAGCCTCAATCGTTTCCGGATCATCATCCACGAACGGTTTGAACCAGTGAATACGGGTGTCACCAATGGCCGCAGCGAGCGGCCGGGCGAAGAGGAGATGATCGAGCAGAACCTGCAGCACGGCGGTGGGGATGCGTTGGGCGCCCGGCACCCCGATAGCGAGCACGGGCTGGCCATCACGCAGGACCAGCGTGGGTGTGATCGTGCTCCGCGGTCGGCGGCCGGCGGCGACGTAGTTGGGGCTGGTGGGATCAACGTAGGAGAAATTGCTCATGCTATCGTTGAGGATGACACCAGCAGTCATGACGCCTGCGCCAAAGTGGAGGCTGAGGGATTGCGTGGCGCAGACAATGTTACCGTGCCGATCCACGACGATGAAGTGGGTGGTGGCGTCGTTGGCACCGGTGCTTTCCAACACAGTCCCGGTCGGCATCAGCGCGGGCACAGCGGTATCGGCCACCGTGGCCTGCACCCGGGGTAGTGCTGCCCGCCAGGCGCGACCGATGCGGTCGAGGTTGGCGGCGGTGCGCAGCGGCGGTTCAAGCGGTTCGTCCTGCAAGAGGGAAAGGATGGCGAAAACGAGGCTCGCTCCCGAGGTGGGCGGCGGGCCACCGAGCAGTTCAAATTCTGCGAATGAAGTGCTCAACGGAGTCGTCAGCCGGGCTTCATAGCGGGCGAGATCGTCGTATGTGAGATGGCCGCCAGCGGATTGGGCGGCCGCCACGAGTTCAGTGGCGATGGCCCCGCGATAGAAAGTCTCAACCCCGTCGCGGGCGAGCAGGTCGAGGGTGGTGGCGAGCACGGGTTGAGGCAGGCGCGTATGGGCTGGCGGGGGTTCGCCGCCGGGTAGGAAGAGTGCCGCGAGGGCCGGATATTGCCGGAGCTTATCGGCCCGCTCAATGATGAGTTCGCGGGTTTTGGGCAGGATGGTGGCGCCGTCACGGGCGAATTGCGCGACCGGTCGCACAATTCGATCCCAAGGCTGCGTGCCCCAGCGGGCATGGGCGAGATGCAGGGCGGCGGGCAGGCCGGGCACGGCCACCGCCGACCAGCCGTCGTGGCGACCGGCGGCCGGGAGTTGGCGATAGGCGGCCACGTCGAGAGAGTGACCGGCGGCATCCATGCCATCCACCGCGTGGGTGCGCCCGGTGCTGGCGTCATGGTAAAGCAGCATGAGTTTGCCGCCGAGACCGGAACCGTAGGGTTCCGCAACCCCGAGGGCGAGCGACACGGCGACGGCTGCGTCCATGGCATTGCCGCCAGACTTGAGCACGGCTACCCCGAGGGCGGAGGCTTCAGGGTGACCGGCGACGACCATGCCATGCGCGGCGGTGACGGGCTCGATCGTCACCGCTGGGGTAGCGGTCGCAGCGGTTAGGATTATGCCGAAGCCAAACGGCGCCAGCCAACGGGCGGTGCTTTGTAAACGCATACGCACGGGCGTCATTTCGGCCGGATACCGTGGAGAGTGCGAGGTCGAATCGCACTCTCCAGAAATCGTTACAGACGTTTGGTGACTTGCAGCGACCAAGAGCGCCCGCGCGCCATCTGATTGTAGAGCGAGGGATCGTAGCCGCGGGAATCACTGGAGAGCGGCGGGATGAGGTCAAAGGCGTTGATCACACCCACGCGCACACTGGTGCCATTGAGCCAGGAATCTTTGTCGGCCCGGATCCGGTAGGTGACATAGGCGTTGGCGCTAACGGAATCCGAGACCACGTAGCGATAAACGGTAGTGCCATTGGTGAGGACCGGGGCGATGTAGGCGGGTTGTCCTAGGGAATCGTAGATCGCGGCGGTGGTGGTGGCGCCGCTGTCACTGTATTCACCGATATAGTAGGCGGCGACGCCGGCACCCCATTGGCCCTTGCGCCAAGTGATGCTGAGATTGCCGCGCCACTTGGGTGAGGCACCGCCGACGGCGGCGCTGTTCGTCCAGCGCAATTCAGTGCGGGAGGCCCCGGCAGTGTTGTAAGCATGAAAATCCTGCAGGTAGCTCCAACTCGTGCTCACCGTGAAGTTGCCGAGACTGGTGCGCGGCAGCCGGTAGGTGGCGTCGAAATCGAAACCATTCACAAACTGTTGCGAGCGGTTGAAGAAAGTCGTGCGGAGGAAGTCGATAGCGCCCACTACCGCCCGTTGATTGCCCGGAGTGCGGGTGGCGTTGTAGCCGGTGAAGAAATCCCGATCGGCCTGGGTCACTGGCAGACGGACGACGGCCGGGTCTCCCTGATAATTGGGTGTGCCCGATCCGAGGTCGATGCTGTTGATATTCTGGCCGGCAGCGAGAGCGGCCGCAGTGGCCGCGAGCAAGGAGGCGGTGTCGTCGGCAATGGAGCCCGCGGAGGCGATCACGTCCGTCTGGCGGATTTCCCAGTAATCGACGCCGAAGGATAGGCCTTTGATCACGGGCACATCCACCACGATCCCGGCGGATTTACCGACTGACTGTTCGGGTTGAAGGTCGGGATTGCCGGAGGCGATGCTGCGACGGTTGGAAGGGCCATCGGTCGGCAGGCCAGTAACGGCGCTACGGTAGGAGTCATTGCTGCCGGTGACGGTGCGAATCAGTGTGCCGGTGAAGAGCTGGGCTAGATTGGGTGCTCGGAAGCCTTCGTTGTAAGAGGCCCGCACCAGCACGGCATTGAACGGTCGCCAGTTTAGGCCGAGCTTGGGTTTGGTCGTGTTGCCGAAGTCGGTGTAGTTTTCATACCGACCGGAGGCGGTCAGCTCGAGTTCCTTGACCAAGGGTAATTGGAAGTTGCCGCCGACCAGGGGCAGCCGGCTCTCGACATACAGGGCAGTCACATACCGATTACCGTTTGTATCGGAATTCGGCGAGAAATTCATGAAGTCGTTTGAATCGGGATTGAGCCCCGAGCCGGGGGGATTGAGGCCGGCGAAGGGAGGCCGATAGTCCAGATACGACTCATAGCGGTATTCGCCGCCGAAGGCTAGGCCGAGGGTGTTGCCACCCCAGAGCTGCAAGAGGTCACCATTCGCGCTGAAGTCCACGCTGCTCAAGCCGGTGCGGCCGAGCCGGATGAAATCATCGAGAAAACTGTTCAGCAGTGAGGCGGGATTTTGATAGTCGCCAGTCACGACCAAGGCACCGCCTTGCACAGCGAAAGTCCGGGTGAAGGGATTAAAGGCTTGGTTGGGGTCGGTTTGATTGAGGGTAGGGCGGAAGAGGCTTTCGCGTGGGATGTTGGACTCTCTGTCCACGACCTTTGAGTCGCCGTGGAGCACGGCGGTTTCCCAATTCCAGGTTTCGCCCCATTTGCCGCGGACGCCGGCTACACCGCGGAAGACGCGATTGTCGATTGCGGCGACGCGATCCGGCAGATCGGTGAGCCGCTTGTTGCTGATGCGCACGGCACCGGGCGTGCCGGTGAGCCGCGCCGTGCCGTCGGTATTGGGTGCCCCCGCGGGATGCCAGAACCGGGTGCCGAAGGGGTTCCAAGGATTGGTGGCGGGCACGATGAATTCGCCGTCCGTGGATAGCGTGATAGAGGCGGGTTCCCGGTAGGTCGTGGACCTCGCATCGTAATAATTGATATCGCCGAAGACGGTGAACCGGTCGTTGAGATCGTAGTCGCCGGAGAGGAAGGCGTTGATGCGGGTAGAGTCGGGCTGGAGCACCCGATAATCATTATTGTTCCAGTAATAAGTTTTGGTCACGCCATCCCGTGGCGGAGTAGTGGTGCGAAACCCCACGCTACCGCTATCGGTAGGCACAAGGAAGAAGAGGCCGGAGGTGGCGGCAAGGGTGGAGGGTATGCCGGCGGGTCGGGTGGCGCTGAAGACGCCGGCACCGCTGACGGTGCCGACGTTGTAGCTACCAAATTCGCTGGTGGCGGAGCGGGCATTGAATTGGGTGTTGGTGGAGACATTCCATGGCGCCGGGGCCCGGTAGGTCATGTCGGCCTCGGCCATGAAGGGCCGGTTACGGGCGAAGATGGCCGCGCGGTCGTAAACATCGAGGACGACTTGCACCCGCCCGCGGCCGTCAGCGAAATTCAAGCCGTGGGTCAGGGTGCTGCGCATTTCCTTGCCATCGCCTATTTCGGTCTGCGCGTAGCGCAGGGTCAGCTCGGTGCCGACGTAATCCCGTCGGGTGATGTAGTTAATCACGCCGGCGACGGCATCGGTGCCGTAGATGGATGAGGCGCCATCGCGGAGGACTTCGATGCGCTCGAGGCCGCGGTTGGGCAGCTGGTTGACGTTGACCGATAGGTTCGGCACGCCGCCTTCGGATTGGCTGATGCCATGGGGCATGAGCCGGCGGCCGTTCAGGAGCACCAAGGTATCGGCGGATTTAAGCCCACGCATGGAGACACTGGCATTGTCGCCCCGGGCGGTGGCGCCGAGGGTAGCGGTCTCATTGCCCGGCAACCCGGTGACTTGCGGCAGCGAGATGAGCAGATCGGCAGGTTGCGAAGCGTCGCGGACCTCAATTTCATCCCGATTTAGTACGGTCACGGGCAGGACTTTTTCTACATCCAAGCGGCGGATGTTGGAGCCGGTGACAGTGTAGGTTTCGAGTTTAACCGGCTCATCGGTTGCGGCGTTGGTGACGGTTTGCGCCCACGTCAGCGTCGTGGAGAGCCCGAGCAGGGCGAAGGTGCGGCACAGGTCTAGGGGTGATTTCATAATCGGACGGCGGGTTGGGTAGGTATTAACTTGGGGATGAGAGGCGATGCATCGCCTTCCTGTTTGGGTTAACGATGATTTCGGGCCGTTGGCACACAAGGTTGTGTCATGGCGTATTTCTACGCCATTTGTCGCAGTGGTGTGGGTCAGGATTGCGGCTCGTCATCCCCGCCCGGATCCTTGCACAATACTGCACCATGAATGAGGTGAAGACCCCACCACCAAGCATTGTTTTGGTGGATGACACCGCGACCTATCGGCTCCTACTGCGGGAGACGCTGCGCGCGGCCTTTGCCACGTCCGAACTGCGGGATTTTAGCACTGGTGAGCAGGCGATGGCGGCCTGTCTGGAACGGCCGCCGGACCTGCTGGTCACCGACCTGCGGTTGCGCACTATGGATGGCCGGGATTTGGTGCGGGGCTTGTGGGAAAGGGGTTGTCGGCCCAGGGTGGTGGTGTTGACCGCCTATCCCGAATCCGGACTGCCGGCGGAGTTGCTGGCGTTGGGGGTGGCGGGCTTTGTCGACAAGAGCGCGCCGATGGAACAGGTGGCGCATGCGGTGCAGTTGGTGTGGCAGGGCGGGATGCATTTTTCCGCCACCGTGCCTCCGCCGTTGCCGGTTACAGCGGATCTTGAGCTACCGCGCAGCGGAGCGGAAACCCTGAGCGAACGTGAGCGTGAAGTGGTGCGGCTGGTGGTGCGGGGGCTGCTGTCCAAGCAGATTGCGTCTGAGTTGGGCCTGAGTCCGCGCACCGTGGAGAAGCACCGTGCGCGGATCTGCGCCAAACTGGGCCTGCATGATGTGCCGACCTTGGTGCGATGGAGCCTGCGGAACGGTTTGGGCTGAGTGACTCAGACCCCGGGGAAGAGGACCCGAAAGACCGCGCCATGGCCAGGGCGTGACTGCACTTCCAGGCGGCCGCCCTGCAGGGTGAGAAGTTCGCGCACGATCATCAGACCCAACCCGTTGGAACCATCGGCGGAAGGCGAGGCCGGCGCGGGATCGAAGATGCGGGTAAAGGCCGCTGCATCTAAGCCGGGCCCATTGTCGCGCACTTCGGCGAATACCCATGATCCTTGGGTGCCGAATTGCAGACGGATCTCTCCGCGATCGGGGGTATATTTGAGCGCATTACCCAGCAGATTTTCAAAGATCTGTCGCAACCGCCGGTCATCAGCGCGCACGGGTGGAAGTGTTTCCGGAGGTGGAAGTGCGGTCAGCTGTTGTTGGCGATGAAGCGCTAGCGGGCGGAGCATCTGGGCGGTTGCGCAGGCGATGGAAGCCAGATCCACTCGGGTGGGATGCAGGTGCAGGTGGCCCTGCTCCACGGCCGAGATCTCTAAAAAATCCCGCACCAAGGTTTGCATGCGCGCGGTATCGGACTGCATGTCGCCAGCACGGCGCCGCACGCCGGCGGTGTCTTCGGCTTGCTCAGCGATCAGCCCGGCGGTGGCGTGGAGGGCCTGCAGCGGAACCTTGAGGTCATGCGAAGCCATGCGGAGCAGTTGCGTTTTGATGTGTTCGGCCGCCTCGGCACGGCGGCGGGCTTCTTCGGTGGCGCGCCGCAGACGCCGTTCTCCACGCAGGCGCAACCGTAGAAGAAAACTAAGTGCGGCGAGCAAGGTGATGCCGCCGCCCAGCGCGCTGACCAAGGCAATCTGGCGGGAACGGCGGCGGTCATGCTCGGCGGATTGCAACGCCTGATCCCGGCGGAGCAATTCAATCTCCAATTCCTTTTGTTCTGCGCCATAACCGGCGCGCAGCTCGGCCATGCGCCGGCGGTCCTCCGCGCTCCGGAGCTGTTCGCGCAGGGCGGCGTGGCGGCGCTGCGCGGCGAGGGCGGCGGGCAAGTCGCCCCGGGCCTCATAGGTGAGTGCATATTCCTGTAGAATATCAGCCATGACATCGTCGCTCTGCAAAGTGGCGGCGTAGCGTTCGGCGGCCCCGAGGCTAGCGAGGGATTCGGTGTTCCGGCCGGCATTGCGGAGGACGCGCCCCATCCGGCGGTGCGTGTTGGCGATATAGCGGCGGTATTTCAGCGCCTCAAAGGTGGCGAGGGCTCGGTGGAGATAGCCTAGTGCGGATTCATATTCGCCACGGGCGTCGGCGACGAGACCGAGATTGGTGAGGGTCTCGGCGATCGCGCGCGAATTGCCTGATGCGATCCGGATTTGCAGGGCTTCCTCATAGAGTTCTGCAGCGCGGGCATGTTCGCCCCGGGTAAGATGGTAGTTGCCGAGGCTATTGAGCAGGCTACCGCGCATGCGGTTGTCTGGTGCTCGCGCAGCCTCGGCCAGCCCGAGATGAAAATGGTGGAGGGCGTCCTCATCGCGTTCATATCGCTGATAGGTGAGGCCAAGTCCCCCATGGGTGCGAGCGAGCAAGAAGGGGTCCCCGAGCTGCTGGGCCAGACCCAATTCAGTCAAATGGATTTCCAACGATCGGGGATAATCGGTGAGGTTCCAGTAAATCCGTCCTTGGAGATAGAGGAACTCCACCTGCAGGGCTGTGTCGCGAATCTGCTGGGCTCGGGCGAGACCCTCGCTGGCACCGGCGAGCCCTTCGGCGTAATCGCCTCGACGACGGTGAAGATTGACGATGGTGGCAAGAGCCCGCAGGGCGGACGGTTCATCGGTCGCGGCGGCTGAGGCCGCCCGAGCTGAAGCCAGATCTTGATCCCCGTCCGGCAGGTCCGCAGGGAGTGGCTCGGGCTCGTTAATGGCCAGCAGTGACGGGACCGCCAGGAGCAGTAACCACCACTTTTGCAGGGGCTTCATGGCTCCGAGGAATGCAGGCGGCACGGCCGACTTCAACGCTTCATCTGTTCCGTGCCAAACAAGGCATCGGCGGTCTCCGGCA
>JBDNGL010000030.1:0-18513 GCA_041689285.1 Opitutaceae bacterium
AGATCGGTCCGTGTATCCACCCGCAAAAGACCGGGACTGTCCGCCGGTGATTCCCCGGAAATCCGAGCGAGACGCCTACAGAGTTCAGCATCGTCGAGTCGCATCTGCGCCTGAGGCGGAAGGCCCTGTAGCAGACCGCCCGGCCTTAACCCAATCCCCTTTCTGCCCGTCGAGGGGCCCCTTCCGCGCAGGCGCAGAAGCATGCGGCTTGCGTACCGGCGCCCTTTTCGGATCAAGCGGAAGGCAAGAAAGCGCTTCGTTTCCAACGCATACCTGAGACCCACCGGCAACATTTCAAGGAGCTTCTTCCGAGAAATCTTAACCCTCTTCGCAAAAAGAACTCGGAACTCGTCCACGGCGCCCTGGGGCGACTCGACAAAAAGAACCCGCTCACACAAGTCGGTCGATCGTTCCCCGATAAATGTGGCGGAAGCCGCGTTAAAGACGGCATCGACAAACCGTTCGACGCGATTTTCCTCGCACCAATCCCTCATCAGACTAGCACCCTGCAGTTGCGTCACCCTTGTTCTCTCGTTCTTGATGCGAGAGAAGACATCTCTCAGTCCATCCGAGTCCCACGAATCCACCAGCCAACCGCAACCAGTCTTGGAAACTTGAAGTCCCAACCATGATTCGGAAATGGCTATTACCGGCTTCCCCAGGGAAAAGGCCTCGGCGAGAATCGAAGAAGTCCGGTAATGGAACTCTTCCGGACTGTAAGGAAGAAGCACTATATCGGCTCCTTGAAGCAATTCCGCATATTCCTCTACGGTGAGAACGCCCTGAACCCACGTGACATTCGTTCGATTAAACGCCTTTATCTTTCCCAAAGGTTGGATCCTTACAACGAACTCGAGCGTGTCCGCAAACTCCTCCGCATGGAGGAAGAGGAAGCGCGTCATTACCTCGAAACCCCGGAACTTTTCGGACTGCGACGGGTAGACCACGCGCAGCTTTCTCGCGGCACTGCCGGAACCACACCCTTCAGTCTTCCCGGGCCGGATTACACTCTGACTGGGACACATTGGCAGCAACGACAGTTGCATCCCCGCGACGCGATAAAAGTCATTGACGAGCGGCGCTGAATCGCACACGAGAAACAAATCATCAAAGCCGCCCAGGCCCTCTGCCAGTTGCGCTACCGCCCGGAGCGGTTCGTCCCCTCCCCTCGTTGCAGGTGCATCGACAAAACCGGAGAAGAGGTTGAAAACAAAACGTCGACAGCGAAATCGCTTCGTTCCCCATCGGTGCGCCAGCGCCGGGAGCAAGGCCGGATGCCCCAGGTAGAGAAAGAGAACGGCCTCGTCGAGCGGAGAGACCGCGTCGAGGCTCTCGAGTGCCGTAAGTAACTCTTCTACGAAGGCATCGCCCGCCACCCGCCGTTGCTCTCCTGCCTTCCGGTGGACCTGCCAGATTCTCGTCTCAAAGACAGGCAGGATAAAACCTCCTTGAAGCTTTTCCTCAAGCCTGGCGTCGCCGAGGGAAATAAAGCCTTTCCCGTCGGGAGACAAAACCCTGCGGATTGATAGATCCTGATAGAGGGGGTGACCCATCGAACCCCGGAGACTCGGATTGACGGAAACGAAGCGAGGCTTAACCAAGGCAGACCGATCCAACTGATGGAGCCGTGTCCGCACACGACGAGCCCCATCGTCAAGCAGGGCATTTACCGTATCGACGTCCAATGCCTCAGCCAACTCAGGACTCGTGGAGCGCTGCGCTAAGGCCGGGATACGGGAGGGAGATACACTGCCCACCTCGATCCCGGACCGCTCCAGATCGAGAAAGAAGCGCTCAAGTTGGCGACAGTGCGTGAGATAGTAGTCGTTGTAATCGATCTTGAAAAAGCCGGGGTGAGCCTCCTGGATATTGCGCATCCGGTCATTGATCTGGGCAGCGGCCGAGTGTCCCCAGAAATACCCGTCGTCGGCGAGCCTTCGGCCGTCGCAACCGAGAATCTCGAGACGACGAGCGAAAGCCGCTCCGAAAGGGATCATCAGGAGAGTGAGAATATTCTTCGTCGATTTGACGACAAAGTCCTCATCAAGACGCCAATGAAAGTCACGTCGAGTTCCATCAGCCGGGACGAAGACGGTCCGCTCCACCAGCTCGGGAAAGCAGTGACTGAAAAGAAAGCAATATTTCTCTGTGACAGCGATTCGAAAATCAAACTCCCCGGCGGCAGCGCGGAGCCGCGTGCGGAATTCAGAGGCATAGCGCGAAGGCCCGAAGTGAAAAATCGGATCGCCGAAAACAATCAGCGACGGCCTGGCCCTCTCCATAAACTCACGGTCAATCACCGCGCTATTGCAAGCCACGACGAACGCCCCCTCAAAGTCATTGATCTCCGTGTAACGATCAAAGGAGGGCCCCGTCGCTACTAGATAGGCCTTCGAGAAGCGACTCCATTCTTCGCGCCACTGCCAGAGCCGCCGGCGACTTGCCCGACGCACCGCTTCGATCTCAGAACGCCGTGCGAAATAAACAAGCCGGGTCATCTCTCCGCCCTCGGCCGCCTCATGGCGACTCGCCACGAAGGCACCGGGGCCGGCCGCCCCCTTGGCCGCCTCATCACAAACGAGAGTCAAGGTCTCCCTAAAGGGAAACCAACCCCTCTTTACGTAGCGAATGTTGGCGCACTCCTCGGCCACTTCATCAGCGAGCGAATCGGGTAACTCGATCCTCGCAGGCACCTCAAAATCCGCCTCCACCTCGACAACTTCCCCGGCCGACGCCCACGCAAGACGGGCCAGAACCTCGTGGAGCCCATCCGCCTCGATCAGTGCCCTGTCGATACGAACCCGAATCGGTGAGCGAGACCGCTTCCCTGAATCGTTCGCTGAAGGAGGTGGCAACTTAACTGTCATGAAGGCTTTGCGGTCAGTCGGCTCAGATCGAACCTCTCGCCAAAGCTTCCGTCATAACGGTAGCCTCCGAGAAGAATGTCCTCCGCATAGTAGCGGGCCACGGCATCGATCTGCCGATCGTTCTCGAAATAGACCCGGTAATCCCGCTCACGTTCCGTCGCCCCGCTAATCTCAGGCGCATCAAAATCGCAGCCGAGCAATGCCCCCAATTCAACGAGGTCGGCCTCCAGATGCTCCATCCGGAAAATCTTCTCGACTGCGATCCCGGCATCATCTTTGAGCCACTCCGATTGCGGAAAATAGGGGGTCTTCAGCAGATACTCTTCCCACGAAAGGCCGATCATGGACTTATGGTAGGAGACATGCTTGCTACTGATTCGTCCGAGAGCACCTTCGTTCCTCGAGCGCGCCTGCTCGAAATAATAGTGGGAAACGGCCCGATCCCAAGGATTTCTAACGAAACCGAACCAGAAGAACTCCGCAGGCTCAAGCCCGATCTTCGTCATCCGCTCCCGTAAACCCGTTGGCCGGTGAAATGCAAGATTTCCACTCTTCGCCCGCAGGGTCGGAAAAAGGGACTTCATCAGCTTTTCATCGTTCAATGGCTCAAAGAGACCACGAAGCGTTCGCGACGCCACCTTCGGTACTGCACAATAAACAAATTTATGGGAAGTCGATATGA
This sequence comes from Opitutaceae bacterium, assembly GCA_041689285.1. Classification (GTDB taxonomy): domain Bacteria; phylum Verrucomicrobiota; class Verrucomicrobiia; order Opitutales; family Opitutaceae; genus UBA2377. Next base: position 3,550 of record JBDNGL010000030.1, read on the forward strand.
TCATATTGTTATCTACTAACGAGAAACCTTATGCCGAGAGAAAATCGGGATTCCGTTCAAGCGAGAGCTCGAGCAGTCAGTCCGCTTCCGGCGCGAACGCCCACGCGGGGACCTTTGCGCGAAGCCTCTCAACATCCTCCGCCGTAAGGTGATTCTTCCAATCACCAATCACACCCTTCCGCATATGCGGTGAACCAGTTCGCTCCTTCCACGCATCGAAGCGGGTTTTTTCGTAGACTTCACGGACCCTCTCAGGATCGGTGCCGAGTTGTAGAAACTCACTGACCGCGGAAATCTCCCGGACCCCATCGAGCTGCAAACGCTCGTAAGAGGCGACATAAAGACGGTCGTTCTTAGCAGACCACAACTCATTGTAGGAGGAAACTCTCTTCGCCACATTTGCACCCCTCTCTTTAAAAAAAGCTTCGAAAGATCCCGTATATTCCTCCACCCGAACCGCGTGATAATAGGCGGAAACGACAACATCACGAATGTCACGGGTGATATTCAGCACAAATACATTTCGGTGCCCACTGTCCAACAAGACCTTTCGGTCCGCAGGTGATGCGAGGTGATTCTTGCTCACGAACTGCCCCTCCAGTTCATCGTGCGCCTTGATGAAACCTTCAAGTTTTTCCGGCGCAATCGAGGGATTACTCCATTTTGGATTGCGCCATTCCGCTTCAATAGGGACCGTATTCGTGAGCTGCCGCACGATATTCATGAGCCATGACGACCCGCTTTTGAACGCTCCGTTACAAATAATGATCATGTTTTTGATTTTGTTAACTATGAAATTTGGTATGATGCCCCTTTGGGGAGCTATAGTGTCCCTCAATTTCTACACTTTAAATTTCAAACCACAGCCAACTGTGAAGCATCTTGGCTCAGATCACAAGGGCCGTACCCACATGGAACGAAACGAAGAAAATAATTAGGACGCTCTCATTTGGTTTTTTTGGGGGCTCCACGCTTCACTTAAGCATGAGAAACCGTAACCTAAACTCGGCTTCCTAATTGGTCAAAACCGCTATCGACCAAACAGAAGGTCTAAATCAGCTTCCCGGTCGAGCGCTCGAGCGAGGGAGTTTGAAACTCACGATGGATTTCGTCAAGCCTCTCAAGCCTCTCAACATACGTCCTACAATCCCCCCTTTTGCCCGCTCCTCCTTCATTGCCGCCAACTTCCGTCTAAGAACCCGGATCTCAGCCTTCGCTTGACGCACAGTATACTTGGACCCCTCATAAGCGATCTTTGACGTGCTTGATCGGTCTAGGAGAACGTAACGCTCTGCCAATTCCATCGCTAGAACCTCGGAGCCCGATCCACCCCCCGTCGCAGAGCGAACCCAGCTATCGAGCAACTGGACACAATCCAGTACTGAACTGTACCCGAACCGATCGGCGCGCACTGCCAGCGCAGGTTCGTATGCGCCACGAACGTCCGACCACAGGGTTGCCGTCGGAAACGGATTGCTACAAATGGGAGTATTTGGATGATCCGTCCGCAGTGTCTCTGCCAGCGGAAGCAAATCGAACCTCTTGGCAGTCTCCATAATCGCGTCCCATACCTGATCGTATCGTTCTTTGATCAACCCCCCTGCTCCTGCCGCAGCATGGGATACAAGATCAACCGGATCCATCATCGCGTCATACTTAAGAAGTCCTGCGTCACGGCATTGCAAGAGCGATTCCGCGTGGAGATAAGCCTCCGTTCCGCAGAAATTCAGGTCCGAGTGAAACGGGATACTATCTTCAACAAAGAATTCCTTGTCCGAGTCGCAACCACCCCAGAGACAACTCGCACCATTCGATGCACCGCTAACACCCTCGACAAAGAGCGGAGTGTTAATAAACAGATACTCGTGTATCGTCGCGGCGACTGCAACCGCAGCATAAACGTCCGGAATCGAGGATCGAAACAAAACACCAGTTTCTACTTTGATTCCCTGCAAGACATCCCGTCGCACGAAACCACGGTAGAGCATCGGAAGCTCGACATAGAGACGGAGATTCCGCTTCAGAAGTTCAAGCATTTCCGAAGATTTTCGAAGCTGCATCAAAGACTCGCCAACGGGCACCCTGATGAGCGACTGATGGAACGGTATCGGTGAATTTGGCCAATGGTATTCAGTATTTACACTATTGAGCGCCTGCGGTCTCCCATTAAGTTCGAGTATTTTGAATGCCGCAGTAAGACCTCCCAACATAATCCCGTCGTCGTCCCCAACATAGCAGACATATATCCCTCGACTTTGCGAGAAAGCGAACTCCCAGTGGCGACTCATCGACAAACGTGTCGGCGGTCGAACATAACGAAGCGTCGGAATGGTGTTGAGCAGCGATTCAACGTAAGACTTTGTCGAATCATCGCTGCAGTTATCACTCACGATTACCTCAAAATCAGAAAAGTCTTGCAGGGCTATGGTGGCAAGGCAAGCTTCGAGTGTCGTTACCCGATTTAACGTCGGCACGATGATGCTGAAGTAAGGTTTCATACTAGGTGAACAGTTTCGACCTTAAAGTCAGCCCTCGCCTGCGAGCTCCTTCAGCAAGCAGGCCCGGCGTCTGGCCTTGGGCGTTTTCGGCCAATTGTTCTCTGCTCGAAGTGCCGGCCACCACTCCCCGTGTGCTGCGCAAACATCTAGAAAATTTTCGGACGCCTGCGCTCTTTCAGGAGCGGATACGGAGGATGTCGCTATCACACGAGAGCATCTTTGAAACAAGCGGGAAAAAGGTTTGGTGATAACATCCGACTCAACTTGAAGTTGGGCTTGCACATCAGAAAGGGAGTTTGGCACAATCCTGTAGAAGAATGAGACGTCCTGTAATACTCGAAGGGAACCTAAACTTGCAAGTTCATATGTTAAGATCACATCATGTGTAATCTCTTGGTCTCCAAAGACGGAAGTTTTCAGAAGCATCTTTCGGTTAATTAGTGCATATATGCACCAGCCAACACGGAGAGCAAGCTCCTTCACGGAATCGGCATACATCACCCCCTTCATATCGCACAACGGCGGCCGGGTCGCCATTTCAGGCAACTCGTTCCCCGCCTCATCAATAAGGACTGTGTTGGCATTGACCATTACAGCGGAGCGGTCAGCCTCTAGAACGGCTACTGCTTTTGAAATGAAGTCAGGGCTCCAGATATCATCGAAGGCCGCCCACATAAAGTATTTCGTATCGGAATCGAGAAGCACGTGTTGAAAATTCCGCACGGCCCCTACGTTCTGACCCCACCTGTGAAGCCTAAAGCGGTCATTCTTTGCCGCATACTCTCTAATGATTGTCCAGGTAGAATCTGTCGAAGCGTTGTCGGACACATGGATTTCGAAATTCGGGTAGTCTTGCGACACCAACGAGTCCAATGCCTCCCTAAGATATCTCTCTCCGTTGAAAACGGGCACCCCAATTGAGACAGAGGGGTATTGAAGTGATTTTAGGCAGCGGGAGATCATATTTTTAATGAACGATGTGAGTATGCTACGAAAAAAGGGCTTTCATCCAGCTTTCCCTAGCCAAGAAACTAATCCTGCCTTCGTAACCACGCCCCAGGCCAATGCGTCACGTTTTTCGTAAGTCCACTTTCGTTAAACAACCATGCGGGCTGTTCAAGAACGAATTCAGGGTGCAAAGCCGCAAACTCCTTGGCGGCTTCCGTAGGGTTATCGTAAACCCAATCCGCCCTGCCACGCGGGACATCCGCAACCAGACTCATTATCCCATCCGTTGCGACGATGTACGATCCTTTCGAGACCAGCTCACGGTAACAGTCCAATTCCGCAGCAACATGATCTTTACTGTGGTCCGAATCCAAAATTACTAACACTTTAGAACCAGGCGGAATCCTCCTCTTTACCTCAGCGACGATCTCCGGCGAAACCGAACTCCCCTCGATCAGTTGGATCCGACTTGCCATTGAATGAGCCTCAATCGCCAGACGGTTCTGAGGACGAATTTCAATGTCGATCCCGATCACTTGACCATGCCCCAGCGCCTCAAAGAGCGATGCATAAAAAATTAGAGATCCGCCGTGGGCGACACCGGTCTCTACAATGAAGTCTGGCCGCACTGAATATATGACTTCCTGCATCCGCAAGACATCCTCCGGCAGCTGGATCATCGGCCGACCAAACCAGGTAAACGTGTAACTGTATCGCTCTTGCCAGCCGACTTTAATCCACAAATCCGAGAGTGCCTCAAAACCCTCCGGGGAGTATAGCGCTAAATTAATTGTTGACCCCTCTCTTTCGATTTCGAGCGAGTTTGTGTCTGTATCTACTATATACTTCATTGGCTTTTAAATTACTTTCTGGACTTTGATTATACGAAAAGAAGGGTAGGGTTTAGATCGAGTTCAGCGAGTCTGGTTTGAATCTTCGGAGTATAATTCGGATTGGCAACCAAAATCGCTCTCGCTCGTCGAACCAAGTCATGTTTCGGAGCTACGATCGGCACAGCAGTTCCAGGAATATAGTTGCCGCACTTGTCGGGGTTCGCATCTACCACAAAAGCAGGCTTCAGCGTTGTCAAGCGGTTGGCCAGCGTTACACCTTTTGCGCCGGCACCCCAGATGCCCCAATCGCCACCATCGGCGGATGACCTTATTCGTTTCTGCAAGTCCGCGAGGGTAACCCCTACTGTGGTTGCGAACTGAGCCATGGACGGCAGGGCACACGCGCCCGTCTGCCTAGGCCCGTTGTGGTAATTTGGAATCAGGTGTAGAGCTTGGTATTGGCCACCGAAGACCGTGTTCTGGTGTTGGATCAAAAACCCTGCGTTCTCGGCCAGACGGGCAAGAGTCGCTTCCGGAAAATAGTTACAATAATCGTAAAAAACATCCCAAAACGCGTTATGGTGGCGAATCCACTCCCATGTTGGTGTTTCTAGATATACGGTGTCGGCGTTACCACTCACGGCCATTCGGTGAAGCAGGGCGAGAAAGTCGCCGATTTCTCCGACATGCTCGACAACGTGTCGGCAGAGAATTACGTTTACTTTCCGTGGAACGTCATCCTCAGTCGCATATCGGCGATAGAATACAACACTTCCACCACTCTCACCTTCCTCTTCACAAGAAGTGTCGAACCCGATTCCACTACTATTCGACTTCCAACATAGCAGGCGCAGGAAATCACCTTTCCCACACCCAACCTCAAAGACGACGCCTCCATCTAATTCATGACGCTGCAGCAGGGAATTCGCAACGTCTTCCAAATGCTTCGTGAACGCGAGGGAAAAACCCTGGCGGTTGTCATAGTTCCCGTCATACGGAATCAGCGCCTCGTCAAGAGAGCTATTGAAGATTAGGTCGCAACCTCGACACTCAACGAGGTGAATATCCGCTCGCGGCAATGCAGTTGCTGCCGTAGCACAGGGAAAACGGTAGTTAAGAACGACGGGCTGATCCGGAATAACCCAAGCATTCGACAGTGAGTGGCTACGACACCCGGGGCAGTGAACTTTTAAGGGCATGCGGAATTACGTTGCATTTTGTTAGTTTCGCTGATGCGATGCGATCGAAGCACACAATCTTGCAAGTCCCGCTTCCAAAGTGACTCGTGGTCGCCAGCCAACTTCACGGAGCTTGGAAATGTCCGCAACGGTTGTCGGAAAGGGGTCCGTGAGGATCGTTTGGGAATGGGAGATTCTTGCTGGATCGCACCCGGATTCCACGGCGATCATTTTTGCTAAAGTCATAATCTGGACCCCGGTTCCTGTTGCAATATTCACACAACCAGAAAGGCGATTTTCCAAGGAGGCAAGCATAGCCGAAGCAATGTCATCGACGTGGATGTAGTCCTTAACGCTAAAAGGCGTCTTAAGCTCCACGGATCGCCCCTCGATAAGTCGACGACCGATCATCGACGGCAGGCGATCCGGGTGTTCACTCTCCCCGTAGGGGTAAAATGGACGGACCCACGTCCAACTTACCCCTGCCTGCTCAGCGGCCCGTTGCAGTTCTTTTGAAGTTTCGACCTTGGCTTGAGCGTAGGGGTATATTGGCCCAAGACATGATCTTTCTTCGTTCAGCAGTTCGTCCGTCGGTGCGTATTCTATACACGTCCCGGTTCCCATGAGATGGGCTACTCCCTGGTCAATAAGGCCACGAAACATCGCGGCGCTCTCGCCGACCAACTCAGTGTTCTCTGGGGAATGAAGATAGATCCCAGGGGTTGCGATCCAAGCGAGGTGAACTGCGGACTCAGGCATGAAGTCATTAATCTTCTGCCATGGCAAGGAGGAAAGTGTCCCTGCGGCAACCCGGCATTCTTTGGGAAGAACCGCAGATGCCGTCCCAGTGCGGCAGAGAGCAAGAATTTCATGGCCGGCATCTGTCGCTTGCTTGCAAAGAGCACGCCCTAGGAATCCAGTTGCACCAGTTATGAAAATCTTCATGGCATCACGGAATGATCTCCGCGAGGGTCGGAAGTTCCTTGTCTCCATCCGAAAGCCCCTCGACCGGCAGAGGCCAGGCAATGCCGACGACTGGATCGTTCCAGCAAATGCCGGCAGCAAATTCGGGGCTGTAGAAATCGGACATTAGATAGAGCAATTCGCAACATTCGGTCAGACATTGGAAACCGTGCGCAAAACCTGTCGGTATGTATAAAGCACACCGGTTTTCCCCGGAGAGTTCACGGGCGGCCCACTTTCCAAAAGTGCCCGATTCAGGTCGTATATCAACAGCAACGTCAAGGACCCTGCCCGACAAACAGCGGACAAGCTTCGCTTCGGGATAGGGCTCCCTCTGGTAATGAAGACCACGCACGCTACCCGCCCCCTTCGTAAGAGTATGATTTTGCTGGACCCATCGGATGCCCAACCCCGCCGCATCGAACTCGCGCTCACAGTAAGTTCGAGACAAAAAGCCGCGGGCGTCGTCTTGTGGCTGCGGCTCGATCATTACAAGCCCCTCAAGTTCTGTCAGATGAAATCTCATGCTTTTCCGGATGAAGTGATCCGAAGTTTCGGCAACGGAATCACAAAACGGCCGCCATTTTGCAGGTAAGCTCCTTGCTGCGCCATCACTTCCTCCGAAAAGTTCCAAACGAGGAGCACGGCAAAATCCGGACCTTCCCGCTCCAGGGTTTCGGCAGGAACGATGGGCAGATGCACTCCAGGGCTGAATTTTCCGTGTTTGTATGTGCTGCGATCAGCAATAAACTCAAGTGTGCGCCCGGCATCCCCTAGATAGTTCAAAAGGGTGCTCCCTTTTGCTGAGGCGCCATAGGCTGCGACACGTTTCCCCTCTGCCTGCTGCTCAGTAAGGAACGAAATGAGATCCTCCTTTACACGAGCGGCGCAAGCACTAAACGTTTGGTAATATTGCTCTGTGTCAACTCCGGCGGCGCGTTCCTCCGCGAGCATCTCCGGAACGGAGGGCCTAACTGCTTGCACACCACAATTTCCAACGAAAAGGCGCACTGACCCGCCGTGAATCGATATCTGCTCAGCGTGAAAGATTTCCAATCCGTGTCTCGCGAATAATGGGATCAATGACGTAATAGTGAAATAGAATACATGCTCGTGGTAAATGGTGTCGAACTCCGTGTTCTCAATCATTTCCACGCCATACGGGAATTCCAAGACGATCCAACCTTGCGGGGCGAGCAAGATCCCCAGTCCGGCCACAAAGTCATTGGGATCCGGCGCGTGGGCAAAAACATTGTTCCCGAGGATTAAATCGGCGTGGCCCCGGTCTGCGACCACCGCTTCAGCCGTCGCTTTCCCAAAAAAGTCGATTCGGGTCTCCACCCCGGCTTCACGCGCGAAAGCAGCGACGTTGGCGGCAGGCTCTATGCCAAGGCAGGGTATGTTTGCTCCGACGAAGTTTTTCAGTAAATATCCGTCGTTGCTGGCCACTTCTACGACGAAACTTTCCATGTTAAGTCGCTTCTCCCTAGTATAACGGCCCGCTGCATCCCGCGCGTGCCTCAGCATTTGGTCGGAAAAGGAGGAGAAGTAGACATAGTCACTAAATAGGTCCACCGGCGGAACCACGTGAAGGATCTGCATTAGCCAACAGTCCCCGCAAACCACCAGCTCTAAGGGGAACTTTGGCTCGGGTTTTACGATATCCTCTACGGAAAGAAGGTTGTTCGCCAAGGGCTGGACTCCGAGGTCGATAACCTCCAGCAGGTTTCTAGACCCACAGGAACGGCATGTGTTTTTTGTGTTCATCCTTGACTGAGGAAATCTACATCGGCCGTGCGAGCGAGCGCCCGTGAGCGTCATCGGTGTAGGATCGGATTTGTTCCCGGGTGAAATGTAGCACGGTCAAATCGTCTGCACCGCTCTCATGCCTGAGCTGATACCACCGTGCAGTCTCCACCACCGTCTTCTCAAACCCCCACACCGGAACCCAGCCAAGCTCCTCTTTTGCCTTCGCGGGATCCAGACTGAGGCGGGCCGCCTCGGCATAGGGAGTGTGGCCGGGCGTTTCCACGGAAAAGGCGTCGGGCCAGGTTCTCAACCACGAATCGACGAGATCCTGGACACTTCGAACCGATTCGGGATTGGGTCCGAAATTGTAGTTCAGGAGGCTGTCTTTCTCCGGACGGCTGAGGAGACGTTGGCCCAACGCGAGATAACCGCTCACGGACTCAAGGACATGCTGCCAGGGACGTGTCGCCGCAGGGTTGCGGAGGAGAAGCGTGTCACCCGACTTGTGAGCACGCACCGCATCGGGCACGATCCTGTCCTCGGCATAGTCGCCTCCACCGATGACGTTCCCGGCCCGACCGGTGCCGAGAGGCCCCAGTGCGTCGTCTTTGGAAAAGAAAGAGGCGTACCAGGAGGCAGTCACCAACTCAGCCACGGCCTTGCTCATCGAATACACGTCATTGCCCCCCAGCGGGTCTGTCTCAACGAAGGCTCGACCGGTATTGTCATTGCGGTAGCACTTGTCACTGGTGACGATGACGACGGCGGCCCCGCATCTCTCTGCCCGAATCGCTTCGAGCAGCACTGCCGTCCCAAGGGCGTTCGAGGTGAAGGTATCCATCGGATCCCGGTAACTGATCCCGACGATCGGTTGCGCGGCGAGGTGAAAAATAATGTCAGGTCGCCCCTCGCGGATCGCCCGGCGCACCGCGTCAGCGTCCCGGATATCGGCGATCCTGGAATCCTCAAAAAGATCGTCGGGCAGAAGCTTGAAAAGCGCCTCCTCGCTTTCGGGCGCGAGGGAATACCCGCAAACCGTCGCGCCGAGTTCACGAAGCCACAGCGAAAGCCACCCCCCCTTGAATCCGGTGTGCCCGGTGAGGAGAACCCGCTTTCCGGAGTAAATCCCAGCGAATGATTTTACCAGGTTTTCCATGGTGCGTTGCCGGAGGCCCACATTTCGTTCAGCATTTCCACCTCGCGGATATTGTCCATGCACTGCCAGAACCCGTCGTGCTCGTAGGCCGCAAGTTGGCCCGTTTCGGAGAGGCGTTTCAAGGGGCGCTGCTCGAAGACACAGGAATCCCCATCAATGAGGTCGCCAACGACCGATTTGTTCAGGACAAAAAATCCGCCATTGATCGAGGCGTGCCCTTCCTTCGGTTTTTCCATGAAATTCCGCACCCTGTCGTCAGAGATTTCAAGCTCACCGAAACGTCCCCCGGGACGAACCGCCGTGAGGGTGGCCGCCGCGCCCTTGCTGCGGTGAAACTCGATCAATTGATTGATGTCCACGTCGGAAACACCGTCTCCGTATGTCAGGAGGAACTCTTCGTCCTCGATGAATTTTAGAACCCGGCCAATCCGGCCGCCCGTCATCGTCTTCTCACCGGTGTCGATCATCGTGACTGACCAGTCGGCTTCGTCATGACTACTATGATAGACCGGCTCCGCATCGGCACCGAGGCGCAGGGTCACGTCGCTCGTGTTCCAGTGGTAGTTGCGGAAGTAATCCTTGATCACCTCCCCCTTGTATCCCAGACAAAGGATGAACTCACGATGCCCGAAGGAGGCATAGTGTTTCATGATATGCCAGAGAACGGGTCTGCTGCCCACCGGCACCATCGGCTTGGGCCGGAAGTCGGTCTCTTCCCGCAGACGCGTTCCGAGACCTCCACATAAGAGAACTACTTTCATTGCGATAGATTAGTGTGAAGCCCTTACAAGTCGAAGGTAAGGGTGAAAGCGGGTCACTCTTACCACTGCCGTCACCGAACTGCAACATGCTTAGAAATTCTACCTTTAACGACACTCTGAGAATGTAGAAAAGGGAGACTTCCCAAACCGAACCCGAACGGTTACCCCAGCTTGGAATCCTCCCCACTCGGCTCAAACTTCGGAAAGACAAACCTCCGAAGACGGCGAGGGATCCTTTGCCGCACTTCATGCAGGTATGCTTTGAGGTCCGCAACCTCCTTCCGCCGTCTTCTCAGCCTCAGGATTTTTTCCGCAAACATTATCTGATCCTCAAGCATCTCCTCAAACAAGAACCTCAACTCAACCCCCGAGATCTTCTCATCAAGGTTTCGCAGAAGCCAGTCCCTCGCTTCTACCCAGGCATTACTGTAGATCAACGAGACGTCTTCGTCCCGAACACTCGGACCACTCGAATCGCTTTCGTGAACGACAAAACGTCCGCACCTCCTTCCGCAAAACGTCGCGCTAACCGTGGCCGAATTCACCAGCGCCCACAGAGCGTCACCACTAGGTCCAACGGAGGTGGGGAAAGGCAACTTTTTCAGGCACGAGGCCTTGTATAAATTACTCGCAGAACTACCAAGCCAACTCTGTGTCCGTCGATAAGGTCGGCAGCTCACTAAAGAGAAGGCCACAAGTTCCGTCCCGGACATCTGCACCAACTCCTCCCCAACCCTACGGTTGAACAGCTCTACGATTGGCCATAAACGGTCATCAATCGCTTCATTCTCGGTGTTCACGAATCTAGGGGTGCCCGCGACAACGTCGGTTCCCCTAGACTTTGCGATCTCAAGAAGATAACGCAACTCTCTCCCATCTATCAAATCCCCGGCGGTTGCAACATGGATCCACTCACCGTCGCAATTCGCGATCCCGGTATTCCACGAGGCATACAGCCCCCGCGGGCGTCGGATCACACGAACCGGCAGCCCGTCAAGAATTGACTCGAGAAACTCGACGGTTCCGTCTTCGGAAAAACTATCAACAATCACAATTTCGCCAACCGCTCCGCAGAGAGACCGGATCGCTTCCTCCTGAGATTCGATCAGGTAGCGACAGTTCAAAGTTGGCATCACTACCGAAATTTCGGGAAAGAGAATACTCATTTAAAAATTTTACTACCTACAGCTCCCACGACTCATCTTCCTACTCGCGAGAGCGCTCAAGACGCCGGTTTCTATAACCGACTAGCTCCCCAAAATGAGGCGTATTGATTCTGAATGCCGGCTCCCAGTTATCGTCCGCTGCAAGAGTCGTCGTCATGAAGAGAGAAATCGCTCGACTGTAGTCATTATTAAACAATGTGTTAATCAGCTCCGTCTCGAGAGGAGCCACCGCGATATTTACTTCCGCGTTTACAGCTTGAAGAACGGCCTCGCAGATTTCCTCTCTGGTTTTATCAGGATACCAGGTAGTAATATACTTTTCGTGAACACTAAACGTCTGCGCTGTCGGATGTCCCGGCAATGCGCCCCCTATCAGAAAGGCCACGATCGCCGGCATTCTCCAATGTTCATCGAAGAAGGCGGTCCATACGACCCCCGGATCTTCCAGGAGCAACCCGTTCGCTAAATCCAGATCCAGTTTCTTTAGCGCTTTTGCCTCCGCTGACGGATTCTTCGAGAGGCGCCGATTCTCCTGTGCTGCGCCAATTCCAATGAATATCGAACAGAGCACAACGGCGAGGGAAATCGCAATTTTACGAGCCTTAGAAACAGAATTGGACCAGGGAACCGGAGACAGGCAGGTAAAAACGAAAAGAAGTGTGATGTAGCCGAACTGATGGATTGCGACAACAGTACGAATCACGAAAACCTGACAGAGGAGGATACCAATAAAAACCCACAATGGCCCAGCAGCCCCGGCAAAGAAACGCCTGCAGGGAAGACCTCCAAACATCAAGAGCTGAACGACCAACAAGATGGTTAGAACCAGAAGCATTGGCAACCTTAAATATATTAGGCATATATTCTTTACAATAGCGTTAAATGCTTCAATCGGAGTGCTGCCAAGGGCGTAACCGAAAGAGGAGTAATATTCCCGATTGCTATGTAAGTGTGCGATCAGATAGGGCATAGCCAGGACCCCGACAATACAGCCGGACACAATAAGCGGTAGACCGATTGATTCCCGGAAGCGCCCGCCCTCGCGGGTTCTTTTTGACATCGCAAATACAAAGAGAGGCCCGCAAACAAAAAGAACATAAGCGATCGAAACGTAGCGCGACAAGACGGAACAGGAGGCAAACGCTGCAAAACCTGCCACCCACCAGAGCCCCCCCCCCTCGCTCCCAGTTGATCAGAGCCAGGGCGGAGAGCAGAAGAAAGTAGGCGGATACAGTATCGAGCCAGTAGGCACCAAGCCCCAATCGGCAATCAAAATGCCAGGGAAGAGCCGCGAGCAGCGCGGTAGCAGCAAGACCGTAAAGGAGCGAACCCGAGCCTTTAAAAACAGTCCAACAAAAGCAAACAAGCAGCATAAGAAATACCATGCCTCCGGTCACCATGTGCCCTAAGGGGTGAGCAAGAACCGACGGAGCCGTCAGAATCAAGGGAATCGTTCGCAGGGGATAGCGATCATTCAACATTGCCTCTGTAATGGCAGCGGCCACCCGCGGCTGATCCTTCACCTCCAAGTATAACGAGATATCTCGAACGGAATAGGTCACCGGATCGTAGAAATATGGATGATTTTCGAAATAGTTGTGCTGGGTGACTGCGACGGTGAGGATCACAAGCAACCCAATGGCGCCACACCACGAAATCACTAGCAGTATCGAGCGCCTGCGCACCCTACCGGACGTTTCGATCCAATCAGTCAGCCCTACCGCTATCTTCTGAAGACGTGTAAAAAAGGCCTGTCGAAGCAATCCGGCGAGAATGCCAGCCCCCGCAGCCACAACCGCAACCCAGAGGAGAATTGCAGCAGCCATTCCCTGCCTCAGGCCGGCAAGCTTGAGGTCATCGCTTATCTGAATACGAGATGAGGGCTTTTCAACTTCCGCGATCTCGATCTGGACCCTTCCGTCATGGGCAGTCAATTCAATAGGCCCTTCGAGATACTTGAATTTCCCGAGGTCCAGCTTCTGCAATATTCCCCCGTTCGAATTCACAACCCGAGCACCCATAATCTCGACAGACCCGGGCTTGTGTGAAGGCTCAAGCCGAAGGCCGACGACATCTTCGGCAGGTATTCCAAACCGATAGGTCTCCGGGATAATGCTTCGCTCAATCCGCACCCGAACTGCGTTCCTGGCGAGATATCCCGTGCCCTTGTCAATGAACAGTCTTGCAGCCCCCCGTTGACTGGCTGTCATTTCCAGCTCAACAAATGCGTAACGATACTTGTCTAGGGAGGCGATGATAGTCGGCAGCAACGTTGCCGCTATAATCAAAATAAAAACGGCAAACCGGAACAATAACCCGCCTGATGAACGGATCCAAAACCCCTTCGCACCTGCTCGCAGGTGAGTAGAAAGTGCAGAAATTTCTCGTGGAACATTCATCGCTTTCTAATAGGTTCCCTAATGAGTCTGCGTATATTTTTCATAGGAAGTTAGCCAACTTAATCCTGTAGACGGATTTGAGGGTCAACCCCGAATCACGACCTCCACTCTCGAACCGCGCTGACCACCAGTGCCTGCTCCGCTTCGGTCATCCCGCTGTAAAACGGCAGCCTCACGATGCGTTCACTAACATCCTCCGCAATCGGGCAGTCGCCGCTCTTACCACCCCAGCGCGACGCGGCATATTCAGAAAGGTGAAGAGGGAGGTAATGAAATACTGCGGAAATACCCTGCATCTTGAGGTGTTCGATGAACGCACTACGATCTCCCGGCGTAGCCATCAGCAAATAGTACATGTGATAGGCTTGCTCACAATGTGGCGGAATGACGGGACGACGAACCCCCTGATCGAAGGCCCACTTCGACAACTGGCGTCGTAGTGATCCCAGAGCCTCCGTCGATCACTTTGAATTTGATCGGCACTTTTAAGCTGGCCGAAGAGGTATGCGGCGAGAATATCACTCATGACGTAGCTACTCCCCAGATCTACCCAGGAGTACTTGTCAATCTGCCCACGAAAATATCGTGCGCGGTTGGTTCCCTTCTCGCGGATGATCTCCGCCCGTTCACAGAACCTTGCGTCATTGAGGAGCATGGCACCGCCCTCCCCGCAGCTAATGTTTTTCGTCTCGTGAAAGCTCTGCGTTGCCATTTCCCCAAGCGTCCCAAGCCACTGGCTGCGGTATCTCCCGAAAAGCCCGTGTGCGTTGTCCTCGATGACAGCAATTCCCTTCTCTCTTGCAAGAGCACCAATGGCGTCCATTTCACAGGCTACCCCGGCGTAATGAACCGGCACGATGGCTCGTGTCCGGGGAGTGATGAGCTTGGGGAGAAGGTTCTCATCGAGATTCAGGGTATCGGGGCGGCTGTCGCAAAAGATCGGGGTAGCGCCACGGAGAACGAACGCATTAACCGTGGAGACGAAGGTGAAGCTGGGAACGATCACCTCGTCCCCGGGGCAAATATTGAGCAGCTATGCGGCCATTTCCAGCGCGTGCGTGCAAGAAGTAGTCAAAAGAGAACGACAACCGAAGCGCTCATCCAGCAAGGCTTGACACTTTCGGGAAAACTCGTTGTCGCCGGCGATCCGGCCACTTTCTACAGCGGATCGCATCGCCTCGAACTCACATCCCACCACAGTGGAGCGATTAAACGGAATCGTGGACCTTGAAGAGGGAGATGAATTCATGAAAGCCAACAATGAAACCAATACTGGCAGGTATTGGTGCGGAAACCGGCTGATTGATAGAGAC